>NZ_SSTC01000011.1 GCF_004801855.1 Pseudomonas sp. A-1 | reverse complement strand
CGGCGCTGCCGCTGGTGCTCGGCGAGCGCGAGCCGCGCGGCGCGGCGGATGCGCAGCTGCTGGCGCAGTACTGGATGCCGCAACCGCAGCTGGCCCTCGGCCAGGCGCTGCGCGGGCTGGCCAGCGCCGCGCTGGACGTCTCCGACGGCCTGCTCGCCGACTGCGGACACATCGCCGAGGAGTCCGCGGTGCGCGTGGTCATCGAGGCCGCGCGGCTGCCGCTGAGCGCCGCGCTGCGCGCCGCCGCCGGCAGCGAGGCGCTGCGTCTGGCGCTGAGCGGCGGCGACGACTACGTGCTGGCCTTCACCGTGGCGCCGCACGCGGTGACGGCGCTGCAGGTCGCCGGCCTGTCCTTCCACATCGTCGGCCGGGTCGAGTCGGGCGGCGGCGTGCGCGTGCTCGACGCCGCCGGCCACGACATCACCCCGGCTGCCGCCGGCTACCAGCACTTCGGAGGCGGCGATGGACAAGCATGAGCGTCCGGAGCTGGCGCCGGAGTCGATCTGGCGCGATCCCTGGCAGTTCATCGCCTTCGGTTTCGGCTCCGGGGCGATGCGCAAGGCGCCGGGCACCTGGGGCACCCTGGTCGGCCTGGCCTTCGTGCCGCTGCTGCAGCTGCTGCCCGACTGGGGCTACGCGCTGATCCTGCTGCTTGGGTCGCTGTTCGGCTGCTGGCTGTGTGGCAAGGTATCCCGCGACCTGGGCGTGCACGACCACGGCGGCATCGTCTGGGACGAGATCGTCGGCATCTGGATCACCTGCTGGCTGGCGCCGCCCGGCTGGCTCTGGCTGCTGGCCGGCTTCGGGCTGTTCCGCCTGCTGGACATCCTCAAGCCCTGGCCGATCAGTTGGGTCGACCGCCACGTGCACGGCGGCACCGGCATCATGCTCGACGACCTGCTCGCCGGCATCGGCGCCTGGGGGCTGCTGCAAGGGCTGGTCTGGCTGCTCGGCTGAGCCCTCAACCACGTCCCGCCCGCCGGCGGGGCCGCGACGAAAAGGAGTTCTGTCATGCGTTCATTGCTCGCCCTGTGCGCCGGCCTGCTGCTGGCCGGCCCGCTGGCCGCCGCGCCGCAGGTGCAGGTGGTCGGTCTGTTCCCCGGCGCCGCGGTGGTCACCGTCGACGGCCAGCGCCAGTTGCTCAAGGCGGGGCAGAGCGGCCCGGCCGGCGTCACCCTGGTCAGTGCCGATGCCCGCGGCGCGGTGCTGCGCGTCGACGGCGTCGAGCGCAGTTTCGCCCTGACCCGCGAGTACAGCGCCGCCGGCTACGCCGAGCCGCAGCGCCAGCAGCTGAGCATCGCCCGCGGCCTGGGCGGCCACTACTGGGTGGCCGGCTCGGTCAACGGCCAGGGCGTGCAGTTCCTCGTCGACACCGGCGCCACCTCGGTGGCGATGAACGAGGCCCAGGCCAGGCGCCTCGGTCTCGACTACCAGACCCGCGGCCAGCCGATGCAGGTCAATACCGCCGGCGGCACCGTGCCGGCCTGGCGGATGAGCCTCGACCGGGTCAAGGTCGGCAGCATCGAGCTGCTCGGCGTCGAGGCGGCGATCGTCGCCGGCGGGTCGCCCAGCGAGGTGCTGCTGGGCATGAGCTTCCTCAACCGGGTCGGCTGGCGCGAGGAGCAGGGCGTGCTGCGCCTGGAGGCCAAGCACTGATCGCCGCCCTTGCCGGCGGCGACCGCGCGGCGGCATAGTCCGGGGATCGTCTGCCCCCGGAAGCGCCCCATGAAGAAGACCCCGGCCCCCTGCGGCGCCGCGAACCTGCAGCTGCGCCGCGTCGCCATCGACACCTACCGCGAGAACGTCGCCTACCTCAACCGCGACTGTGCGGTGTACCGCGCCGAGGGCTTCCAGGCGCTGTCCAAGGTGGAGATCCGCGCCAACGGCCGGCGCATCCTCGCCAGCCTCAACGTGGTCGACGATCCGGCCATCGTCGACTGCGGCGAGCTGGGCCTGTCCCAGGACGCCTTCGCCCAGCTCGGCGTGGCCAACGGCCATCCGGCGACCATCTCCCAGGCCGAGCCGCCGTCGTCGATCCCGGCCCTGCACCGCAAGATCGCCGGCGAGCGGCTGGGACGCGAGGACTTCCGTGCCATCGTCCGCGACATCGCCGAGCACCGCTACTCGAAGATCGAGCTGACCGCCTTCGTGGTCGCCTGCAACCAGGGCGAACTGGACCGTGAGGAGGTGTACTTCCTCACCGACGCCATGACCGGCGTCGGCCGCCGCCTCGATTGGCATGAGCACCCAGTGGTCGACAAGCACTGCATCGGCGGCATCCCCGGCAACCGCACCTCGATGCTGGTGGTGCCGATCGTCGCCGCCCACGGCATGCTCTGCCCGAAGACCTCGTCGCGGGCGATCACCTCGCCGGCCGGCACCGCCGACACCATGGAGGTGCTGGCCAACGTCGAGCTGCCGTTCGAGCGCCTCGAGGAGATCGTCCGCGAGTACCGCGGCTGCCTGGCCTGGGGCGGCACCAGCGAGCTGTCGCCGGCCGACGACGTGCTGATCGCCGTGGAGCGCCCGCTGTCGATCGACTCGCCGGGGCAGATGGTCGCCTCGATCCTGTCCAAGAAGCTTGCCGCCGGCTCCACCCACCTGGTGCTGGACATCCCGGTCGGGCCGACCGCCAAGGTGCGCTCGATGCCCGAGGCGCAGCGCCTGCGCAAGCTGTTCGAGTTCGTCGCCGGGCGCATGGGCCTGACCATCGACGTGGTGATCACCGACGGTCGCCAGCCGGTGGGCAGCGGCATCGGTCCGGTACTGGAGGCGCGCGACGTGATGCGCGTGCTGGAGAACGACCCGCGCGCGCCCAACGACCTGCGCCAGAAGGCCCTGCGCCTGGCCGGGCGCATGCTCGAGTTCGATCCCGACGTGCGCGGCGGCGACGGCTACGCCATCGCCCGCGACATCCTCGACTCCGGTCGCGCCCTGGCGCGCATGCAGGCGCTGATCGCCGCCCAGGGCCACAAGCCGTTCGACCACAACGCCCCGGCGCTGGCACCGCTGTCCTTCGAGGTGACCACGGCGGAGGCCGGCGTGGTGGTGGCCATCGACAACCTGCAGCTGGCGCGCATCGCCCGCCTGGCCGGCGCGCCCAAGGTGCAGGGCGCCGGGGTCGACCTGCTGTTCAAGCTCGGCGAGCGGGTCGCCGCCGGCGCGCCGCTGTACCGGGTCTACGCCGCCTACTCCGCCGACCTGGAGTTCGCCCGCGAGGCCAGCCGGCGCAGCTCCGGCTTCACCCTCGGCAGCGCCGACGAGCTGCCGCACCTGTTCGTCGAATTCTGAGGAGACCGCCGATGAGCGTACTGCTGCTGCATTTCGCCGACGAGCGCGAGGCTGCCGGCCGCCTGGCCGCCGCGGCCGGCCTGTCCTGTGCCGAGATCGAGCGCCACCGCTTCCCCGACGACGAGCTGCGCCTGCGCCTGCCGCTGACGGACGCCGGGGCGCTGGCCGACACCCTGGTGCTGTACCGCAGCCTCGACCGGCCCAACGAGAAGCTGGTCGAGCTGCTGCTGGTCGCCGGCGAGGCGCGCCGCCTGGGCGCGCGCCGCCTGCTGTTGGTGGCGCCCTATCTGGCCTACATGCGCCAGGACATCGCCTTCCACCCCGGCGAGGTGGTCAGCCAGCAGGTGGTCGGGCGTTTCCTTGCCGAACACTTCGACGCGGTGCTCACCGTCGACCCGCACCTGCACCGCATCGCCACGCTGTCCGAGGCGATCCCCCACGGCGCGGCCGTCAGCCTGTCCGGCGCGCCGCTGCTCGCCGGGTTGATCGCCGACCGGCTGGAGAAACCGCTGCTGATCGGCCCGGACGCCGAGTCGCGGCAGTGGATCGAGGTCGCCGCCGCCGGCCACGGCTTCGACTACGGGGTGTGCAGCAAGGTGCGCCACGGCGACCGCCAGGTCGACATCGCCCTGCCAGAGCTGGACGTGCGCGGCCGCGCGGTGGTGCTGCTCGACGACGTGGCCAGCTCCGGGCGCACCCTGGCGCGCGCCGCCGAGCTGCTGCTGGGCGCCGGCGCCGCCTCGGTGGACGTGGCGGTGACCCACGCGCTGTTCGCCGCCGACGCGCTGGACAGCGTCCGCGCCGCCGGCGTACGCCACGTGTGGAGCAGCGACTGCATCCGCCACCCGAGCAATGCGGTGAGCGTGGCGCCGCTGCTGGCCGGGGCGCTGGCCCGCCTGGGCGTGCCGGGCTGAGGGCGGCGGGCTACAGCCAGCGGCGCACCCGCGCGCAGTAGTCGCGGTAGGCGGCGCCGAACAGGCGCTCGAGCGCCTGCTCCTCGGGGCCGATCTGCCAGCGCCCGAGGACGGCAACGAACAGCGGCAGCAGCAGGAAGCTGATCGCGTTGCCGAAGCCAAGCGCCAGGGCCAGCAGGATCAGCGCATCGCCCAGGTAGATCGGGTTGCGCGAGAAGGCGAATACCCCGTCGGTCACCAGGCGGCTGGCCCGCTCGGGCCTGAGCGGATTGACCGTGGTGCGAGCGCGGAACATGGTCCAGGCCGCGGCGGCCATCAGCGCGACGCCGGCGAGCAGCAGCAGAGCCGCCAGCGGTCGCTGGCCGGCGAAGGCGAAGCCGCCGAACGGCAGGCGCTCGGCGATCTGCCACATGGCGGCGGCGAACAGCACCACCAGCACGGGCGGAGGGATCGGCAGGGGCATGGTGGGCAACCTCCGTGAAGTCTCGTTCATTCTCGACCGTGCAGCACCCTGCAGCGGCTCCCGGTCAGGCCCCGGGGTGGGGCGGAGGTTCGGCCGTGGGGAAATGCTCGTCCGGTACTGACAGTCGTCGGCACGCTGCAGGATAATGCGTGGCTCTGCAGGGCGGGGCAGGGCGAAGGTCGGTGGCGTGCAATTCGCCCGCACGACGGTTTTCTCGTGGGGCCGCTGCCTCGTCGGGCCGACCGCAGGTCACCGGCGCGCATGAGGCGAGCACAGCCTGTTTTTCATTTCTCGATACGGGGAAGTCCGGGTGTCGATATGGGTTTGATCAGAATATTGTTGGCACTTTCCGTCGTTTCGGCACACTTTTCTGCCCACCCCTTCCTGAAGTTCGTGGGTGGCGATACGGCGGTTCAGGCCTTCTTCATCATATCCGGATTCTATATCGCGATGATTTTTCCGGGGAACTATCAGAATGCGACCAGCTTCTGGAAGTCCCGCTTCTTCAGGCTGTATCCGGTCTATCTGTTCTGCGGGCTCTTCGCGTTCGGTCATCCCCTGGAGTCGTTGCAGAATCTGCTCGCCCTGCCGCCATTGGGCGGGCTCGTGGTCGCCCTGACAAACAGCACCCTGCTGTTCCAGGATGTCACCCTGTTCCTGGAGGTGCGGGACGGCGCCGTTGCCTTCACGCCGGACTTCGCCTCCTCGCTGGCGCCATTGGCGCAATATCTCATCGTGCCGCAGGCGTGGTCGCTGGGGCTCGAGATCTCGTTCTACCTGATCGCGCCATTCATCATCCACAGGCCGCTCTATCTGGTCGCCCTGCTTCTCCTGTCGTTGGCGCTCCGAGCCGTGCTCATGCACTATGGTCTGTCCCATGATCCCTGGTCCTACCGATTCTTCCCGACGGAGCTGGCCTTGTTCCTGCTCGGCAGCCTGTCCTACAAGTTCAGCCAGAAGATGAAGGAATCGGGCTGGTTGCCGGACCACCAAGGGCTGGCCCTTTTCCTGTTGGCGCTGATCACCCTGTTCATCCTGGTCTTCTCGTTCGTTCCGCTGGAGGTATGGCAGAAGAAGATTGCCCTCTATGTTCTTCTCGCGGCCGCCATTCCGCTGGTCTTCAACATGACCAAGGATGTTTCGCTGGACAACTTCGTGGGCAATCTTTCCTATCCGGTCTATTGCTGCCACCTTGTCGTGCTGAAGTGGGTTTCGAAACTGCCGGGCTGGAAGCTCTATCTGAAGGGAACCCTGCCAGGCACTCTGCTGGCCTTGCTGATAGTGATCGGCTTCGCCTATCTGCTGTATCGGCATGTCGAACTGCCGTTCGACAACTATCGGAAGAGATTCAAGAGGGCGCCGGCGGCCTGACGCGGAGCGGCCCTGCCGGTTCCCGGGGCGCTGTGCTCCGCGGTTCGCCGGCAGCGTCCGGGATCACTCGCTCGTCCACGGACAATAGCACCCCACCGCCAGGCTGCCCGTGCTCTGCACCGGCCGGCCGGCGAGCAGCGCCTCGAGCACCGGCTCGATGAAGCTGTTGCTCGAGGTGCACACCGCCCCCTCGCTGTACGGTCCGACGTAGGCCAGCCGGCCATCCCGATCCCAGATCGCCACCGCCGGGCTGGCCGGCAGTCGTTCCGCGCCGGGCAGCTCGCGCAGCGGCTGCAGGGCCTTGAGCGTCTCCGGCAGCTGGCCGCGGCTGCCGGGCTTCTGCCAGACGTGGAAGCTCACCTCCTGGCCGGCGAAGCGCTGCACCAGTTCGGCCAGGTGCTGCTGGTTGCCGACGTTGCACGGGCAGGGCGGGTCCCACAGGTGCACCACGCGGATCCTGCCCGGGCCGGCCAGTTCGGCCGGCAGGCGCAGGCCGGCGGCGTCGAACAGCACGGTGGTTTCGCTGAACGGACGGATGTAGCGCGCCTGGTACCACTGGTACAGGCTCCACAGTGCCACCGCGCAGGCGAGGGCGACCAGGCTGAGGACGAGGGGCTTGCGGCGGGGCATGGGGTTACCTGCGGAAAATGACGGTCAAGCTTGCCATGTCGGCGCGCTGGCCTAAAGATCAGCAGAGGCGGCCGATCAGCGCACTGCTCCGATAACCGCGGCCGAAACCCATGAACGAAACCTTCGATCCCCAGCGCCTGCGCCGGCAACTGCCGCCGCTGGCCGCCGCCGCGGCCGAGAGCGGCCCGCAGGTGCAGGCCTACCGCCGCTACTACGGCCTGCAGCACCGTCCCGACATCCACAGCCGCCTCGGCTGGGTGGAGGTCGAGGGGCGGCGGGTCGCCGTGCAGGGCTGGTGGCGCGACGATGCGCGGGCCACCGTGCTGCTGCTGCACGGCTACTACGACCACATGGGCCTGTACCGCCACGTGTTCGACTGGGCGCTGACGATGAACTTCGCCGTGCTGTCCTGCGACCTGCCCGGTCACGGCCTGTCCGAGGGCGAGCCGGCGAGCATCGACGACTTCGCCGAGTATCAGGCGGTGCTCGCCGCGCTGTTCCAGGCCGCCGAGCTGCTCAACCTGCCGCAGCCCTGGCACCTGTTCGGCCAGAGCACCGGCGGCGCCATCCTGCTCGACTACCTGCTGACCGGTGCGCCGCGCCCGGACCTCGGCCAGACCGTGCTGCTCGCCCCGCTGGTGCGCCCGCGCGCCTGGCTGCGCTCCCGGCTCAGCTACCACCTGCTCAACCCCTTCGTCAGCCGGATCGCCCGCCGCTTCAGCGACAACTCCGGCGATGCGGCCTTCCTCGACTTCGTGCGGCGCGATCCCCTGCAGGCGCAGGTGCTGCCCACCGCCTGGGTCGGCGCGCTGGCGCGCTGGATTCCGCGCATCGAGGAGGCTGCGCCTTCGGCGCGCACGCCGCTGATCATCCAGGGCGACGCCGACATGACGGTGGACTGGCAGCACAATCTCGAGGTGCTGCAGGACAAGTTCCGCGGCGCCGAGCAACTGATCCTGCCCGGCGCGCGGCATCACCTGGTCAACGAGGACGAGGAGCAGCGCCGGCGGCTGTTCGCCCTGCTCGGCGAGCGCTTCGCCTGAGCGGCGCTGCTAGCATGGCGACCGTTTCGATCCGCCGCGACGGCGGCACAGGCAACCCGGGCGCGCCGGCGCGAGAGAGTTTCACCCCATGTTTGAAGGCATAGTCGATTTCATCGCGCAGACGGGCTACCTCGGCGTGTTCCTGCTGATGGTCCTGGAGAACGTCTTCCCGCCCATCCCCTCCGAGCTGATCATGCCGCTGGCCGGCTTCGCCGCCGCCAAGGGCGAGCTGAGCGTCGCCGGCGTGCTGCTGGCGGGTACCGCCGGATCGGTGTTCGGCGCGCTGCCCTGGTACTACGCCGGCTACTTCTTCGGCAGCGCGCGGCTGAAGCGGCTGGCCGGGCGTTTCGGCCGGGTGATGACCCTGTCGCCGCGCGACGTGGATACCGCCTGCGCCTGGTTCGAGCGCCACGGCTGGCAGGCCACCCTGTTCGGCCGCCTGGTCCCGGCGGTGCGCACGCTGATCTCGGTCCCCGCCGGCATGGTCGCCATGCCGCTGCGCGCCTTCCTGTTCTACTCGACGCTCGGCTCGCTGGTGTGGACCGGCGCGCTGACCGCCGCCGGCTACCTGCTGCACGGCCAGTATGCGCTGGTCGCCGACTACGTCGATCCGCTGTCCAAGGTGGTGGTGCTGGTGGTGGTCGGCGTGTACCTGTACCGGCTGATCACCCACAAGGGGGCCGAGGCCTGAGCCGGCGGCCCGGTACCTTCGCTACCCGGCCCGAGGCCTGCGCCTCGGGCTTTTTTTTGCCCGGCCGCCAGTGGTCGCCGCGGCCGCCCCGCGCGGCGCCGTCGGTCCGCCCACGCCGCGCAAGCCCCATTTGGAGGATCAATGCTGTGGTTGGCTTATAGTAAGCTTTGCTTATCATCTGGAGGTGAGCCATGCCCCCACGCGACAGTCTCGGTTTTCTGCTGGCCGACGTGTTCCGCCTGCTGCGGCGCAGCTTCGAGCAGCGCATCGAAGGCAGCTCGCTGACCCTGGCCCAGGCACGCGCGCTGGTCTACCTGTCGCGCCAGGAAGGCTGCCGCCAGGTCGAGCTGGCCGAGTTGCTGGAGGTGCAGCCGATCACCCTGGCGCGGCTGATCGATGCGCTGGTGCAGGACGGCCTGGTCGAGCGGCGCGCCGATCCGGCGGACCGCCGCGCCTACCGGCTGTATCTCACGGCGGCGGCGGCCCCCCATCTGGCGGCCGTCGAGCAGGCCGCGACGAGCATCCGCAGCGAGGCACTCGACGGCCTCGACGAACAGCAGGTCGCCACCCTGCTGCTGGCCCTGCGACAGATGCGCGACAACCTCGGCGCCCCCCGCGATGCGGGCCCGACCCGACCGGAATAGTCTCCAGGAGTCACGCCATGACCCAGGTTCTGCCCGCCATCGAAGCTCCCGTCGTCGAGTCGCCCGGTGCCGCGCCCGCGCCGGGGCGTCGTTGGCAGCGCCTGCTGCTGGTGGTGGCGCCGCTGCTGGCCGCGCTGGCCGGCGGCGGCGTCTACCTGCGCGGCGGCGCCGAGGTGGCGACCGACAATGCCTATGTCAGCGCCGACATGGTGCCGGTCAGCGCCGAGGTGTCCGGCACCATCCGCGAGGTGCTGGTACGGGAGAATCAGCCGGTGGCCGCCGGCCAGCCGCTGTTCCGTCTCGATGGCGAGGCGCTGCGCATCGCCATCGCCCGCGCCGAGGCCCGGCTGGCGCAGGTGCGCACCGACCTGGCGGCGCTCAAGGCCGGCTATCGCGCCAAGCAGGCGGAAATCGCCCTGGCGCGCACCCGCCACGCCTTCGCCGTGCGCGACCAGCAGCGCCAGGCCAACCTGGTGGCGCGCCACTTCATCTCGCCGGCGCGCTTCGACGAGGTGCGCCAGGCCAGCGACCTGGCGGCCCAGCAGGTCGTCACCCTCGAGCAGGACCTTGCGCGCATCGCCGAGAGCCTCGGCGGCAGCGTCGCGGCGCCGGTCGAGGCGCACCCGGCCTGGCTGGCCGCGCAGGCCGAGCTGGAGCAGGCGCGCCTCGACCTCGCGCACGCCGAGGTGCGCGCCGCGCTGCCCGGTACGGTCAGCCGCCTGCCCAAGCCGGGGCAGTACCTCAATGCCGGCAGCACCGCGCTGGCCCTGGTGGTCGACGGCAACCCGTGGATCGAGGCCAACTTCACCGAGAAGGACCTCACCTACGTGCATCCGGGGCAGCCGGTCGCCATCCGCATCGACACCTATCCCGGCGTCACCTGGCATGGCGTGGTGGAGAGCCTGAGCCCGGCTACCGGCGCCGAGTTCGCGGTGATCCCGGCGCAGAACGCCACCGGCAACTGGGTGAAGATCGCCCAGCGGGTGCCGGTGCGCATCCGCCTCGACAACGCCGCGGGTCTGCCGCAGCTGCGCGCCGGCCTCAGCGCCGAGGTGGCGATCGACACCGGGCACCGCCGCAGCCTGCTCGGGTTCACGCTCTGAGGGCCGCGCCATGACCGCCGCTGCTGTACCGGTCGCCCGGCGCGGTTTCGTCACCCTGGCGGTGATGCTGGCGACCACCATGCAGGCGCTGGACACCACCATCGCCAACGTGGCGCTGCCGCACATGCAGGGCGCGCTGGGCGTCAGCCAGGATCAGACCGGCTGGGTGCTCACCTCCTACATAGTCGCGGCGGCCATCTGCATGCCGCTGACCGGCTTCCTCGCCGCCCGTCTCGGCCGCAAGCGCCTGTTCGTCGGCGCGGTGATCGGCTTCACCCTGACCTCGATGCTCTGCGGCGCGGCACAGGGCATCGAGCAGATGGTGCTGTTCCGCCTGCTGCAGGGGGTGTTCGGCGCCTGCCTGGTGCCGCTGTCGCAGGCGGTGCTGCTCGACACCTGGCCGCGCGAGCGGCACGCCTCGGCGATGGCGCTGTGGGGCGTGGGGGTGATGGTCGGGCCGATTCTCGGCCCGACCCTGGGCGGCTGGCTGACCGAGTTCTACGACTGGCGCTGGGTGTTCTACATCAACCTGCCGTTCGGCCTGCTGGCGTGGTTCGGTCTGGCCGCCTTCGTCAGGGAAACCCCCGTCGACCGCACGCGGCGCTTCGACCTGCTCGGCTTCGCCCTGCTCAGCCTGGGGCTGGGTGCGCTGCAGATGATGCTGGACCGCGGCGAGTCGCTCGACTGGTTCGCCAGCCCGGAAGTGGTGTGCGAGGGGCTGCTCGCCGGCCTGGCGCTGTACCTGTTCGTCGCCCACATCTGCACCTGCGAGCAGCCGTTCATCGAACCGGGGCTGTTCCGCGACCGCAACTTCAGCGTCGGCCTGCTGTTCATCTTCATGATCGGCATGATCCTGCTCGCCACCATGGCCCTGCTGCCGCCGTTCATGCAGAACCTGATGGGCTACCCGGTGCTCGACGTCGGCCAGCTGCTCGCCCCACGCGGGGTGGGCACCATGCTGGCGATGATGGCGGTCGGCCGTCTGGCCGGACGGGTGGACGTGCGTCGGCTGATCTTCCTCGGCCTGGCGCTGACCAGCCTGTCGCTGTGGGAAATGACCGGCTTCACCGCCGAGGTGAGCGGCTGGGACATTGTGCGCAGCGGTTTCGTCCAGGGGCTGGGGCTGGGGCTGATCTTCGTGCCGCTGTCGACCCTCACCTTCGCCACCCTGGCGCCGCGCTACCGCACCGAGGGCACGGCGCTGTTCAGCCTGATGCGCAACATCGGCAGCAGCATCGGCATCGCGGTGGTGATCGGCTACCTGGCCCAGCGCACCCAGGCCAACCACGACGCCTTCGCCGACTACCTCACGCCCTTCAGCCTGGCGCTCAGGCAGGCGGGCGAGGCCGGCGTCTACGACCTGGGCACAGCGCAGGGACTGGCGGCGCTCAATGGCGAGGTGACGCGCCAGGCACTGACCCTGGCCTACCTGCAGGACTTCCGCCTGATGATGTTCATCACCCTGGCGACCGTGCCGCTGCTGCTGTTGCTGCGCGCGCCGCCGCCGGGGGCGTCGAGCCCGGCCGGGGTCGTTCAGGAGTAGCGGGCGGCCGGCGGTTGCAGCCTTTCAGCCCTTGACGCACACCAGCGGGCGCAGCCGCGCCACCCGCCGCGCCAGGCCGGCCTGCTCGGCGGCCTCGACCACCGCGCCGACGTCCTTGTAGGCCAGCGGCGCCTCCTCGGCGACGCCGCGCAGGCTCGGGCTGCGGATCAGGATGCCGCGCCGTGCCAGCTCGTCGACCACGCCGCGGCCCTGCCAGCGGCGCAGCGCCTCGTGGCGGCTCATCGCCCGGCCGGCGCCGTGGCAGGCCGAGGCGAAGGCGTGTTCCGGGTTGCCGCCCGACCCGGCCAGCACCCAGGACGCGGTGCCCATACTGCCGCCGATCAGCACCGGCTGGCCGACCGCGCGGTACTCCGGCGGCAGCTCGGCATGCCCCGGGCCGAAGGCGCGGGTGGCGCCCTTGCGGTGCACGAACAGGCGGCGGCGCTCGCCGTTGAGGATGTGGCTCTCCTCCTTGCAGGTGTTGTGCGACACATCGTAGAGCAGCGGCATCTGGATGCCGGGGAACAGCTCGGCGAACGCCTCGCGGGCCAGGTGGGTGAGGATCTGCCGGTTGGCCAGCGCGCAGTTGATCGCCGCGCGCATGGCGCCCAGGTAGCTCTGCCCCAGCTCGGAGTTGAGCGGCGCGCAGGCCAGCTCGCGGTCGGTCAGCGCGATGCCGGCGCGCGGCGCAGCGATCACCATCTCGCGCAAAAAGTCCGTGCCGATCTGGTGGCCCAGGCCGCGCGAGCCGCAGTGCAGGGTGGCCAATACGTCGCCCACCTTGAGGCCGTAGGCCTGCGCCGCCTTGAGGTCGAACAGCTCGTCGACCACCTGCAGCTCCAGGTAGTGGTTGCCCGAGCCGAGGGTGCCCATCTCGTCGCGCTGGCGGTGCTTGGCCTCGGCGGAGACCTCGGCCGGCACCGCGCCGGCCATGCAGCCGCCTTCCTCTATATAGGCGAGGTCTTCCAGGCTGCCGAAGCCCTGCTCGACCGCCCATTTCGCCCCGCCGCGCAGCATCGCGCCCATCTCCTTGCCGCTCAGGCGCAGCGCGCCGGTGCTGCCGAGGCCGGCCGGGATGCGGCGGAACAGCAGGTCGGCTAGGCGCTCCTTGACCGCCGCGATGTCGGCTTCCCTGAGGCCGGTGTGCAGGCTGCGCACGCCGCAGGAGATGTCGAAGCCGACGCCGCCGGCGGAGACCACGCCGCCCTGCTCGGCGGCGAAGGCCGCCACCCCACCGATCGGGAAGCCGTAGCCCCAGTGGGCGTCGGGCATGGCGTAGGCGGCGTCGACGATGCCAGGCAGGGCGGCGACGTTGGCCAACTGTTCGCCGACCTTGGCGTCCATCGCCTCGAGCAGCTCGCGCGAGGCGAAGATCACCCCCGGCACGCGCATGGCGCCGCGTTGGGGCATTTCCCACTCGAAGGGGCCGCGCTGGCGGAATTGGGCGAGGTTCATGGGGCCTCCTGCCGGCGGTACAGGGCAGCCGGCGCTGGCGTGGATGTCGTCGAGTCACTATAGGCCGGCGCCCGGCACGCGGGCGGGCCGGTCATCCGGCTGCGGCTCGCCCGCACAATCCTGCACTGCCGGGATAACGCCGTGACTCGACGGAGCGCCGCACGACGGGGCGCTTCGCATAATCGGAGCATTGCAGCCGCAACGCTTCTGGCGTCCGCCCGTGCGGGCAGTCGCGCGGGCGGCGTTGTCTGAACCCGCCACGGAGTCACCGGCCCATGATCGATGCGATGCCCCCGCGCAACCCTGTCCCGTTCCGCCCCGTCGCTGCCGCCGGCAGGAGGCTGGGATGAGCGTCTACCTGCAGTGCCTGTCGCACACGCCGCTGGTGGGCCATGTCGATCCGGCTGCCGAGGTGCTGGCCGAGGTGGATGCCGTGGTGAGCGACGCCCGCGAGCGCATCGCGCGCTTCGCCCCCGAGCTGGTCATCCTGTTCTCGCCGGATCACTACAACGGCTTCTTCTACGACCTGATGCCGTCGTTCTGCATCGGCATGGCCGCCCATGCCATCGGCGACTACGGCACCGCCGCCGGCCCACTGGCCGTGCCCCGCGAGCTGGCCGAGGCCTGCGCGGCCGCGGTGCTGGAGGCCGGGGTGGACGCCGCGGTGTCCTACCGCATGCAGGTCGACCACGGCTTCGCCCAGCCGCTCGAGCTGCTGCTCGGTGGTCTCGACCGTTGCCCGGTGATCCCGGTGTTCATCAACGCGGTCGCCACGCCGCTGCCGAGCTTCCAGCGCGCCCGCCTGCTCGGCGAGGCCATCGGTCGCTTCGCCCGCAGCCTGGACAAGCGGGTGCTGCTGCTGGCCTCCGGCGGCCTGTCGCACCAGCCGCCGGTGCCCGAGCTGGCCAAGGTGGACGAGCGCATGGCCGAGCGGCTGCTCGGCGGCGGGCGCAACCTGCCGCCCGACGAGCGCGCGGCGCGCCAGCAGCGGGTGATCGATGCGGCGCGTGGCTTCGTCGACGACCCGCATTCGCTGCACCCGCTCAACCCCGAGTGGGACCAGGCGTTCCTCGACCTGCTGGCCGACGGCCGCATCGCCGACCTGGACCGCCTGGGCAACGCCGAGCTGTCGCGCCTGGCCGGACGCTCCACCCACGAGGTGAAGGCCTGGGTGGCCGCCTTCGCGGCCCTGTCGGCCTGCGGGCCCTACCAAGCCGGCGCGCGCTACTACCGGCCGATTCCCGAATGGATCGCCGGCTTCGGCGCGCTGAGCGCCCGGCCGGTCGGCCAGGCCGACGCCTGACCCCACCCGAGCAAGGAAAAACTGCCCATGACGACCACGCCCCAGACCCCGAGCGAAGCGGCCAGCAGCCGCTTCGTGCGCATCCAGGACGGCGAACTCGACCTCAACATCCACTACAACGACTGCGGTACCGGTAGCGAAACCGTGGTCATGCTGCACGGCTCCGGTCCCGGCGCCAGCGGCTGGGCCAACTTCAACCGCAACATCGAGCCGCTGGTGGCGGCCGGCTACCGGGTGATCCTCATGGACTGCCCGGGCTGGAGCCGGAGCGACCCGATCGTCTGCAGCGGCTCGCGCTCCGACCTCAACGCCCGCGTGCTCGGGGGGCTGCTCGATGCCCTAGACATCGACCGCGTGCACATCCTCGGCAACTCCATGGGCGCGCACAGCGCCGTGGCCTTCGCCCTGGCCAACCCCGCGCGGGTCGGCAGGCTGGTGCTGATGGGCGGCGGCACCGGCGGCGCCAGCCCGTTCGTGCCGATGCCGACCGAAGGCATCAAGCTGCTGCAGGGTCTGTACCGCGAGCCGAGCATCGACAACCTGAAGAAGATGATGAGCGTCTTCGTCTACGACAGCAGCGAGCTGACTGAGGAACTGTTCCAAGCGCGTCTCGACAACATGCTGGGCCGTCGCGATCACCTGGACAACTTCGTCAGCAGCCTGGCGGCCAACCCCAAGCAGTTCCCCGACTTCAGCCCGCGCCTGGCCGAGATCACCGTACCGACCCTGATCGTCTGGGGCAGCAACGACCGCTTCGTGCCGCTGGACAGCGGCCTGCGCCTGCTCGCCGGCCTGCCCAACGCAGAGCTGCACGTGTTCAACCGCTGCGGCCACTGGGCGCAGTGGGAGCACGCCGACAAGTTCAACCGCCTGGTGCTGGATTTCCTCAGCCACTGAACGAGTCGCTGCCGATGGCCGCCGCGTCCTTGCCGGGGCGCCGCCGGCAGCGCGCCACTCCCGAGGTAAACCATGAGTGTGACCCAACAGACCCTGGAACAACTGGCCGCCGCCCTGCGCGAGGCCGAGACGAGCAGGGTGGCCGTCGAGCCGCTGCGCGGGATCATCGGCGATGACAACGGCGCGGCGGCCTATGCCATCCAGCGCCTCAACGTCGCCCACGGCGTAGCCGCCGGGCGCCGCGTGGTCGGCCGCAAGGTCGGCCTGACCAATCCCAAGGTGCAGGCCCAGCTCGGCGTCGACCAGCCGGACTTCGGCACCCTGTTCGCCGACATGGGCTACGGCGACAACGAGGTGGTGCCGTTCGGCCGCGTGCTGCAGCCGAAGATCGAGGCCGAGATCGCCCTGATCCTCGACCAGGACCTGCCGCGCGCCGACACCACCTTCGCCGAGCTGCTCGCCGCCACCGGCTGGGTGCTGCCGGCGCTGGAGATCGTCGGTAGCCGCGTGCAGGGCTGGAACATCCGCTTCGTCGACACCGTGGCCGACAACGCCTCCAGCGGCTGCTACGTGCTCGGCGGCCCGGCGCGGCGCATCGCCGACGTCGATCTGCGTCTGGCCGCCATGCGCATGACCCGCAACGGCGAGGAAGTGTCCAGCGGCAGCGGCGCCGAGTGCCTCGGCCATCCGCTGAACGCCGCCGTGTGGCTGGCGCGCACCATGGCCCGTCTGGGCGAGCCGCTCAAGGCTGGCGACGTCATCCTCACCGGCGCCCTCGGCCCGATGGTGGGCGTGGCTGCCGGCGACCGCTTCGAAGCCGAAATCGAAGGCATCGGTCAGGTCGGCGTCAGCTTCAGCGCCGCGTGATTTCCTCGCCCCACCCGGGTGCAGCAGAGAGACCAAACATGAAAAAACTCAAAGTCGCCATCATCGGCTCCGGCAACATCGGCACCGACCTGATGATCAAGATCCTCCGTCACGGCCAGCACCTGGAAATGGGCGCCATGGTCGGCATCGACCCGGCCTCCGACGGCCTGGCCCGCGCCGCCCGGATGGGCGTGGCCACCACCCACGAGGGTGTCGAGGGCCTGACCCGCCTGCCGGTGTTCCAGGACATCGACTTCGTCTTCGACGCCACCTCGGCCGGCGCCCACGTCAAGAACGACGCCTTCCTGCGCAGCCTCAAGCCGAACATCCGCCTGGTCGACCTGACCCCGGCGGCCATCGGTCCGTACTGCGTGCCGGTGGTCAATCTCGAACAGCATCTGAACCAGCTCAACGTCAACATGGTCACCTGCGGCGGCCAGGCCACCATCCCGATGGTCGCCGCGGTCTACCGCGTGGCCAAGGTGCACTACGCCGAGATCGTCGCTTCGATCGCCAGCAAATCCGCTGGCCCGGGTACCCGCGCCAACATCGACGAGTTCACCGAGACCACCTCCAAGGCCATCGAGGTGATCGGTGGCGCTGCCAAGGGCAAGGCGATCATCGTCATGAACCCGGCCGAGCCGCCGCTGATCATGCGCGACACCGTGTTCGTGCTGTCCGAGCTGGTCGACCAGGCCAAGGTCGAGGCCTCGGTCGAGGAAATGGCCCAGGCCGTGCAGGCTTACGTGCCGGGCTACCGCCTCAAGCAGAAGGTGCAGTTCGACGTGATCCCGGCAGACAAGCCGCTGACCATTCCCGGCCACGGCACCTTCTCCGGCCTGAAGACCTCGGTGTTCCTCGAAGTCGAAGGCGCCGCCCACTACCTGCCGGCCTACGCCGGCAACCTCGACATCATGACCTCCGCCGCGCTGGCTACCGCCGAGCGCATGGCGCTTTCCATGATCAACGGCTGAGGAGACGCGCCATGACCTTCGACCCGAGCAAGAAGCTGTACATCTCCGACGTGACCCTGCGCGACGGCAGCCACGCGGTGCGCCACCAGTACTCGCTGCAGAACGTGCAGGACATCGCCCGTGCGCTGGACGAGGCGAAAGTCGACGCCATCGAAGTCACCCATGGTGACGGCTTGCAGGGCTCCTCGTTCAACTACGGCTTCGGCGCCCACACCGACCTGGAGTGGATCGAGGCCGCCGCCGACGTGATCAAGCAGGCCAAGATCACCGTGCTGCTGCTGCCCGGCATCGGCACGGTGCACGATCTCAAGGCCGCCTACGACGCCGGCGCCCGCAGCGTGCGCATCGCCACCCACTGCACCGAAGCGGACGTGTCCAAGCAGCACATCGAATACGCGCGCTCGCTCGGTATGGATACCGTCGGCTTCCTGATGATGAGCCACATGATTCCCGCCGAGCAGTTGGCGGCGCAGGGCAAGCTGATGGAGAGCTACGGCGCCCAGTGCATCTACATGGCCGACTCCGGTGGCGCGATGAACATGCAGGACATCCGCGACCGCATGCGCGCCTTCAAGGCGGTGCTCGATCCGGCCACTCAGACCGGCATGCACGCCCACCACAACCTGTCGCTCGGCGTGGCCAACTCGATCACTGCGGTGGAAGAGGGCTGCGACCGCATCGACGCCTCGCTGGCCGGCATGGGCGCCGGCGCCGGCAACGCGCCGCTGGAGGTGTTCATCGCCGCCGCCGAGCGCATGGGCTGGAACCATGGCACCGACCTCTATCGCCTGATGGACGCCGCCGACGACCTGGTGCGTCCGCTGCAGGACCGTCCGGTACGCGTCGACCGCGAGACCCTCGGCCTCGGCTACGCCGGCGTGTACTCGAGCTTCCTGCGCCACGCCGAAGTGGCTGCCGAGAAGTACGGTCTGAAGACCCTGGATATCCTCGTCGAACTGGGCAAGCGCCGCATGGTCGGCGGCCAGGAAGACATGATCGTCGATGTGGCGCTGGATCTGCTGGCCGCCGGCAAGGGGATGCGCTGAACCCCACTGGCTGCGCAATGGCGGGCCTCGATCGACGGCCCGCCGAACATGAGGAAGAGTCGTGATGCCGACCAATAGAGTGATGCAAAGCTACGGGCGCTGCTGCGCCAGTCCAGGCTTCTTCGACTCGTTCTACCAGCGCTTTCTCGCCAGCTCGCCGATCATTCGCGACAAGTTCACCGCTACCGACATGGTGGCGCAGAAGCATCTGCTGCGTGCGGGCATCCTCAACCTGGTGCTCCATGCGCGGGGGATGTCCGACTCCAAGTTGCGGGATCTGGGGCATAGCCACTCGCGAGAAGGCTTCGACATCCGCCCGGAGCTCTACGACTTGTGGCTGGAAGCACTGTTGCAGACGGTCGCGGAGCATGATCGGGAGGCTGGCGCCGATGAGCTGCGCGCCTGGCGCGAGGTGCTGGGCAAGGGGATTGCGCTGATCAAATCGTATTACTGAGGCAGGCAGGTGCTCCCGGCGCCATGGGGGGAGATTTGGGCCGAAGACCCGCAGCGGGGCTTCGGCCTTTTTTTGTCTGCGCACCCGGTTATCCGGGCAGTGCACGAATGCACATTAATGTGCGCCCAAGGGACAAGCAGCGCGGTGGCTGGATAGTGGGGGTACCGGGGCGGACATAGAGTGGGGTCGACGTCAATCTAGCGGACTTGACCCATGTCAACACTCATCAATATCGATCAAGCCTCATCCCAGGCGGTGTCCCGTCCGGGAGTCGCCCAGCGGGGCGTCAAGCTGCTCATGGCGGTGCTGCCCTGGGCGATCATCGGTGGCCTGCTGTGGGCCGGCCTGTTCATCAAACCGCAGCCGGTGGGCGCCACCGTGACGCCGCCGCTGCTCGAGCGCCGCGACCACTTCTACGGTCTGGCTCTGTCGCCAGCCGGCGATGTCTGGGTCAGCGGCTCCAGCGGCAAGATCCTCGCCATCGCCCAGGACGGCAAGGTCAGCCGTCTGGCCACCCCGACCCAGCGCACCCTGCAGGACATCGCCGTGTGGGATGCCCAGCATGCGGTGGCGGTCGGCAACGACGGGGTGATCCTGCACAGCGCCGATGCCGGCCAGAGCTGGCAGGCGGCGCAGGACGTGCCGCGCTCGGAGGTCGCCAACAAGCTCAACCGGGTACGCGTCGCGCCGGGCGGCCTGGCCATCGCCAGCGGCGAAATGGGCGCGCTGCTGGTCAGCCGCGACCATGGCCACAGCTGGCAGCGCCTGCGCGAGGAGGAGGACGTGGCCTGGAACGACGTCGCCATCCTCGACGGCGGCCGCCTGCTGGTGGTCGGCGAGTTCGGCCGCATCCTGCTCAGCGACGATCAGGGGCAGAGCTGGGAGGAGATCGCCAGCCCGGTGCCGGCCTCGCTGATGTCGGTGCAGTTCCGCGACGCGCTGAACGGCGTGGCGGTCGGCCTGGAAGGCGCCCTGCTGGTCACCCGCGACGGCGGCCGGCAGTGGGACAGCGTCGACCTGGGCATCAAGGACCACCTGTTCGACGTGCTCTGGGACGCCGGCAAGAGCCGCTGGTTCGCCAGCGGCGCGCTGGGCCGCTGGGTGAGCAGCGGCGAGCCGCGCCGCTGGGTCAGCAGCAGCGCGGCCTGGTACTGGCAGACCGGCACCCTCGACGAACGCAACCTGGGCTGGCACACCCGCGCACTACCGGTCGGTTCGAGCATCTGGCTGGCCGGCGCCGACGTCGGCCGCTGGGACGGCCGGCAGTGGTCGCCCGTGAATCCCTGAACCGCCTGTCCAGGCCCCTCTTCTGCGAGATACGACCATGATCGAACGCATAGCCGAATTCTGCATCCGTCGCCGCGTCTGGGTGACCGGCATCCTCCTGTTCCTGACCCTGATCCTCAGCTGGTTCGCGCTGCGCATCGAGGTGCGCACGGTGTTCGAGGACATGCTGCCTTCGCGCCACGAGTACGTGCAGACCCACGAGAAGTTCAAGGACACCTTCGGCGGCTCGAACATGGTCACCATCATGTTCGAGGTGGAGGAGGGCGACATCTTCCAGACCGCCGTGCTGGACAAGGTACGTACTGTCACCCTGGGCCTGCGCGAGGTCTCGGCGGTCAACCAGTACCAGATCACCTCGCTGGCCTCGAAGAAGCTCAAGGAAGTGCGCGCCTCCACCGCGGGCATCGAGAGTCGCCCGCTGATGTGGCCCGACCTGCCGGCCGACGCTGAGGCGATGGCCGAGCTGAAGCGCTCGGTGCTGCGCAACCCGATGGTCTACGGTCCCTATGTGTCCAAGGACCTGCAGGCCACCCTGATCACCGTCGACTTCATCGACCAGCAGGTCGACTACAGCAAGGTGTTCCACGAGGTGCGCGCGCTGATCGCCAAGGTCGACGACGGTAGCGTGAAGATCCGCGTGGTCGGCGACCCGATCCTCTACGGCTGGGTCAACCACTACCTGCCGGAAACCATCCAGCTGGTCATGGCCGCCCTGGCGGTGACCCTGTTCATGCTGTTCGTCCTGCTGCGCACCTGGCGCGGGTTGTTCCTGCCGCTGCTGGCCGGCGTGGTCAGCGCGGTCTGGGCGCTGGGCATCTGCCGCCTGCTGGGCATCCACTTCGAGCCGCTGGTGATCGTGGTGGCCATGCTGATCACCTCGCGGGCGGTGTCGCACTCGGTGCAGATCGTCAACCGCTTCGACGACGAGATCGAGCTGCTGCCGCCGGGCAGCGACACCTCGCGGATCGCCGCGCGCATCGCCCTGGCCGACCTGTTCCGCCCCGGCATGCTGGGGGTGATCGCCGACGCCGCGTGCATGGCGGTGGTGGCGCTGAGCCCGATCCCGATGCTGCAGAAGCTCACCGTGCTGTCGGTGGTCTGGGTGTCGACCCTGACCGTCAGTGCGGTGATCCTCACCCCGGTGCTGCTGTCGTTCATCCGCAAGCCGCACGGCATGGCACACCCGCTCGACTGCCTGCCGGCGCTGCGCAAGGTGCTCGACCTGGCCGTGGCGGTCAGCCTGTCGCGGGCCCGCTACGCGGTGCTCGGCGTCAGCCTGGTGGTGGTGGTTAGTGCCGGCCTGTACTCGCTGAACCTGAAGATCGGCGACGCCAACCCCGGCTCGCCGATCCTCTGGCCCGAGGCGCAGTACAACCAGGACTCGGCGGCGATCAACGCGCGCTTCGAGGGTGTCGACCGCATGTTCGTGGTGCTCGGCGACGACAGCCGTCCCGACCTGATCAAGGGCAACGAAGCCCTGCAGGCGATGAACAGCTTCCAGCGCTTCATCGAGGCACAGCCGGAGGTCGGTGGCTCGGTGTCGATCGCCGACGTGCTGCCGCAGGTCAACGCCAGCCTGCGCGAGGGCAACCCGCGCTACCTGGAGCTGGGCGACAGCGGCAGCCTCAACGGCAGCCTGATGGCCATGCTCGACTCGGTGTCCGAGCCGGGCGACATCTCGCGCTTCGCCGACGAGCAGTACGCCAACGGCTCGGTCACCCTGATGTTCCGCGACCGCCAGGGCGAGACCATTCGCACCGCTGTGGCGCGCATCAAGGAGTTCATCGCCAACCATCCGCTGAGCGAGGGCCAGTGGCACCTGGCTGGCGGCCTGATCGGCGTGATGGCCGCGGTCAACGAGATCATCCTGTCCAGCCAGATCGAGGCGATCGCCCTGGCCCTGCTGGTGCTCGCCGTGCTGTGCACCATCGTCTACCGCTCCAGCGTCGCCGGCATGCTGTTCATGGTTCCGGTGATCATCTCCAACATGCTGACCTTCGCCTTCATGACCTGGAAGGGCATCGGCATGAACATCAACACCGTGCCGGTGGCAGCGCTCGGTATCGGCCTGGGGGTGGACTACGCCTTCTACATCGCCGACCGCATCAAGGAAGAGATCGCCATCGGCAGCAGCCCCGAACACGCCATCCGCCAAGCCCTGCACAGCTCGGGCATGGGGGTCATCGTCACCGCCAGCGTGCTGATCCTCGCCACCCTGCTGTGGTGGGTTTCCTCGCTGCGCTTCCAGGCCGAGATGGGCCTGCTGATGGCCATCTGGCTGAGCGTGTCGGCGTTCTCCGCGCTGTTCGTCATGCCCGCACTGATCTATGTCACCCGCCCGCGCTTCATCTTCGGTGAGCGCGCGCAGGAGTCGGCGACCAGTGTCCAACCCGCCCCGTTCCAGCCGGCCTGAGACGGGATAACAAAAACAAGAAACCATCGGTTCCTCGCTGCCAACCACTCTGGGGATAACACATGAACAAGCACGGCATCGTGGGTGCGCTCCAGCGCACCCCTCTGGACAAGCTCGCGCTGGCGATCGCACTGGCGACGGTCGCTTCGACCACCCTTGCCGAAGACCGCTTCAAGTACGACGGCTACCTGCGCCAGGAAATGTCCTGGAACATGAAGAACTGGGAGGACACCCCGGGCTACGACGACAAGGGCAAGCTGTCGATGGCGCGCAGCACCGCGCGCCTCAATCTGGAGTGGCAGGCCACCGACGCGCTGACGGTAGTGGCCAAGCTGCGCGCCTCCCGTGAGGTGAAGACCAACTTCCTCGAACACCTCGAGGAGATGGGCGCCAACAACTACCGCGAGGCCGACGGCCAGGGCGACATCATGGATCTCTACAACGATGAAGAGATCCGCGAGCTGTACGTCGACTTCCCGGTCGGTGAGCGCCTGCAGTTCCGCCTCGGCAAGCAGCAGATCGCCTGGGGCGAGACCGACTTCTTCGCCGCTAACGACCTGGTGCACGGTTTCGACAACACCTGGCGCAGCTTCCTCGAGCCGGCCAACGAGGAACTGCGCAAGGCCAACATCATCGCCAAGATGAACATCGACGTGCCGGAGCTGGACGGCGGTCTGGAGGTGTTCGTGCGTCCGGGTTGGGACCGCAAGGAGGATATCGGCACCGAGCTGGACATCTACGGCGGACGCTGGTCGAGCCATCCTACCGCTGGCGTCGACTTCCGCAATATCGACCCGTACAACTTCGAGAACGACGAGGGTGACTACCGCGACGTCACTGGTGGCATCCGCTGGAGCGGCCTGTACGGCGACACCAACTACTCGTTCTCCTACCTGAAGACCTTCTACCCGTCGCCGATCC
The DNA here is from genome assembly GCF_004801855.1 of Pseudomonas sp. A-1. GTDB lineage: Bacteria > Pseudomonadota > Gammaproteobacteria > Pseudomonadales > Pseudomonadaceae > Geopseudomonas. The sequence continues at coordinate 52,211 of NZ_SSTC01000011.1, read as the reverse complement.
TCAATGCCTCCAACAACCTGGCATTGTTCGGCATGCCAGGCGTGCCGTCCGGGGCGGAGACCAAGGGTACCGATCAGACCCGCGGTCCGGCTGGCGAGATCATCTACCCGATGGTCGACATCTTCGGCTTCACCGCCAGCCGCTACTCCGGGTGGGCGGACGCGGTGTTCAGTACCGAGGTGGCCTACATCAAGGACGCGCCTTACCAGATCCTGCAGTCGCCGCCGACCCTGATCAGCCAGGCCGTAGCCCCCGGCTTCGACGGCTACACCACCAAGGACGTGGTCGCGCTGATGCTGCGCATGGACAAGAACATCGCCGCCACCCAGGACTGGCTGGGCACCGAGAAGCCGATGTTCTTCTCGGTGCAGCTGTTCGACAAGTGGGTGCAGAACTACGACGAGGACGACGCGCTGCTCTACAGCGTCGGCTGGGGCGGCCAGGTCCAGGAGCACTCGGTGCTCGCCACCGCGATCTTCGACCTCAGCTACAACAGCGGGCGCATCCGTCCGAACCTGGTGGTCGGCACCGACCTCAGCAACGGTGGCGGCTTCGTCGTGCCCTCGGTCACCTTCGAACTGTCCAGCAAGCTGCGCTGGAAGGTCGAGTACGACGCCTTCTGGGGCAGTGATGCGCGCGACGGCGACAAATGCGGCTTCCCGCAGGCGGCCTCCTGCGACAACGCCACGCTGTTCGACTACTTCAACAACCGCGATCAGCTGTACACCAGCCTGACCTACCTGTTCTGATCCCCATCGGAGAGACCCCCATGAACGCACTCCGCTTCCCCCTGCGCCACACCCTGACGGTCGGTCTCCTCGCCGCGGCCGGCAGCCTGTCCGGCCTCGCCGCCGCTGCCGAACTGCCGGCCGGCACGGTGATTTCCGCCGCCAACCTCGACCAGGTCAAGAACGACACCTTCGAAGGCCACAGCATCGCCAGCCTGCTCACCGAGAAGATGGAATGGCGCATCCGCAACAGCGGCTGGAAGCTGCCGCTGGCCAAATCCCAGGAAGTGCCCCTCGATCCGCGTTGGGTCAAGGCCTCGCAGGCCAACGAGGGCAAGGCCGTGCTCAACAAGGAAGCCTGCCGGGTGGACAATTGGGGAGCCGGCGCACCCTTCCCGAACGTCGATATGAATGACCCACAGGCCGCGGAGAAGCTGGTGTGGAACTGGCATCTCGGCCAGTTGCTCGGCGACGTTTCCCAGGTGCCGCAGTTCACGCAGCTGCTGATTGACGGCAAGAAGGGCGTGCACGCCGAGCCGGTCGCCGAGTTCAGCCGCTACACCATGAAGGGCCGCCTGACCAGCGAGCAGACGGTGGAGGGCGACGGTAGCGAGCGTGGTCGCCAGCTGCTGTACTTCAAGTCGCCCTCTGACATGAAGGGCCTCGGCACTTATACCGTGATGTACGACTCGGACAAGGTCAACAGCGTGTGGGCCTACATTCCCGCCGTGCGCCGGGTGCGTCAGCTGTCCGGCGGCGCCTGGATGGACCCGGTCGGCTCCTCCGACCAACTGCAGGATGACCTGGATGGCTTCAATGCACGGCCGTGCTGGTACCCCGAGTACAAGCTGCTCGGCAAGCGCTGGGTGCTCGCCGTTGCCAACAGCAAGACCGGCCTGTGGAATCCTGACGGCAAGAGCTTCGCCGAGAAGTATCCGGTGATGGATGACGCTGAGCCCTACTGGAACATGAACAACAACAACTTCGAGCCGCGCGAGGTATACGTCATCGAGGCGACTACTCCGTCGGTGCACCCGTACAGCAAGAAAGTTTTGTACATGGAGGTGAAGTACCCGCGGTTCTATTACGTTGAAGCCTACAACCGAAAGGGCGAGTTCTGGAAATTCATGGAGTTTCATACTTATTCAAACATGGCCGACGGTGGTGATATCCGGCTTACTGCCAGTGCGGTCATCGACTTCCAACGCAACCATGCGACGTTGTCGATGATTGACACCAAGTCGTGGAGGACCAATTTCGACGCCAAGGCCAGCGACTTCTCCCTGCAGACCCTGCAGCGGGTTGGCCGCTGATTTAGCGCCACGCCTGGCGGGGCCGGTTCGCGCCGGTCCCGCTACTCCCTTCCATACAGAGCGGTCCGGCGGCCTTAGCAGCCGTCCGGCCAGCGGAGAGCAGCAATATGCAGACCATGAAAGCCGCGCGCCTGCACGAAATCGGTGCGCAATTCGTTCTCGACGAGGTACCGCGCCCGCAGCCTGGCGCCCACGACGTGCTGGTCGCGGTCGAAGCCAGCACGGTGATCCCCAACCTGAAGAACGTCACCACCCACTTCCCCGAGTGGTATCCGTTCCTGCCGCTGCCGGCGCTGCCGGCGATCTTCGGCCTCGACTCGGCCGGCACCGTGGCCGCGGTCGGTTCGGCGGTCACCTCCTTCAAGCCCGGCGACCGCGTCTACGTCAATCCCGGCATCGGCTGCGGCGAGTGCCGCCACTGCAAGCAGGGCGAAGCGCCGCGTTGCGCGGCCTTCACCTTCCTCGGCTACTTCGGCTTCGGCTCCGGCTCGCAGGCGATCTTCGAGAAGTACCCCTACGCCGGTTACGGCGAGTACATGACCGCGCCGGCCACCAACCTGGTGCGCCTGCCGGACAACCTGTCGTGCGCCCAGGCCACCCGCTTCGGCTATCTCGGCACCGCCTACTCGGCGATCCGCAAGGCCGCCCTGCGCCCGGCGCAGAGCATCCTGATCCTCGGCGCCAGCGGCACCCTCGGCGTCGGCGCCACCCTGCTGGCGCTGGCCTTCGGCGCCGCCAAGGTGGTGGTCGCCGCCCGCGACCGCGCGGCGCTGGAGCGTCTCAAGGAGCTGGACCCGCGGCGCGTCGAGATCGTGCCGATCGGCGCGCGGCCGATCCGCGAGCAGGTGCTGGAGCTGCTGCCGGACGGCGTCGACGCCATGCTCGACACCCTCGGCGCCAAGGCGCCGGCCGCGCTGTCGGTGGACGCCATGGGCGCGGTCGGCCGCGGCGGGCGCATCGTGCAGATCGGCGGGGTGGCCGGGCCGATCCCCATCGATCCTCATCCGTTCATGTGCCAGCAGCTGCAGTACATCGGCTCGCTGTGGTTCACCACTGCCGATGGCGACGAGATGGCCCGCATGGTCGAGTCGGGCATCCTCGACCTGGCGCTGCTCGAGGAGCGTGCCTACCCGCTGGCGCAGCTCAACCAAGCGCTCGAGGACATCCAGAGCCAGGCCAACGGCTTCACCAACTTCCACATCGTCCACGGCTGACCTTCAGCCCCTGCGGCGACGCGGGCCGTCGGCGTCAGCCAGCGGACCGCGTCTGCGCTACCACGGAGCATCATTGCCATGAAATCCCAGCGCATCATCACTGGCCACGATCAGGCCGGCCGCTCGATCGTCGCCAGCAGCGGCCCGCTGCCCAGCGTCGGCGAGTTCCGCCAGTTTCCCGGCTTTGCCGTCGAACTGATCTGGCAGACCGCCCCCGGGCCCATTCCCGCACATCCCGTCGACCCGACCAGCCCGCCGCCTTCGGTACTGCCGGCGCCGGGCGGCAGTTGCGCGATGCGCGTCACCTTTCCGCCCGCCGTCTCGGCCATGCCGGTGGACTTCGATCCCCAGGCGGCCGCCCGCGAGCTGTGCGAGCGGCTACCTGGGCTGGGCGAGCTGTTCGAGGCCGACGCCCCCGGCTTCCATCGCTCCGATACCATCGACTACGGCGTGCTGCTGGAAGGCGAACTCACCCTAGAGCTGGACGAGTGCACCAGGGTGCTGCGCCGAGGCGACGTGGTGGTGCAGATGGGAACCCGGCATGCCTGGCGTAACACTGGTAACAGCCCGGCGCGCATGCTGTTCGTGATGGTGGGCGCAATTCGCGGGCAGGCGGTTGCGTAATTTCAAAATGATCTAATGCCGGGCAAAAACAGGGAGTTTTACGCTTAACTGTAAGCAAACATGCTGAAAAACAGGGTTTGCCACGGCTGGTCTCTTTCTTGCTTTGAACTACGGATGAGCACGATCCTGCCGGTTGTGTTACGTGGTTTTCCCGGCAGTTTCGAGGCTCCGCGCATGATCAGGCAACAGACCTGGCTTGGCGTTTGCTTCGTGATGAATCACTTCCGAACGGCGTGCGTGCCCGTTCAGCGAGTTGAAGTGAGGAGGCCGACGATGAATAGCGACCATGCGCCTTATAACAATAAAGATAGAGGCTGAACCAATATGCAAAATCTGGCTTTTCCCACTGCTCCCCCCCCAGACGCCGTTCTGGCCAAGTTCGAGATATGCCACACCCAGGATCTAGAAGAAGCGCGCAGCTGGGGCGAACGCATTTTCTGCGAGAACCGTCTTCACAGCCAAAGCAGCCAGCTTGAGGTCGATATGCGCGTATATTACAGGCGCTTGGGTGGCATTGGCGTGGGGCGCATGAGCTTTGGCGGCGACATTACGATTGACCCCAGCGTGTTCGATGATTTTGCGCTGATCCAGATGCCGATTCGAGGCCAGGAAGTGATCGAGTTCGGCAGCCGGCAGATTTGCTCGACGCCTAGTCAGGCCTCGGTGATCAACGCCCACCTGCCGTGCCGCATCCACCATCGCAAGGGCACCGAGAAGCTGATCATGCGCGTCGATCGCAGCCTGCTGGAGCGCATCTGTCAGCAGCACCTCGGGCGCACCCTGGCCAAGCCGGTCGAGTTCCAGCCGGACATGCCGCTGGATACCGCGGAAGGGCAGCGCTGGATGCGCATGGTCGGCTGGATCTACGACAACCTGTCCCACGATGAGGGCAGCCTGCCGCCGCTGCTTGCCGCGCAGTTCGAGCAGGCGATGGTCACCGCGCTGCTGACCTGTCAGTCCAACAACTACAGTAGCGAGCTGTGTGCCGACCAGGCGCAGTCGATCGCCCCGGCATTCGTCAAGCGGGTCGAGCGCTACATCGAGGAGCATGCCCACGAGCCGATCTCCATCGTCGAGATGGCCGAGCATGTCGGCGTCAGCAGTCGCTCGCTGTTCTCCGGTTTTCGGCGCTTCCGTAACACCTCGCCGATGCTGTACCTGAAGGAGGTGCGCCTGCGCCGCGTGCACGAGGAGCTGCAGCAGAGCAGCGCCGGCAGCACCACGGTCACCGCGGTGGCCTTCCGCTGGGGCTTCAGCCACCTCGGTCATTTCACCACCGACTACAAGCGCCGCTTCGGCGAAAGCCCCTCGGAAACCCTCGCGCGCTGAGCGCACGGACACGGACGTCCAGCTGTTCGCTTTTTTTGCACTGCCGGGATAACCCCCTCGGTCATTGGAGCGTCAGCCCGCCCCCTGCTTCTTAGGATGACTATCAAGGGTGCCGCACAGGGCGGTACCCACTCTCCAAGTCAGCCTTCCGGGGGTTTCCAATGTCCGACCAGCCGATCATCCGTCGCCGCCAAGTCAAGACCGGCATCAGCGATGCCCGCGCCAACAACGCCAAGACCCAGAGCCAGTACCAGCCGTACAAGGACGCCGCCTGGGGCTTCATCAACCACTGGTACCCGGCGCTGTTCACCCACGAGCTGGCCGAGGACCAGGTCGAGGGCATCCAGATCTGCGGCATCCCGATCGTCCTGCGCCGCGTCGACGGCAAGGTGTTCGCCCTCAAGGACCAGTGCCTGCACCGCGGCGTGCGCCTGTCCGAGAAGCCGATGTGCTTCAACAAGAGCACCATCTCCTGCTGGTACCACGGTTTCACCTTCGATCTGGAAAGCGGCAAGCTGGCGACCATCGTCGCCAACCCGGACGACAAGCTGATAGGCACCACTGGCATCACCACCTATCCGGTGCATGAGGTGGCCGGGATGATCTTCGTCTTCGTCCGCGAAGACGACTTCCCGGACGAGGACGTTCCGCCGCTGGCCAACGATCTGCCGCTGCGCTTCCCGGAGAACAGCGAGCGTTATCCGCACCCCCTATGGCCAGCGGTACCCAGTCTGCTCGACGAAAACGCCGTAGCTCTGGGCATCCACCGCACTGGCTACACTAACTGGCGGATTGCCTGCGAGAACGGCATCGACAATGGCCACTTGTTGCTCCACAAGGACAACACCATCGTCCACGCGATGGAATGGGTGTTGCCGCTTGGAATGCTGCCGACTGGTGACGATTGCATCGAGGCGCTTGAGGGCGAAAACGAGCCCAAGGGTATGTTGCAATGGTTGGCTACCGACCGCTGGACACCGGTTCTAGAGAACAAGGAGCTGGGCCTGAAGGTTTCGGGGGTGAATGCTAGGCCGTATCGCACCTCGATCACCCTGCCGGGGCTGGTGGCGGTGGAGAACTGGCCGGGTGAGCACATGACCCAGATCGAATGGTTCGTCCCGATCACTGACGACACTCACGAGTACTGGGAAGTCATCGTCCGGGTTTGTAACACGCAGGAGGAGCTTGAGCAGCACAAGCATCGATACGAGCGTGTGTACAAGCCATTGTGTCTACACGGCTTCAACGACTGCGATATCTATGCCCGCGAGGCAATGGAGAACTTCTACGCAGATGGCACCGGCTGGGATGACGAGCAGATGGTCGCCACCGATATTTCGCCAATCACTTGGCGAAAAGTGGCCTCGCGCTGGAATCGTGGCATCGCCAAGCCGGGGCGGGGTGTCAGCGGCGCGCTGAAGCATACCAGCCTGATCCTCAAGGACACTGCTGACGGACACCGTCCGGGCTACAAAGTACGCAAGATCCAGGAAGATTGATCAAGCAGATCGCCCCACCCTGTTTTGGGGCGGGCGTAATCCTGAAACCTGCACTATTGGGATAATCGCAGGACTCAGCGGAGCGATAACGGGGTTTCTCCTGCCGATAATCGAAATGAGTTTGGCAGTGCCAGATGAATTGGTTCGGAAGGTGCTCGCCTGCTCATGATATCTATTTACCTTGAGAGGTTTGCTATATGAATCTGTCTTACGAACTTCAGGATAAGGTGGTAATTGTAACTGGGGGCGGCAGTGGCATGGGTCGTGACGCCAGCCTGGCTCTGGCCAAGGCCGGAGCTCGTGTAGTGATCGGTAACCGCAGCGCCAAGGTAGGAGCTGATCTGGTCGAGGAAATCGTCGCTGCTGGTGGTCAGGCTTTGTTCCGTGTGACCGATGTTTCTAAGGCAACCGACTGCGAGGCCTTAGTGGCTCTGGCCATGGAGAAGTACGGCCGGGTCGACGGGGCGTTCAACAATGCCGGCCTGCAGCGTGAGTTCAACGATGTGCACGAGACGCCTGTGGAGGATTTTTCCGATGTCATCGACATCAACCTCAAGGGCATCCTGTACATGATGAAGTACGAGACGGCCGCGATGCTGCAGAGCGGTGGGGGTGTCATCGTCAACAATGCCTCGATCTTCGGCCTCAAGGCGATGCCCAAGACCGCCTACTATGTGGCGGCCAAGCACGGCATTGTCGGCGCCACTCGAGCGGCCGCGCTGGACTATGCCACCCGTGGCATCCGTGTCAACGCGATCTGCCCAGGGCCGATCAAGACGCCTAGCTTCGACCGCGTCACTGGTGGTGATGAGCACATGTACGATGACGGAGTCCCCATGCATCGTATCGGGCGGCCGCATGAGATCAGTGCGGCAGTGCTCTGGCTGCTTTCCGACCATTCCTCCTACACCACCGGCACTACTCTATCGGTGGACGGTGGTATGTCGGCTGAGTAACTGCGTGTGCCGTCCTGCGCCCTGGCAAAACGAAGTGCCAGGGCGCTTTTAAATAGTCGGCAGCACTATTGTAGGTCATATTGAGGGCGTTCTTATATGGACGGATCTCTGGGGCCTATGTGGGGGATTTGTTTATCTGTGATTCGGGGCGCGCTGAGTCCATTTTTTCGCGCCTTTCGGAGAAATCCCTGATATATAAAATAGATAAACGTAATAACCCTTCAGGCTGCTGGTGAAAGTTATATTGCCATGGAGGTTTGCCTGTGCAGATCGGAATCCCTTTCGAGACCCACGCCGGGGAGACCCGCGTGGCTGCCACGCCGGAAACGGTCAAGAAACTCATCGCCCAGGGCCACCAGGTCATCGTGCAGAGCGGTGCCGGCGGTGCCGCCAGCATCCCCGACGATGCCTACGCCGCCGTCGGCGCCCACCTCGGCGATGCCGCGGCGGCCCTCGGCGCCGCCCTGGTGCTCAAGGTCGCCGCACCCAGCCCGGACGAACTGGCCCTGATGCAATCCGGCGCCGTGCTGGTCGGCATGCTAAACCCGTTCGACAGCGCCAACATCGCGCGCATGGCCGAACACGGCATCACCGCCTTCGCCCTCGAGGCTGCGCCGCGCACCTCGCGCGCGCAGAGCCTCGACGTGCTGTCCTCGCAGGCCAACATCGCCGGCTACAAGGCCGTGCTGCTGGCCGCCCACCACTACCCGCGCTTCATGCCGATGCTGATGACCGCCGCCGGCACCGTGAAGGCCGCCCGCGTGCTGGTGCTCGGCGCCGGCGTCGCCGGCCTGCAGGCGATCGCCACCGCCAAGCGTCTCGGTGCGGTGATCGAGGCCTCGGACGTGCGTCCGGCGGTCAAGGAGCAGATCGAGTCGCTGGGCGCCAAGTTCGTCGACGTGCCGTTCGAGACCGACGAGGAGCGCGAGTGCGCCGAGGGCGTCGGCGGCTACGCGCGGCCGATGCCGGCGTCGTGGATGGAGCGTCAGGCCAAGGCGGTGCACGAGCGCGCCAGGCAGGCCGACATCGTCATCACCACCGCGCTGATTCCGGGCCGCAAGGCGCCGACCCTGCTCCACGAGGCCACCGTCGCCGCGATGAAGCCGGGCTCTGTGGTCATCGACCTGGCCGCGGCCCAAGGCGGCAACTGCCCGCTGAGCGTCGCCGATCAGGTGGTGGTGCGCCATGGTGTGACCCTGGTCGGCCACAGCAACCTGGCCGCGCTGGTGCCGGCGGATGCCTCGGCGCTTTACGCACGCAACCTGCTGGACTTCCTCAAGCTGGTCATCGACGGCGAAGGCAAGTTCCACCTCAACCGCGAAGACGACATCGTCGCCGCCTGCCTGATGTGCGAAGGCGGCCAGCTGGTCCGCCGCAACGCCGCCTGATTCCGCCCAGCGACTCCAATTACAAGGACAACAACCATGGACCCGATCTCCGACGGTCTCTACAACCTGATCATCTTCGTGCTGGCGATCTACGTCGGCTACCACGTGGTGTGGAACGTCACCCCCGCGCTGCACACCCCGCTGATGGCGGTGACCAACGCCATTTCCGCCATCGTCATCGTCGGCGCCATGCTGGCCGCCGCGCTGACCGAAACCGGCCTGGGCAAGACCATGGGCACCCTGGCCGTGGCCCTGGCCGCAGTCAACGTGTTCGGCGGCTTCCTGGTCACCCGACGCATGCTGGAAATGTTCAAGAAGAAGACGCCGAAGGCGCAGGCCGAGGCGCACTGAGATGAGCATGAACCTGATCACCCTGCTCTACCTGGTCGCCTCGGTGTGCTTCATCCAGGCACTGAAAGGGCTGTCCCACCCGACCACTTCGCAGCGCGGCAACCTGTTCGGCATGGCCGGCATGGCTATCGCCGTGTGCACCACCGTGGCGCTGATCTACAAGCTCGCCGCCCAGGCCGGCAGCGACGCCGGCATCGCCTACGTGCTGGTCGGCCTGCAGCTCGGCGGCGCGGCCGGCACCCTCATGGCCAAGCGCGTCGAGATGACCAAGATGCCCGAACTGGTCGCCTTCATGCACAGCATGATCGGTCTGGCCGCGGTGTTCATCGCCATTGCGGCGGTGGTCGAACCGCAGTCGCTGGGCATCGTCGCCGCGATCAGCGACCCGATCCCGGCCGGCAACCGCCTGGAGCTGTTCCTCGGTGCGGCCATCGGCGCCATCACCTTCTCCGGTTCGGTGATCGCCTTCGGCAAGCTGGCCGGCGGTTCGGTGTTCGGCTGGAAGTTCCGCCTGTTCCAGGGTGCCCCGGTGACCTTCGCCGGCCAGCACTGGCTGAACCTGGCGGTCGGCCTGGCGATCCTCGGCCTGGGCCTGGCGTTCACCTTCACCGGCAACCTGACCGCGTTCGCCGTGCTGGTGGCGCTGGCCTTCGTGATCGGCGTGCTGATCATCATCCCGATCGGCGGCGCCGACATGCCGGTGGTGGTGTCGATGCTCAACAGCTACTCGGGCTGGGCGGCGGCCGGCATCGGCTTCTCGCTGAACAACTCGATGCTGATCGTCGCCGGCAGCCTGGTCGGTTCCTCGGGTGCGATCCTCTCCTACATCATGTGCAAGGCGATGAACCGCTCGTTCTTCAACGTGATCCTCGGCGGCTTCGGTGCCGAGGCCGGCGCCAGCGCCGCGGCTGGCAGCCAGGAGCAGCGCCCGGTGAAGAGCGGCTCGGCGGATGATGCCGCGTTCATGCTCGGCAACGCCGACAGCGTGATCATCGTCCCCGGCTACGGCCTGGCGGTGGCGCGCGCCCAGCACGCGCTGATGGAGCTGACCGAGAAGCTGACCCACCGCGGCATCACCGTGAAGTACGCCATCCACCCGGTGGCCGGGCGCATGCCGGGGCACATGAACGTGCTGCTCGCCGAGGCCGAGGTGCCCTACGAGCAGGTGTTCGAGATGGACGACATCAACGCCGAGTTCGCCCAGACCGACGTGGTGCTGGTGCTCGGCGCCAACGACGTGGTCAACCCGGCGGCGAAGACCGACCCGCACTCGCCGATCGCCGGCATGCCGATCCTCGAGGCGTACAAGGCGCGCACCGTGATCGTCAACAAGCGCTCGATGGCCAGCGGCTACGCGGGCCTGGACAACGAACTGTTCTACATGGACAAATCGATGATGGTGTTCGGCGACGCCAAGAAGGTCATCGAGGACATGCTCAAGGCGGTCGAGTAATGTGAGTTGCCCTGCTGCACATCTTATTTATTCGTGCAGCCCTTCCTCCACGGTCGCAGCAGGCGACCGTTTTTTGCTTTTCCATCGGATTGATGGAGATAGAGTTGAAAGCAAAGTGAGGGAATTGAAGATCGTAAAGCATCCAATCAGTCTACTTAGTTGGCTGCGTGCGTTTTGATTGCACAGGAATTAGGTTAATCCCCCGCTTTATTTTGCGCTGCCGGGATAACCGCTTCGGCCATTGGAGTGCTAGGAGTTCGCCCCCTTTTTAGTATGATTTTTACAGCTGCCAAATTAGGCGATACCACTGTCAAGTCTGCCTTTGAGGAGTGCCAATGTCCGAACAGCCCAGCATCCGCCGTCGCCAGGTCAAGAACGGTATCAGCGATGCCCGTGCCAACAACGCCAAGGCCCAGAGCCAATACCAGCCGTACAAGGACGCTGCCTGGGGCTTCATCAACCACTGGTATCCGGCCCTGTTCACCCATGAGCTGGGCGAGGATCAGGTCCAGGGCATCCAGATCTGCGGCATCCCGATCGTCCTGCGCCGCGTCGACGGCAAGGTGTTCGCCCTCAAGGACCAGTGCCTGCACCGTGGCGTGCGCCTGTCCGAGAAGCCAATGTGTTTCAACAAGAGCACCATCTCCTGCTGGTACCACGGTTTCACCTTCGATCTGGAAAGCGGCAAGCTGGCGACCATCGTCGCCAACCCGGACGACAAGCTGATAGGCACCACTGGCATCACCACCTATCCGGTGCATGAGGTGGCCGGGATGATCTTCGTCTTCGTCCGCGAAGACGACTTCCCGGAAGAGGACGTTCCGCCGCTGGCCAATGATCTGCCGTTTCGCTTCCCGGAGCGCAGCGAGCAGTTCCCGCACCCGCTGTGGCCGGCCTCGCCCAGCGTGCTGGACGACAATGCGGTGGTTCACGGCATGCACCGCACCGGCTTCGGCAACTGGCGGATTGCCTGTGAGAATGGTTTCGACAACGCGCACATCCTGGTGCACAAGGACAACTCCATAGTCCATGCCATGGACTGGGTGCTGCCGCTCGGCTTGGTGCCGACTGGCGACGACTGCATCAGCGTGGTCGAGGAGGAGGGCGGGCCCAGGGGGCTGATGCAGTGGCTGTTCACCGACAAGTGGGCACCGATCCTCGAGAACCAGGAGTTGGGCCTTAAGGTGGAAGGCCTCAAGGGTCGCCACTACCGTACCTCGGTGGTTCTGCCCGGCGTGCTGATGGTGGAGAACTGGCCGGAAGAGCACGTGGCGCAGTACGAGTGGTACGTGCCGATCACTGACGACACGCACGAGTACTGGGAAATCCTGGTGCGCGTGTGTCTCACCGACGAAGACCGCAAGAAGTTCAAGTACCGCTACGACCATATGTACAAGCCGCTGTGCCTGCACGGATTCAACGACTGCGACCTGTACGCCCGTGAGGCCATGCAGAACTTCTATTCCGACGGTACCGGCTGGGACGATGAGCAACTGGTGGCCACCGACGTCTCGCCGATCAGTTGGCGCAAGCTGGCCTCGCGCTGGAACCGCGGCATCGCTAAGCCCGGCCGCGGTGTAAAGGGCGCGATCAAGGACAGCAGCCTGATCTTCAAGGAAACCGCAGACGGTCACCGTCCCGGCTACAAGGTCCGGCAGATCGTCGACGAGTGATATCCGACCCCAGGCATGCCGCGCTGAGGCGTGTCATGTCACCTTCCGCAGGGAAATTCCGATGCACAACCTAGCCCTTCCCCCCAGCCGTTTCGTCACGGTGGACGGCGTGCGCCTGCACTACCTTCTGGTCGACGGCCCCGCCGACCGCCTGCCGGTGATCTTCACCCACGGAGGCGGCCCCGGCAGCACCGCGTGGAGCAACTTCCGCCTGAGCGCGCAGGCCTTCGCCGCGCGCCACACCTGCTACTTCCTCGACTTCGCCCAGTTCGGCGGCTCCGACATGGTGCCGATCGAAGGGCCGGCGCTCGGCTGGCACGCGCGCAAGCTGCTGGGCTTCATGGACGAGCTGGGCATCGCGCGCGCCCATCTGGTCAACCAGTCGTTCGGCGGCTGCGTGGCGATCCGCCTCGCCGTCGACCACCCCGAGCGGGTCGGCCGCCTGCTGCTGATCGGTTCGCAGCCAGTGGCGCGCGGCGTGCTGCAGCCGCTGCCGCTGTTCAGCAAGCACGCCGCGACCCTGCTCTCCGATTATTACCTGGCCGACGGCGGACCGAGCCTGGCCAAGATGCGCGAGCTGATCTGCCGCTACGAGCTGCACGACGACGCCAGGCTCGACGAGGAGACCCTGCGCCTGCGCTACGAGGCCAGCGCCAATCCCGCGCTGCTCGAGCTGCTCAGGACCCCCGGCGCCTTCGGCGAGTGGGAGGATCTCATCGCGGTGTTCGCCCGGGTGCAGGCACCGACGCTGATTCTCTGGGGGCTGCACGACTGGTTCGGCGGCATCGACGTGCCGATGCTGATGCTCAACCAGTTCGCCGACGCGCGCCTGCACGTCATGGGCAACGCCGCCCACCACCTGCAGAGCGAGTGTCCGGACGAATTCAACGCCGTGGCGACGGCCTTCATCGGAGGCTACGTATGAATACCGCCAGCGATCTGCACTACCTGGAGATGCACGAACTGTCGCTGCTGATCCGTACGCGCAAGCTGTCGCCGGTCGAGGTCGCCGAGGCCCAGCTGGCGCGCATCGAGCGCCTCGACGGCGCGCTGCACAGCTACGCCCACGTGGCGGCCGAGCAGGCCATGGCGCAGGCGCGCCAGGCCGAACAGGAGCTGATGCGCGGCCAGTGCCGCAGCCCGCTGCACGGCATCCCGCTGGCGGTGAAGGACCTGTTCCATACCGCCGGCATCCCCACCGCGGCGGGCATGGCGATCCACCGCGAGTTCATTCCGCAGGAGGACGCCACCGTGGTGACGCGCCTGCGCGAGGCGGGCAGCGTGCTGCTCGGCAAGCTGCAGATGACCGAGGGCGCCTTCGCCACCCACCACCCGGCGTTCGCCGCGCCGGTCAATCCGTGGGGCGCCGGGCACTGGGCCGGCGCCTCGTCCAGCGGCTGCGGCGTGGCCACCGCCGCCGGGCTGTGCTACGCCTCGCTGGGCACCGACAGCGGCGGCTCGATCCGCTTCCCCTGCGCGGCCAACGGCCTGACCGGCCTCAAGCCGACCTGGGGGCGGGTCAGCCGCCACGGCGCCTTCGAGCTGGCCGCCAGCCTCGACCACGTCGGGCCGATGACCCGCAGCGCGCGCGACGCGCTGTTCCTGCTGTCGACCATCGCCGGCCACGATCCGCTGGACCCCACCTCGCTGCCCAGCGTGTGCCTGGAGATTCCCGGCATCGAGGACTCGTTCCGCGGCCTGCGCGTTGGCATCGACGAGGTCTGGCTGAGCGAGGGCGTCGACGAGGAGATCGTCGAGGCGCTCGACGAGGTGCTGACGATGATCCGCGCCGGCGGCGGCAGCCTGGTGCGCGTGCGAATGCCGGACACCCGCGCGGTGAGCGCCAACTGGGAGAGGCACTGCGGCGTGCAGACCGCGGTGGCGCACGCCGCCACCTACCCGAGCCGCGCCGCCGACTACGGCCCGGCGCTGAGCCGGCTGATCGACGGCGGGCGGGCGCTGTCCGGCATGGACTACCAGCGCGTGCTGCTCGACGCCCAGCGCTTCCACGGCGAGCTGGAGTGCGTGCTCAGCGAGGTCGACCTGCTGCTCGCGCCGGTGCAGCCGTTCGCCGCGCCGACCCACGCACAGCTCGGCGCGCTGGCCCAGGACCCGGAGGCCAACCGCCGGCTGATCCAGTTCACCGCGCCGTTCAATGTCTCCGGCCACCCGTGCCTGAGCCTGCCGATCGGCTTCACCACCAGCGGTCTGCCCATCGGCGGCCAGTTCATCGCCGGCAAGGGCGGGGAGGGCGTGCTGTGCCGCGCCGGCATGGCGCTGCAGAAGGTCAGCGACTGGCACAGGGTTCGTCCCGGCAGCTTCTGATACGGACTGCCCTTCTTGCCCGTACCGTTTCGGTACGGGCTTTTTTTTTGCCCGCGATTCCTTCCGCCGCGCCCGCAGTCGCTGCCCCGCGCGATATCCGACCACGGCAGCAGGAATTTGCACTGGCGGGATAAGCCGGTAACTCGCGGGAGCGCCCGCCCGGGAGTCGCTTCCTATGATCGGGGCAAGTCAGCAGCAACCGGGCGGGCCGTTCCAGCCGCCTTCCAATCCGGGTGCCCAGCACGCCACCGCTGCTGGTCGCCGATGCCTGTAAGACGGAGGCAACCGATCATGAAAGACGCAATCCACCAGGTCACCGTGAATTTCGCCGACGGCGTCAGCCGCAGCTTCGCCGTGCCCGCCGAGGCCAGCATCCTCGATGCCGCCATCGAGGCGGAGATTCCGCTGCTCTACCAGTGCCGCTCGGGCGGCTGTTCCAGCTGCATGGCCCAGCTCGCCGAAGGCGACGCGCGCACCCGGCCCGGCGCCAGCTCGTCGCTGCTGGCCAGCGAGTACGCCGCCGGCCAGCGCCTGCTGTGCCTGTGCCAGGCGCAGTCGGACTGCACCTTCAGCGTGCCCTACGGCAGCGAGGTCGGCGCCGGCGTGGCCCGCGAGGTGCACGCCTTCATCGATTCCATCGAGCGCATCGCCGTCAACGTGGTGCGCCTGACCCTGGAGCTTGCCGACGGCGACTGGCTGGAGTTCCGCCCCGGCCAGTTCGTGCAGATCGAGGTGCCCGGCTTCGGCGTGCTGCGCAGCTACTCGCCGTCCAGCACCCTGGCCGACCTGCCCAGGCTGCAGCTGCTGGTGCGCCTGCTGCCGGGCGGGGCGATGTCCAGCTACCTGGAGGAGAAGGCCCAGGTCGAGGACGTGCTGACCCTGCGCGGCCCCTACGGCGCGTTCTTCCTGCGCGAGGAGCACAGGCGCGCGCCGCACATCTTCGTCGCCGGCGGCACGGGCCTCGCGCCGATCCTGTCGATGATCGACAGCCTGCGCCAGAACGGCGGCAAGAAGCCGCCGATGCTGCTCAGCTTCGGCTGCGCCACCCCGGAGGTGCTGTTCGGTCTTGACGACATCGAGCTGCGCCAGCAGTGGCTGCCGAGCCTCGAGGCGCGCATCTGCGTCGACCGCGAGCCGACCGCCGGCCTGCACCACGGCAGCCCGGTCAGCGCCCTGCGCGAAGGCGACGTGGTCAGCCCGGATACCGTCGCCTACCTGTGCGGCCCGCAGCCGATGATCGACGCCGCCACCGCACGGCTGATCGAGCTGGGCGTCGCGCCGCAAAACATCTTCAGCGAACAGTTCGTGGCCAGCCACTGAGGAGATCCCCATGCAACCGACCGTTTCCGTGCCGTTCTCGGCCGAGCAGATGATGTGGTACGAGCAGGCCTGCGCGCGCATCGACCCCAAGCGCCTGCAGTACCTGCTGTTCGACCTGACCAACATCCACAGCCCGACCGGCGCGGCCGGCGCGGCCAGCCAGTTCATGGCCCGCCACCTGGAGTCGGTCGGCCTGTCCGCCCGCTACCAGCCGATGAGCGCGACCAGCGGCAACGTGCTGGCCGAGCGCCGCGGCAGCGGCGGCGGCGCCAGCGTGCTGCTCTACGCGCCGATCGACACCCACCTGGAGGGCGACGAGAGCCAGGAAATCCTCACCGGCAAGGCGCCCGAGGCTGACATGCAGCCCTCGGCGCGGATGATCGACGACTGGGTGTTCGGCCTCGGCGCCTCCAACCCCAAGGGCATGGTCGCCACCCTCACCGAGGTGGCCACCGCGCTGATCGAGGCCGGGGTGCCGCTGGTCGGCGACCTGCTGGTCGGCATGGCCGACGGCGGCATGCCGGTGGACATCGCCGGGCGCGATCACGCCGGCATGTCCAACGGCGTGTTTCACCTGCTCAACCGCGGCGGCTCGCCGGACTTCGCGGTGATCATGAAACCGTGGAACTGGGTCTACCACGAGGAACCGGGCATGGCCTGGTTCAAGCTGCGGGTGCACGGCACCCTCGGCTATGCCGGCGTGCCGCGCGACATTCCGGGCTTTCGCAGCTCGGTGGTGCCGGCGGCCACGGTGATCCAGGAGCTGGAGCGCTGGATCATCGACTACGCCGAGCGCAACACCTCCGGGCAGATCAAGCCGCACGGCTGGATCGCCGGGGTGCGCGGTGGCGATGTGCAGCGCCCGGCCTTCCCCTCGGCGGTCACCGAGATCTTCTTCGACGTGCGGGTCAACCCGCGCAGCAGCCCGGCCGAGGTGAAGGCGCAGTTCGCCGCCTTCGTCCGCGAGCTGCAGACGCAGCGTCCCGAGCTGGAGCTGGACTGGGAGATGTACGGCTCGGTTGCCGGCGGCAGCACCGATCCGCACAACTGGATCATCCAGTCGGCCCGGCGCGGCTGGGAGCACATCGAGCACCGCCCGCACGGCCAGGCCGACCTGCTCGGCGGGCAGACCGACGGCGCCGCGCTGCGCCGCCTGGGCATCCCCACCGCGCGCATCGGCTGGCCGTGGCCGGCGCAGGGTGCGCCGCTGCCGGTGGCCGAGGGCCTCGGCGGCATGGGCGCCACCTACGTCCCCGACCTGATCCCCTGCGCGAAGAAGATCATGTACGCGCTGATCGACACCCTGACCCGCCCGCGCCACGAACTGGGTCTGTAAGGAGCGCCGCCACGATGCGCAAGCGCATCAAGATGATCTTCCCGGTGCCGATGAGCGAGGCGACCCGCCCGCTGGTGGAGTCGCAGCTGCCGCCGGAGCTGATCCGCCCGGACATCGAGGTCAGCTTCGTCGGCGCCGGTCAGGTGCTGACCCTGGCTGACAGCTACTACGACATGGCGATCATGGAGCAGGCGGTGATCGCCGCCGGCCTCCAGGCCGAGGCGGAGGGCTTCGACGCGGTGTGCATCAACACCGTCAGCGACTCCGGTCTCGCCGCGCTGCGTGCGCGCCTGAGCGTCCCGGTGCTGGCGCCGGGGCAGGGCGCCTTCCACCTGGCCAGCATGCTCGGCCACAGGTTCAGCATCCTGACCATGTGGCCACGCTGGTTCCCGCTGTACCGCAAGACCCTCAAGGAATATGGCCTGGAGGCGCGGCTGGCGTCGATCCGCGCCATCGACGTGCGCCCGGACACCGAGGCGCTGCTGCAGGGCAAGGAGGAAGTGGTGTTCGGCCGCCTGCTCGAGGAGGCGCAGCGCGCCATCGCCGAGGACGGCGCCGACGTGATCGTGCTCGGCTCGACCACCATGCACCAGTCGCACGCCTTCCTCGCCGAGCGCCTGCCGGTGCCGGTGCTCAACCCCGGCCAGGTCGCCTACAAGCTCTGCGAGCTGTTCCTCGATCTGGGCCTGACGCACAGCAAGCTCGCCTATCCGAGTCCCGAGGCGTTCAAGGACGCCGCCTTCGATGCCTTCTCCGCTGCCGGGAGCTGCCGATGAAACTGCCCCTGTTCGCGCAGGCTGCCTGCGCCACCGACCTGACCATCGCCGAGGCGCTCGACGCCTTCCGCACGGGGCGCCTGAGCAGCCGCCAGCTGGTCGAGGCCTGTCTCGCCCGCGCCGAGGCCGGCCGCGAGCTGAACGCCTTCGTCACCCTCGACGCACAGGGCGCGCTGGCCGCCGCCGATGCCGCCGACGCCGCGCGCCGTGCCGGCCTGCCGCTCAAGCCGCTGGCCGGCATCCCCATCGTGGTCAAGGACAACATCCACGCCGCCGGCCTGCCGGCCACCGCCGGCACCCCGGCGCTGGCCGACTTCGTGCCGGGCGAGGACGCACCGAGCCTGCGTCCGCTGCGCGAGGCCGGCGCCATCGTGCTGGGCAAGACCAACATGCACGAGCTGGCCTTCGGCGCCACCGGCTACAACCCGGCGTTCAACACCGGCGAGCTGCTCGGCGTGCGCAACCCCTACGACTTCACCCGCATCGCCGGCGGCTCGTCCTCCGGCAGCGCGGCGGCCCTCGGTGCGCGCATGGCGCTGGCCGCGCTGGGTACCGACACCGGCGGCTCGATGCGCATTCCCTGCGCGCTGAACGGCTGCGCCTCGCTGCGCCCCAGCCACGGCCGCTACTCGGGGCGCGGGGTAATCCCCATTGCGCCGAGCCGCGACACCGTGGGGCCGATGGCGCTGTGCATGGCCGACGTCGCCCTGCTCGACGGCCTGATCAGCGGCGAGGCCGCGCTGCCGCCGGTGACCCTGGCCGGCCTGCGCCTGGGCATCGCACCGGGCTTCTGGCGCGACCTCGACGCCGACACCCGCGCGGTCGCCGAGGCGGCGCTGGAGCGGCTGCGCGCGGCCGGGGTGACCCAGGTGGAGGTTGGCGAGGAGCGCCTGCAGGAACTCACCCAGCCGATCGGCACGCTGGTGGTGATCCACGAGGCCCGCCCGGCGATGGAGGACTGGCTGCGCGAGCAGGGCCCCGGCATCGGCATCGACGAACTGGCGCGCGGCATCGCCAGCCCGGACGTGCAGACGATCTACCAGCAGCTGGTGCTGCCGGGCCGGGTGCCCGGCGCCGACGGCCTGGTCGACTCCGCGCCGCTGTACGCGGCGGCCATGGCCAGCGGCCGTCCGGCGCTGCAGGCGCACTACGCCGAGCTGTTCGCGCGCCACGCGCTGGACGCCTTCATCTTCCCGACCACCCCGCTGGTGGCGCCGCTGGCCGGCGCCGAGGTCAACGAGCCGGCCTGCTTCGAGCGGCTGATCCGCAACACCGAGCCGTCCGCCAGCGCCGGCCTGCCGGGTATCCAGCTGCCGGCCGGCCTCGGCGCCACCAGCGGCCTGCCGGTCGGCCTGGAGCTGGACGGCCCGGCCGGCAGCGACCGCCGCCTGCTGGCCATCGGCATCGCCCTGGAAACGGTGCTGGGCCGCATCCCCCGCGCCTGAAACCATTGGAGAACAGACAGATGATCAAGGCACTGAGTTACGTGGTGGTGCACACCCCGCACCTGGCGGAGTGGCTGAAGATGGCCGGCGAGCACATCGGCATGCAGGTCGAGATCGTGCAGCCGGGCGCGTGTGCGCGGCTGCGCGTGGACGAGAAGGCCCAGCGCTTCGTGCTGCAGGCCGTCGACGGCGAGTCCTCGATGGTCATGGGCCTGGAGGCCAGCGATGCGGCCGCCTTCGCCGAGGCACGCCAGGCGCTGCAGGAGGCCGGCTACCAGACCCACCAAGGCAGCCGCGCCGAGTGCGAGCTGCGCGCAGTGGACGACCTGTTCCACTTCAACGATCCGGACGGCTGCCGCGTCGAGGTCGCCTTGGGCCTGCAGGATGCCGCCACGCCCTTCGTCCCCGGCCGCCCGCTGGGCGGC
Organism: Pseudomonas sp. A-1; assembly: GCF_004801855.1. Taxonomy (GTDB): domain Bacteria; phylum Pseudomonadota; class Gammaproteobacteria; order Pseudomonadales; family Pseudomonadaceae; genus Geopseudomonas. The sequence continues at coordinate 32,056 of NZ_SSTC01000011.1, read as the reverse complement.
TTCCGCACCGGCGAGCTGGGCCTCGGCCACGTCGCCTTCATCACGCCGAAGTTCGAGGAGATGTGCCGCCTGTACAAGGATGTGCTGCAGTTCCGCCTCAGCGACTACACCAGCGTGCCGTTCCGCGTCGAGTTCCTCCACGTCAACCCGCGCCACCACACCCTGGGCATCGCCTACACCGGCGGACCGCGCAAGCTGTACCACCTGATGATCGAGTACAACGACTTCGACGACCTCGGCCGCGCCCATGACCTGGCGCTGGAGAATCCCGACTCCATCGGCGTCACCTTCGGCCGCCACATCAACGACCACATGACCTCGTTCTACCTGAAGAACCCCGACGACTGGATGCTCGAGCTGGGCTGGGCGGGACGCACCATCGGCCCCGACTGGCAGGTGGAAGAGCTGTCCGGCATGAGCCTGTGGGGTCACGACCGCACCTGGCTGCCGGCCGACAAGCGCGAGCATGCCCGGCAGATTCTCAAGGACCTGTCCAAGCGCGGCCTGCGCGCCCCCGTAGTAACCAACAGCCAAACCGCCAAGGTGAGCCAATGACGACCCTCAACACCGGCGCCTCCCCGGAGGTGGCCAACAGCCTCCAGGTCGGCGACTGCACGATCAACTACCACGACCGCGGCCAGGGCGAAGCCATCCTGCTGATCCACGGCTCCGGTCCCGGCGTCACCGCCTGGGCCAACTGGCGCGGGGTGATCCCGGCGCTCGCCGAGAAGGCGCGGGTGATCGCCCCCGACATGCTCGGCTTCGGCTACACCCGCTGCCCGATGGACCGTCCGCTCGACCCGCAGGCCTGGGTGGCGCAACTGGTCGGCCTGCTCGATGCGCTGGACATCCCCAGGGTGGCGGTGGTCGGCAACTCCTTCGGCGGCGCCATCGCCCTGGCCTTCGCCCTGCGCCATCCCGAGCGGGTCAGCCGCCTGGTGCTGATGGGCTCGGCGGGCCTGTCGTTCCCGCTCACCGAAGGGCTGGACAAGGTGTGGGGCTACCAGCCGTCGCTGCAGGCGATGCGCGAGCTGATGCAGGTGTTCGCCTGGGACCACGGCATCATCACCGACGACCTGGTGCGCATGCGCTATGAGGCGAGCATCCGCGACGACGTGCAGAGCCGCTTCGCCCAGCTGTTCCCGGCGCCGCGCCAGCAGGGCATCGAGCTGCTCGCGGTGGACGAGGCAGCGCTGCGCCAGCTGCCGCAGCCGACCCTGATCATCCATGGCCGCGACGACCAGGTGATCCCGCTGGAGGCTTCCGAGCGGCTGCTCCGCCTGATCCCCCACGCCCAGCTGCACGTGTTCGGCGAGTGCGGCCACTGGGTGCAGATCGAGAAGGCCGCCGACTTCACCCGACTGCTCATCGACTTTTTGTGTTCCGGCCGCGAGGAGAACCAGGCATGAACAAGGAAACCATCCGCGGACGCTGGAACATCCTGTCCTGGGAACAGCTGTACGACGACGGCCGCGTGGTCCATCCGATGGGCACCGACCTGGAGGGCTTCATCGAGTACGGCCCCTACGGCATGTTCTGCGTGATCGCCAGGAAGGACCGCGAGGCCTTCACCACCGGCGGCCAGTGGTCGGCCAGCGACGCCGAGAAGGCCGCCGCCTACGGCAGCTACCTGACCTACGCCGGGCCCTACGACGTCGAGGGCGACACCGTCCGCCACCACGTGCGCCACAGCCTGTTCCCCAACTGGGAAGGCGGCTCGCAGAAGCGCGTCGCGGTGCTGGACGGCGGCGTGCTGTCGCTCACCGCGCGCCTGGAGGAGGGCACCCCGGAGGCGCGCACCGCCAAGCTGGTGTGGACCCGCGCGTTGCCGGCCAGCGCCTGAGTCACTCCGCCAGACGCCGGCGCAGGTAGGCCAGCAGCACATCCAGGGTGGTGAGCTGCTGGTAGTCGGCCTCGGGGATGTTCACCCCGAGGCGCTGGTGCAGGGCGGCGAGGAAGCGCAGCCATCGAGGTTGACCTCGCCGCGCAGTGGGCGGCAGCTCGGCGTTGTAGGCGGCGAGCCAGTCCAGCGCCGCGGCGATGGCCTGGCCCATGGCGTCACTCCATGCCCGGCATGGGCGGCTCGTGTTCGTGCTCGTCCTTGCCGGGCACCTCGGTCAGGGTCGCCTCGGTGAGCAGCAGCACGCTGGCCACCGACACCGCGTTCTCCAGGGCGATGCGCACCACCTTGGTCGGGTCGACGATGCCGGCGTCGTACATGTCGACGTACTGGTTGGTCGCCGCGTCGAAGCCCACCGGCCCGGCCTCGCCGAGGATGCGCGCCACCACCACGCCGGCGTCCACCGCCGAGTTCTCGGCGATGGTGCGGGTCGGCGCCTCCAGGGCGCGACGGAGGATCTGCACGCCGGTCTTCTCGTCGCCGGCGCACTGCTCCTCCAGCGCGGCGAGCGCCGGCACCGCGCGCAGCAGGGCCATGCCGCCGCCGGGCACGATGCCTTCCTCGATGGCCGCGCGGGTGGCGGCGATGGCGTCGTCGAGGGCATCTTTTTTCGTCTTCATCTCCGCCTCGGTGGGCGCGCCGACGCGGATCACCCCGACCCCACCGGCCAGCCGCGCCAGGCGCTCCTGCAGCTTCTCGCGGTCGTAGTCGCTGCTCGCCGCCTCGATCTGCGTGCGGATCTGCGCGATGCGCGCCTCGATGGCCTCCTTGCGCCCGCCGCCGCCGATCAGCGTGGTGCTCTCCTTGTCGACCACCACCCGCTTGGCGCGGCCGAGCTGGCGCAGCTCGGCCTGCTCCAGGCGCAGGCCCAGCTCGCTGGAGATCACCTGGCCGGCGGTCAGCACGGCGATGTCCTGCAGCATCTCCTTGCGCCGGTCGCCGAAGCCCGGCGCCTTGACCGCCACCGCGCGCAGCACGCCGCGGATCTGGTTGACGATCAGGGTGGCCAGCGCCTCGCCCTCGATGTCCTCGGCGATGAACAGCAGCGGGCGGCCGCTCTTGGCGATCTGCTCGAGCAGCGGCACCAGCTCCTTGAGCAGGCTGACCTTGTGGTCGCAGAGCAGCAGGAAGGGGTCTTCCAGCACCGCCTGCATCTTGTCGGCGTCGGTGATGAAGTAGGGCGAGATGTAGCCGCGGTCGAAGCGCATGCCCTCGACCACGTCGACCACCGTCTCGGTGGTCTTCGACTCCTCGACGGTGATCACCCCCTCGCCGCCGACCCGCTCCAGGGCGTCGGCCACCAGTTCGCCGATGGGCGCGTCGTTGTGCGCCGAGATGGCCGCCACCTGGGCTTTCTCCTTGCGTGTCTGCACGGTACGCGACTGCGCCTTCAGCGACGCCACCGCCGCCTGCAGGCCGCGGTCCAGGCCGCGCTTGAGGTCGATGGCGCTGGCCCCGGCGACCACGTTGCGCACGCCGTCGGCGAGGATCGCGTGGGCCAGCACGGTGGCGGTGCTGGTGCCGTCGCCGACCGCCTCGCCGGTGCGCTCGGCGGCCTGGCGCAGCATCTGCGCGCCGAGGTTCTCCTCGGGATCCTCCAGCTCGACCTGCTTGGCGATGGTCACCCCGTCGTTGCACACCGTCGGCGTGCCCCACTTCCTCTGGATCAGCACCGACTTGGACTTCGGTCCCAGGGTCACGCGGATCGCGTCGGCCAGTTGGGTGGCGCCGCGCAGCACCTTCTCGCGCGCGGCGTTGCGGAACAGCAGCTTGGTGTGGGGCATGGGCGGACCCTCCCTCATCGTGGTGCGGCGGCGAAGTCCTATCAGCGTAGCGAGGGGCCGGGGAGTTCGCCGGCCGGCTTGACGGATCGTTCACGCCTGGCGGGCCATACTGGAGCCATCTCATATCAGGAGGATTCGCCGTGCCTTGCAGACTGACAGGTTCGTTCGCCGCCGCAGCACTGGTGCTGCTGGCCGGCATGCCCATGGCGCAGGCGGTGACGCCGGAGATCTATGGCTGGGTCGAGGAGGGCCGGCTGCTGCCGGAGAACGTCACGGTGAAGAGCAAGCTCGACACCGGCGCGCTGACCTCGTCGCTCGATGCCCGGGCGCTGGAGCGCTTCGACAGGAACGGCGAGCCGTGGGTGCGCTTCAAGGTCGAGGTCAAGGACAGCGACACCGGCCAGCAGGTGAGCATCCCCTTCGAGCGCCGCGTCGAGCGCGACATCAAGGTGCGCGGCGCCGGCGGTGCCGAGCGGCGCCCGGTGGTGCTGATGCGGATGTGCATCGGCAGCCAGCTGCTCGACGAGCAGTTCTCCCTGAACGATCGCGGCGACATGCTCTACCCGGTGCTGATCGGCCGGCGCACCCTGGAGCACCTCGGTGCGGTGGACGTCTCGCGCACCTTCACCCACAAGCCGAGCTGCCCGGCAGCCAAGGCTCAGGGCAGGTAGCGCCGCGCGGCCTCAGACATCCACCACCGCCTGTGCCAGCCACTGGCCGTCCGCCTGCCGGCACACCTTCAGCTCGCAGAACGATACGCCCTTGGCCTCCGCCGCCGGCTGGTGGCGCGCCACGTCCACCGTCTCGCCCCAGGCGGTGGCGTGCAGGCGCGTGCCGTCGATCTGCAGCTCGAAGCGCGAAAACAGCAGGTTGGCGGGTGGCCATGCGGTAGATCAGCGCGTTGAGCCAGTCGACCAGCAGCAGCTCCAGGTCCGGCGCGGCGCAGTCGATGGTCAGCGCCTTGCGTGGCAGCACGGTGGCCGGGTCGCAGATCGCGGAGGTCAAGGCCAGAGCCGCGCCGGCAAAGGCCTCCTCCAGCGTGGCGCCGCTGCCGCGCACGCCGATGTCGGCTTCGTGGGGGAAGGTCTGGGAGGGCATGGGCGGCTCCGTGATCGACAGGGAAATGAGCTCGCTACCTATGGAGTAGCCCAATCAGCCCTTGTGCGCCGGGCCGGCAGCCTCCGCGGCAACCTGCGGCGTGGTGCGGGTCACCATCACCTGGTCGATGCGGTAGCTGTCGACGTCCATCACCTCGAAGGTGTAGCCGCCCCAGGTCACGCTGTCGGTGCGCTTGGGCACGCGGCGCAGCATGGTCATCAGGAAGCCGGCGAGGGTTTCGTACTCGTCCTCGTGGGGCACGCTGTCGATCTCCAGCGCGCGGCGCACGTCCTGGATCGGGGTGACGCCGTCGATCAGCCAGGAGTTCTCGTCGCGGCGGACGATCTGCTCCTCGTACCAGGGCGAGACCATGTCGCCCATGACGATGCTCATCACGTCGTTGAGGCTGATCAGGCCGACCACCAGGCTGTATTCGTTGACGATCAGGGCGAAGGTTTCGCCGGCCTGGCGGAACTGCCTGAGCACTTCGGCCAGGGTCAGGCGATCCGGCACCACCAGCGGCTTGCGGATCAGCGCGGGGTCTTCGAGGGAGATCGGCTGGTTGTGCAGCACCCGCTGGAACAGGTCCTTGATGGTGACGTAGCCGACGATGTGGTCGATGTCGCCGTCGCAGACCGGGTAGGCGGAGTAGGGCTCGTCGGCGATCCGCGAGCGGATCAGCGCATCGGGGTCGTCGCGCAGGAAGAAGACGATGCCTTCGCGGTGGGTCATGGCGCTGGGCAGGGTGCGGGTTTCCAGCTCGAAGATGTTCTCGATGACCTGGTGCTCGCTGGCCGCCAGGGTGCCGGACTGGGCGCCGGCCTGGGTCATGGCCATGATGTCCTCGGGGGTGACGCTGTCGTCGCGCTGCTTGGGCAGCTTGAGCAGGTTGATCAGGCTGCCGACCAGCCAGGCATAGACCAGCACCAGCGGCTTGAGCAGCGTGGAGAGGATGCGCATCGGGCCGATGACGCGGATGGCGAGCTGTTCGGGAACCGCCATGGCGACCTGCTTGGGAATCAGGTCGGTGATGACGATGAACAGCGAGGTGGTGAGGATGAAGGACACCACGAAGCCCAGGGTGGCCGCCTGCTGCGCGTCCAGGCGCAGCGCGAACAGCTCGGTGAACAGCGGACTGAACATGCCCTCGCCAACGATGCCGCCGAGGATGGCCAGCGCATTCATGCCGATCTGCACCACGGTGAAGTAGTGACCGGGCTTTTCCTGGACCTGCATGACCCGCAGGGCATTGACGCTGCCTTCATCGGCCATCTGCCGCAGCCGCACCGGGCGCGAGGCGGCCAGGGCGATTTCGGCGAGGGAGAAGAACGCGCTGACCAGGATGAGCAGCGCGAGGAGCAGCAGGCTTTGACTGAAGTTCATGGGGAGTGCATGCCATTACGCATGAAAAATGGATACCCGCTGGAGGGTAGCATGCGCGCCTGACGGGGACATGACCGGAGCAGGGATGCCGCTGTCGGCCTCGCTGGGAAGGTCGGGGTGCGGACCCGCAGCGGCCCCCGCGCGGCGCTCATGTCTGCCCGGCATCGCCATCCGCCTGACGGTCGAGAAACGCCTTCACCGCCTTGCGGATGGTCGGGAAGTACAGGGTGTCGTCCTTCTCCAGCGCGTGCGCCTTGCGCCATTCGGCGATCTCTTTGTAGCGCCCGGCGACCACCAGCTGCACGCCTTTCTGGCGCAGGGTCGCCTTCAGGCCTTCGACCGCGAAGTAGCCGGTGACATCCGACTGGGTGATCGGCATGGCGTCCACCACCAGCCAGCGCAGGCCGTCGCCGGCGCGTTCGACGGCGCGCTCCACCTGCTGACGGAAGTAGTTGGCGTTGAAGAACACCACCGGCGCATTGAAGCGCAGCAACAGCAGGCCGGGCCAGGTGGTCGCCTGCGGGTAGTTGGCCAGCGGGTGGAACCCGGGGATGCCCTCCACCTTGCCGAGCACATCGATGCGCGGCCGCGAGGAGAGCATGACGAAGCGGATCAGCGAGAGGATGAGCACCACCAGGATCGCCTTGATGGCGCCCACCCAGATCACCCCGAAGGTGGCCAGCATGGCGAAGGCGAACTCGACCCGGCTGAAGTGGTACAGGCGCAGCAGGCCGCGCAGGTCGAGCAGGGATATCGAGGCCATGATCAGCACCGCGGCCAGCGCGGCGATCGGCACGAAACGCAGGGGCTCGCTGAGGAACAGCAGCACCACGGCGATCGACAGCGCGGCGATGATCCCGGTCAGCTGGGTGCGGCCGCCGGCGGCGTCGCTCATCGCGGTGCGCGAGTCGGCGCCGCTGATGGCGAAGCTCTGGCTCAGCGCCGCGGCGATGTTTGCCGCGCCGAGGGCGGCGAATTCGCGGTCGGCATCGATGTCGTAGTGGTTCTTGGCGGCGAAGCTGCGCGCCGTGAGCATCATGCTGGAGAAGCTGACCAGCGCCACGCCCAGCGCGGCGGCCACCAGCTCGTCGAGCGTCTCCCAGGGAATGTGCGGCAGCTTCAGCTCCGGCAGGCCCGCCGGCACCGCGCCGACCACCGCCACGCCGAGCTGGTCGAGGCCGAGGACGGCGACCACCATGGCGCTGACCACCAGCGCCAGCAGGGCGGCCGGCAGGCGCGGCAGCAGACGTGGCGAGAGCAGCAGCACGGCGAAGGCGCCCAGGCCGACCAGCAGGGTCGGCCAGTGGTAGTCGGCGTGCTGACGCAGCAGCTGCAGGCTCGCCGGCACCACGCCGGGCGCATCGACGGGCACGCCGGCCAGCTTGCCCAGCTGCCCGGCGAGGATGTGCACGGACACTCCGTTGAGGAAGCCGACCAGGATCGGCTTGGAGAGGAAGTCGGCCAGTGCGCCGAGGCGGATGAAGCTGGCCAGGATGCAGAACAGCCCGGCCAGCGCAGCGAGGGCGACCGACAGCGACAGGTAGAGTGCTCCGTCGCCGGCGGCGAGCGGTGCCACTGCCGAGGCGACCAGCGCGCAGGTCGCCGCGTCGGGGCCGACGATCAGCTGGCGCGAGGTGCCGAACAGGGCATAGACCAGCAGCGGCAGGATGCTGGCATACAGGCCGACCACCGGGCTGAAGCCGGCGAGCTGGGCATAGGCGACGCCGACCGGCAGGGCGACTGCGGCCACCGACACGCCGGCGACCAGGTCGCGCGGCAGATCGCTGCGTCGGTAGGCGAGCAGCGCGGCCAGCCCGGGAGCCAGGCGCTGCAGCCAGCGGGAGGAGCCTGTGCGTTGCGCTTTGCCCATGCTGCGTCTCTCTGCCAGTGGCCGGCAGGCGAGCCCCGGGTCAGGGCTCCAGCTGGCCGTCGCCGATGTTCGAGTAGGCGTAAGTGAAGACGATCCCCGGGTCGGCGCGCAGCAGGCGCTCATCCTTGCCGGCGTAGTGCAGCCGGCTGAGCAGGTCCTTGATCAGGTTGAGCCGGGTCAGGCGCTTGCTGTCGGCGCGCACCAGGGTCCAGGGCGCCGTGAGGGTATGGGTGCGCGCCAGCATCTCGTTGCGGGCCTGGCTGTAGGCCTTCCACTGCTTGAGCGCCTGGTCGTCGATCGGGCTGGACTTCCATTGCTTGAGCGGGTTCGCCTTGCGCTCCGCCAGGCGCCTCTTCTGCTCCTCCTTGCTGATGTCGAGGTAGTACTTGAACAGCTTGATCCCGGAGCGGACCAGCATGCTCTCGAACTCCTGCACCGAGCCCATGAACTCCTCGTATTCGGCCTCGCTGCAGAAGCCCATCACCCGCTCTACGCCGGCGCGGTTGTACCAGCTGCGGTTGAACAGCACGAGTTCCTGGGCGGACGGCAGGTGCGGCGCGAAGCGCTGGAAATACCACGACGAGCGGTCGCGGTCCGAGGGCCGACCGAGGGCGACCACGCGCGTCTCGCGTGGGCTGAGGTGCTGGATGATGCGCTTGATGGTGCCGTCCTTGCCGGCCGCATCGCGGCCCTCGAGGATGATCAGGATCTTGTCGTCGCATGCGATGAAGTGGTGCTGTAGCTTGACCAGTTCGACCTGCAGCTTGCGCAGGGCCTTCTTGTAGGCCTTCTTCGAGACCGGCGGCAGAGCACCGCCCGGCTTCGGCTGATCGCCTTGCCTGCCCATATCGGCTTCCTCATCCACTACGGCCAGCAGCCGCTGCCCGTCATGCCAGTTAAGCCCAGGATGCCCGCTCGTGGAAATGGGCGCCGGAGAGAGGGCGGCTGCTTGTCGCCTGCCGCGGTCCATCGGGAAGGGCCCTGCCGCTGGGTGCCCGGGCACCGGCATTGAACTGGCCACAGGGGCTGCCACGGCTTGGCTACCCTGAAATTCAGGGACATGGGGAGGAATGGGGATGAAGGGACAGCCGTTCATCAGGCGCGTGGGCTTCGCCCTGCACGGGCTGCGCCTGGCGGTGCAGCGCGAGGGCAGCCTGCGCAGCCACCTGCTGGCCGCCGCGGCGGTGCTGGCGGTGCTGCTGGCGACGCGACCGGCGCCGCTGTGGTGGGCGCTGCTGGCGCTGGCGGTGGGCCTGGTGCTGGTGGCCGAGCTGGTCAACAGCGCGCTGGAAACCCTGATCGACCACCTGCACCCTGAACGCCATCCGGAGATCGGTGCGGCCAAGGACATCGCCGCCGGGGCGGCGCTGGTGGCCAGCGGTATCGCCGTGGTGGTGGGAGTGGCCTTTGCGCTGGACTGGCTGGCGGGCTGAGGCGCGCGCAGGGCTTCCTGAATTCAGGAAGCCGAACGAGGTGTCAGGCGGGCGGCGCGGACAAAAAGACGCCGGCACGGGGCCGGCGCTGAGAGACGGATCTGGAGTCCAACCGAAACGCTGCCGGACGGCAGCGTGAGGGGCTTGGGGCGGGCCGAGGAACGGGCCCCGCTTGTGGCGGAGCGCCGGCCCTGGGCCGCGCCGCAAACCGTCCTGCAGTGACGCCGCGCCGGCGGGGCGCGGCGAAGTCTTGCGAAGGGCTCAGCCGCGCTTGGCCACCAGGGTCAGGATGTCGTAGCTGGCGACCAGCTCGCCGTTCTGGTTGGTGACTTCCACGTCCCAGGCCACCACGCCCTGCGGGGTGCCGAGGCTGGACTGCTTGCCCTGGTCGATCTTGCGCTTGCAGGTCAGGCGCGCCTGGATGGTGTCGCCGATGCCCACCGGGCTGACGAAGCGCAGGGTGTCGAGGCCGTAGTTGGCCAGCACCGGGCCGACGCCGGGGGAGACGAACAGGCCGGCGGCGGCCGACAGCACGAAGTAGCCGTGGGCGATGCGCTTGCCGAACTGCGATTCCTTCGCCGCGATCTCGTCGAAGTGCATGTAGAAGTGATCGCCCGACAGGCAGCCGAAGTTGACCAGGTCGGCCTCGGTGACGGTGCGGCGGTGGGTCAGCAGCGACTCGCCGATCTGCAGCTCCTCGAAGTGGCGACGGAACGGGTGCACCTCGGTCTCGATGACCTTGGCGCCGCGCACGTACTCGCCGGTGATGGCGCTGAGCATGGTCGGCGAACCCTGCACCGCGGTGCGCTGCAGGTAGTGCTTGACCGCACGGATGCCGCCCAGCTCCTCGCCGCCGCCGGCGCGGCCCGGGCCGCCGTGCTTGAGCATCGGCAGCGGCGAGCCGTGGCCGGTGGATTCCTTGGCGGCCTCGGCGTCCAGCACGTGCACGCGGCCGTGCCAGGCGGCGGCGGCCGGCACCACCCGGGCGGCGACGCGCGGGTCGCGGGTCACCAGGGTGGACACCAGGCTGCCCTTGCCGCGCGCGGCCAGGGCCAGCGCCTCGTCGATCTCGGCGTAGCCCATCAGGGTGCTGACCGGGCCGAAGGCCTCGATGTCGTGGGCACCGCCGGCGGCGTGCGGGTCGCGGCTCTTGAGCAGGGTCGGGGCGAAGAACGCGCCCTCGGCGACCTGGTCACCGACGAACTGCGCCTCGCCGCGGAACAGCAGCTCGCTGCTGGCCAGCAGGGCCTCGACCCGGCCGGAGACGTCCTCGAACTGGTCGTGGGAGGCCAGCGCGCCCATCTTCACGCCTTCCTTGCTCGGGTCGCCGACCACCACCTTGGCCAGGCGCGCGGCCAGGCGCTCGGCGACGGCGTCGATGCGGTTCTCGGGGACGATGATGCGGCGGATGGCGGTGCACTTCTGACCGGCCTTGACCGTCATCTCGCGGGCGACTTCCTTGACGAACAGCTCGAACTCCTCGTCGTCCGGGGTCACGTCCGGGGCGAGGATCGCGCAGTTCAGCGAGTCGGCCTCGGCGTTGAACGGGATCGAGTTGCGGATCAGGTTGGGGTGCACGCGCAGCTTGGCGGCGGTGTCGGCCGAGCCGGTGAAGGTCACCACGTCCGGGCCTTCCAGACGGTCGAGCAGGTCGCCGGTGCTGCCGACGATCAGCTGCAGGCTGCCCTCGGGCAGCAGGCCGGATTCGTGCATCAGGCGCACGCAGGCCTCGGTGACGTAGCTGGTCGCGGTGGCCGGCTTGACGATGCACGGCATGCCGGCGAGGAAGGTCGGCGCGAACTTCTCCAGCATGCCCCAGATCGGGAAGTTGAAGGCGTTGATGTGCACGGCCAGGCCGCCGCGCGGCACCAGGATGTGGGTGCCGGCGAAGTGGTTCTGCTTGCCCAGCGGGATGGCCGGGCCTTCGTGGACCAGGTTGCCGGAGGGCAGCTCGCGGGTGCCCATGCTGGCGTAGGCGAACAGGGTGCCGGCGCCGCCCTCGATGTCGATCCAGCTGTCCACGCGGGTCGCGCCGCTGTGGTGGCTGATCGCGTAGAGCTGCTCCTTGCGCTCCATCAGGTACTTGCCGAGCGCCTTGAGGATCTGCGCGCGGCTCTGGAAGTCCAGCTTCATCAGCGCCGGGGTGCCGCTCTGGCGGGCGAAGCTCACCGCCTCGGTGAAGTCGAGCTTGTCGGCGTGGGTGTGGGCGACGATGTGGCCGTCGATGGCGCTCTTCAGCGCCTGGGCGGCGTCGGCGCCGATCCAGCGGCCGCCGATGAAACTTTGCAGGGTGGTCATCAGGGAATCTCCTGAAGCAAGGCAGAACGGGCGGTCATGGCCGCCCGTGATTGTTCTGTCCCGCGGCGCCGGGGGGCGCCGCAGGAGTGCACGAGGAATCAGAGCTGGTCGAAGTCCAGCACAACCTCGTCGCTGACCGGGAAGGCCTGGCAGGACAGCACGTAGCCGGCGGCCACCTCGTAGTCCTCCAGCGCGAAGTTGGCGTCCATCTCCACCTCGCCCTTGACCACCTTGCACTTGCAGGTGGAGCACACACCGGCCTTGCACGAGTAGGGCAGCTCCATGCCGTGGGCGTTGCCGGCATCGAGCAGGCTCTGGGTGTTGCGCGCCAGGTCGAAGCTCATGCTGCGGCCGTCGCTGGTCACGGTGACGTGGCTGACTGCGCCGGAGGTCCTGGCCGCGGCCTCGCGGGCGGCGCGCTTCTCGGCGGCGGCGCCCGGGGTGCCGGCGGTGAACAGCTCGAAGTGGATGCGCTCGTTGATCAGGTCGTGGCGGCGCAGGGCGTCGCGCACGCACTCGGTCATCTCCACCGGGCCGCAGATGAAGGCGGCGTCGAGGTTCGGCGCGTCGACCCAGCGGGCGAACAGCGCGTCGCACTTGGCGGCGTCGATGCGGCCGTTGTACAGGTCGATGTCCTGCTGCTCGCGGCTGAACACGAAGATCAGGTTGAGGCGGTCGAGGTACTGGTTCTTCAGGTCCTCGAGCTGCTCGCGGAAGATGGTGCTGGCGCTGGAGCGGTTGCCGTAGATCAGGGTGAAGCGGCTGTCCGGCTCGGTTTCCAGGGTGGTCTTGACGATCGACATGATCGGCGTGATGCCGCTGCCGGCGGCCACTGCCAGGTAGTTGCCGGCGCGCGCCGGATCCAGCGGGATGGAGAAGTGGCCGGCCGGCGGCATCACTTCCAGGGTCTGCCCGGCCTTGAGCTGGTCGTTGGCGAAGTTGGAGAACAGGCCGCCGTCCACGCGCTTGATCGCCACGCGCAGGTCGTCCTCGCTCACCGCGCTGCAGATCGAGTAGGTGCGGCGCACTTCCTCGCCGTCGATCTGGGTGCGCATCACCAGGTGCTGGCCCTGGGTGTAGTGGAAGCTGTCCCTGAGCTCGGCGGGCACGGTGAAGGCCACGGACACCGTGTCGCGGGTTTCCGGGCGCACTTCGCGGATGGTCAGCGTATGGAACTTGCTCATCTTGTTATTCTCCAGGCCCGCGTCGCGGCGGTGGGCGAGCCGTTCAGATGCACTTGAAATAGTCGAAGGGCTCCAGGCAGGAGCGGCAACGGTACAGGGCCTTGCAGGCGGTGGACCCGAACTGGCTGACCACCTCGGTGTCGTGGCTGCCGCAGTGCGGGCAGCTGATCTCGTCCTTCTCGCCGAGCAGGCTGCGCTTGCTGGTGCTGCCGGACGGCGGGGCGATGCCGAAGGCGCGCAGGCGCTCGCGGCCCTGCTCGCTGATCCAGTCGGTGGTCCAGGCCGGCGCCAGGCGGCGCTCGATGCGCGGGGCGCGGAAGCCGGCGCGCTCCAGGGCCTTGCTCACCTCGCTCTCGATCAGCTCGGTGGCCGGGCAGCCGGAGTAGGTCGGCGTCACGGCCACCTGCAGGTGGCCGTCGACCCAGGCGACGTCGCGGATGATGCCGAGGTCGATCACGCTGACCACCGGCACCTCCGGGTCCATCACCTGCTCCAGCACCTGCCAGGCGCGCGGCAGGTCGGACTCGTCCGCCTCGCGGGCGCCGCCGTCGGAGGCGATCAGCCCGGAGGGCTGATCGCTGCTGCCCATGCCGGCGACGGGGCTGCCGCCGAACAGGGCGTCGAGCTCGGAATCTTTGCTCATGGCTCCTCCGCGGATCGTCGGTTGCGGACCGGGCTTACCAGGTCGCACCCGGGTAGGCGCGCTGCAGGAACTGCATCTCCGCCAGCAGGATGCCCAGGTGCTCGGTGTGCAGGCCGCGCTTGCCGTCCAGGTAGAAGTAGCTGGCCGGCTGCGGCACCGGCAGGCTGGCGGCGCCGAACACCTGCTCGACGGTGGCCTGCCAGGCGCTCGCCACGGCCTCGGCGTCGGCGGCGATGCCGGCGGTGGCCAGGCGCTGCTGGATCTCGTCGCCGGCCAGCAGGTCGCCGGTGAAGCGCCACAGCTCGTCGATGGCGGCGAGCATGCGCTGGCGGCTTTCCTCGGTGCCGTCGCCCAGGCGCTCGACCCACTCGCCGGAGCGGCGCAGGTGGTAGGTCGCTTCCTTGAGGGCCTTGGCGGCGATGGCGGCGATGCGCTCGTCGCTGGAGGCGGACAGCGCCTGCAGGGTGTGCAGGTGCCAGGCGTCGAACAGGAACAGCTTGGCGGTGGTCACCGCGTAGTCGCCGTTGGGCTGCTCGACCAGCAGGGTGTTACGGAAGTCGCGCTCGTCGCGGGTGAAGGCCAACTGGTCGGCGTCGCGACCATCGGCCAGCAGCTCGGCGGCGTACTCGTACCAGTTGCGCGCCTGACCGACCAGGTCGAGGGCGACGTTCATCAGCGCCATTTCCTCTTCCAGGGCCGGCGCGTGGCCGCACCACTCGCACAGGCGCTGGCCGTTGATCATGGCGTTGTCGCCGAGGCGCAGCAGGTATTCGATCAGGTCGTTCTTGTTGTCAGTCATGACCGGCTTCCTCACATGTGACCGACTTCGTCGGGCAGCTCGTAGAAGCTGGCGTGACGATAGACCTTGTCCTGGGACGGGTCGAAGAACGGCTCTTTCTCGTCGCCGGCGGTGGCGGTGATCTGCGCCGAGGGCACGACCCAGATGCTCACGCCTTCGTTGCGGCGGGTGTACAGGTCGCGGGCGCTCTCCAGGGCCATGTTGGCATCGGCGGCGTGCACGCTGCCGACGTGCTTGTGGTTCAGGCCGTGCTTGGAGCGGACGAAGACTTCAAAAAGGATCCATTCGGACATGGCGGGGTTCTCCGATTCAGGCGCCGATCAGGCAGCGTTTTGTTTTTGTTGGCGTTTGGCGGCGTGGGCGACGGCGGCTTCGCGGACCCACTTGCCATCCTCGAGCGCCTTGCGGCGGGTGGCGATGCGTTCGCGGTTGCACGGGCCGTTGCCCTTGAGCACGTCGTAGAACTCCTGCCAGTTGATCTGGCCGAAGTCGTAGTGGCCGCGCTCCTCGTTCCACTTGAGGTCCGGGTCGGGAGCGGTGCAGCCGAGGAATTCGAGTTGCGGCACGGTCTGGTCGATGAAGCGCTGGCGCAGGTCGTCGTTGCTCATGCGCTTGATCTTCCAGGCCATCGACTGGGCGCTGTTCGGCGAGTCGGCGTCGCTCGGGCCGAACATCATCAGCGCCGGCCACCACAGGCGGTTGATGGCGTCCTGGACCATGTCCTTCTGGGCCTGGTTGCCGTGGCGCATCATGGTCAGGAGGATTTCGTAGCCCTGGCGCTGGTGGAAGCTCTCTTCCTTGCAGATGCGGATCATCGCGCGCGAGTAGGGACCGTAGCTGGTGCGCTGCAGCACCACCTGGTTGACGATGGCGGCGCCGTCGACCAGCCAGCCCACCGCACCCATGTCGGCCCAGTTCAGGGTCGGGTAGTTGAAGATGCTCGAGTACTTGGCCTTGCCGGCGTGCAGCTTGTCGATCTCCTCGTCGCGGTCGGCGCCGAGGGTCTCCATGGCGCTGTACAGGTACATGCCGTGGCCGGCCTCGTCCTGGATCTTGGCCATCAGCTGCAGCTTGCGCTTGAGGGTCGGCGCGCGGGTGACCCAGTTGCCTTCCGGCAGCATGCCGACGATTTCCGAGTGGGCGTGCTGGGAGATCTGGCGGATCAGGGTCTGGCGATAGGCGTCCGGCATCCAGTTCTTCGGCTCGATCTTGATCTCGGCATCGATGCGTTCCTGGAAGGCGCGCTCCTCGGGAGTCATCTCCTCGAGGCTCTTGACGCGCTTGACTCCGGTTTCGACGAGTTGTGCGTACATTTTCTTGTTTTCTCCAGCCGGGGTTGCAGGCAGGGCAGGGCCTGGGCGTTGAGTATTTTTATATGATACACAAATCACATGCAAGAAAATATTTTCAGTGTCGCTTTGTGCGTTTTGGCGATGAGCGGGAGGGTTTTCAGAGCCGCCGAGCCTGATGGCTCCCACGCTCCGGCGTGGGAGCCCGGGACGGGACGCTCCGCGTCCCTGGGCGCTGGAGCGCCCGTGGCGGCATGCCCACGCAGAGCGTGGGCACGATCGGCGCAGCGGGCTTCCAGCAGGCGAAAAAAAGCCCCGCCGAAGCGGGGCTCTGGGGTGATGCGGATCAGGCGCTCTTGCGCTTGTCGTAGACGTGGCAGGCCTTGCCTTCCGAGCGCTTGAGGGCGAACGGCGCCTTGAGCTCGATGCGCGTGCTGATGCCGACGCTGCTCTTGATGTGGTGGGCCAGCTCGCGGCTCACCGCGCTGCGCTCGGCGTCGCCCAGCTGCTCGAACTCGGGCTTGAGCTCGACGTGCACGTCCATGCCGTCGAGGTTGCCGTTGCGATACACGTGCAGCTCGTACTGTGCGGAAAGCTGTTTGACTTTCAGCACCTGCTCCTCGATCTGGGTCGGGAACACGTTGACGCCACGGATGATCAGCATGTCGTCGCTGCGCCCGGTGATCTTGTCGATGCGGCGCATGGCACGGGTGGTGCCCGGCAGCAGGCGGGTCAGGTCACGGGTGCGGTAGCGGATCATCGGCAGCGCTTCCTTGGACAGCGAGGTGAACACCAGCTCGCCCATCTGGCCGTCCGGCAGCACCTCGCCGGTCACCGGGTCGATGATCTCCGGGTAGAAGTGGTCTTCCCAGATGGTCGGACCGTCCTTGCAGTCGGCGCACTCCATGGCCACGCCCGGGCCCATCACCTCGGACAGGCCGTAGATGTCCATGGCCTGGATGCCCAGGCGGCTCTCCAGCTCGCCGCGCAGCTGGCCGGTCCACGGCTCGGCGCCGAAGATGCCCAGGCGCAGCGCCAGCTTGTGCGGGTCGATGCCCTGGCGCTCCAGCTCGTCGGCGATGTTCAGCATGTACGACGGGGTGACCATGATGATGTCCGGCTGGAAGTCCTTGATCAGCTGGACCTGCTTCTCGGTCTGGCCGCCGGACATCGGGATCACCGTGCAGCCCAGGCGCTCGGCGCCGTAGTGGGCGCCCAGGCCGCCGGTGAACAGGCCGTAGCCGTAGGCGACGTGGATGCGGTCGCCCGGACGGCCGCCGGCAGCGCGGATCGAGCGCGCCACCAGGTTGGCCCAGGTGTCGATGTCGTTGGCGGTGTAGCCGACCACGGTGGGCTGGCCGGTGGTGCCGCTGGAGGCGTGGATGCGCGACACCTGTTCCATCGGCACGGCGAACATGCCGAACGGATAGTTCTCGCGCAGATCCGACTTGCCGGTGAAGGGGAACTTGGCCAGGTCGGCCAGCGACTTCAGGTCGCTCGGGTGCACGCCGAGGGCGTCGAACTTCTGGCGGTACACCGGCACGTTGTCGTAGGCGTGCTGCAGGGTCCAGCGCAGGCGCTCGAGCTGGTGAGCGCGCAGGTGGTCGAGGCTGGCGGTTTCCATCGGGTCGATGATGGCGGTGTGCGCAGAGGCATTGTGCATGGCGTTCATGGCGTCTCTCTTTGTTCTTGTGTGGAGCCACGGGCGACTGGCGAGGCCGCCCGTTCTTCTTGTTATTGCGAATCGTCGATCAGCGTAGCGCGCTCACGGGGCGGGGCGCGCTGCGCCGGGTATCACAGGCGTTCGATGACCATGGCGATGCCCTGGCCGACGCCGATGCACATGGTGCACAGCGCGTAGCGGCCCTGGCGCTCCTCCAGTTCGTTGAGCGCGGTGGTCACCAGGCGCGCGCCGCTCATGCCCAGCGGGTGGCCGAGGGCGATGGCGCCGCCGTTAGGGTTGACGCGGGCGTCGTCGTCGGCGATGCCCAGCTCGCGCAGCACGGCCAGGCCCTGGGCGGCGAACGCCTCGTTGAGCTCGATCACGTCCATGTCGGCCAGGCTCAGGCCGGCGATCTCCAGCACCTTGCGGGTGGCCGGCACCGGGCCGATGCCCATGATGCGTGGCTCGACGCCGGCGCTGGCCATCGCCACCACGCGGCCGCGGGCCTTGAGGCCGAAGCGCTGGGCGGCTTGCGGGCTGGCCAGCAGCAGGGCGCAGGCGCCGTCATTGACGCCCGAGGCGTTGCCGGCGGTGACGCTGCCGCCGTCGCGGAACGGCGTGCCGAGCTTGGCCAGCATCTCGAGGGTGGTGTCCGGACGCGGGTGCTCGTCCTGGGCGACGACCTTGGCCGGGCCCTTGCGCTGGGGAATCTCCACCGGGACGATCTCGCGCTCGAAGCGGCCGCGCGCCATGGCCGCGCCGGTCTTCTGCTGGCTGCGCAGGGCGAAGGCGTCCTGGTCGGCGCGCGAGACGTTGAACTGCTCGGCGACGTTCTCGGCGGTCTCCGGCATCGAGTCGATGCCGAACTCCTTCTTCATGATGGCGTTGACGAAGCGCCAGCCGATGGTGGTGTCGAACATTTCCGCCGAGCGCGAGAAGGCGCTCTCGGCCTTGCCCATCACGAACGGCGCGCGCGACATGGATTCCACGCCGCCGGCGATCATCAGCTGGGCCTCGCCGCAGCGCAGCGCGCGGGCGGCGCTGCCGATGGCGTCAATGCCCGAGCCGCACAGGCGGTTGACGGTGGTGCCCGGCACGTTGATCGGCAGGCCGGCGAGCAGGGAGGACATGCGCGCGACGTTGCGGTTGTCCTCGCCGGCCTGGTTGGCGCAGCCGAAGATCACGTCGTCGACGGCGGTCCAGTCGACCTGCGGGTTGCGGGCCATCAGGGCGCGCAGCGGCACGGCGCCGAGGTCGTCGGCACGCACGGCGGACAGCGCGCCGGCGTAGCGGCCGATCGGGGTGCGGATGGCGTCGATGATCAGGGCTTCACTCATGCCTGGTTCTCCTGCTGGCGGACGGTGCCGCGGATCTTGTAGGACTTGCCGTGGAACACGGCGATCAGCTGGCCGTGCTGGTTCTCGATGCGCACGTCGTAGTTGCCGGTGCGGCCGCTGCGGCTGACCTGGGTGGCGCGTGCGGTGAGCACGTCGCCGAGGCGGCCGGGGGCGATGTAGTCGATGCTGCAGCCGAGCGCCACGCAGGCGTCGTCGTAGCTGTTGCAGGCGTAGGCGAACGCCGAGTCGGCGAGGGTGAACAGGTAGCCGCCGTGGCAGCTGTTGTGACCCTGGATCATGATCTCGCTGACGGTCATCTGCAGGTCGGCCTCGCCCGGCGCCATGCGCAGCACCTCGATGCCGAGGTGGCGCACGGCCAGGTCGCGCTCGTACATGGCGGCGGCGCAGGCCTCGGCCAGTTCCTGCGGCGGCAGCTGGCCGTTGTCGTCGTTATGAAGATGCTCAGCCATGGAAACGCTCCCCGGCGCAGTGCAGGCGGCGCAGCAGCAGGGACGGGCGGTAGCGGTCCTCGCCGTAGCTGCGCTGCAGGTTGTCGAGCACGCTCAGCACGGTGCCCACGCCGATGGCGTCGGCCCAGGCCAGCGGGCCCTTCGGATAGTTGACCCCGGCGCACATGGCCAGGTCGATGTCGGCGGCAGTGCCGACGCCCTGCAGCACGGCGTCGGCGGCCTCGTTGGCGAGCATCGCCACGGTGCGCAGCACCACCAGCGCCGGACTGTCGGTCACTTCGGTGACTTCGAGGCCGGCGGCCTGCAGCAGGCCGGCGACCGCTTCGCGGGCGGCACTGTCGCTGCCGGCGGCGAAGGCCACGGCCAGGCGGGTCGCCTTGGCGTAGTCGAGGGCCAGGTCGAACACGGCCAGGTTGCGCAGGCCCTCGTCGCGGGCGCGCTCGGCGGCCAGGCGGCCGTCGCTGAGCGCCAGCACCGCTTCGCCGACACGGATCAGGCCGGCGCCGTCGCGGCGGACGATTTGCACGCCGCAGGTTTCGATGCGCTCGATCAGCGCGCTGGCCGGGCCGAGGTCGCCTTCCACCACCACGCACTCGGGCCTGGCGGCGGCCGGCAGGCTCTGCGGAGCCGGACGCTCGGCGCCTTCGGCGTAGTCGTAGAAGCCGCGGCCGCTCTTGCGGCCGAAGCGGCCGGCGTCGACCAGCTCCTTCTGGATCAGCGAGGGCTGGAAGCGGAAGTCGCCGTAGTAGGCGTCGAACACCGAGCAGGTCACCGCGTAGTTGACGTCGTGGCCGATCAGGTCGGTCAGCTCGAAGGCGCCCATGCGGAAGCCGCCGGCGTCGCGCAGCAGGGCGTCGAGGCTGGCGCAGTCGCCTGCGCCTTCCTGCAGCAGGCGCAGGCTCTCGGCGTAGAACGGCCGGGCCACGCGGTTGACGATAAAGCCCGGCGTCGATTTGGTATGCACCGGCTTCTTGCCCCAGGCCCTGGCGGTGGCGTACAGGCAGTCGACCACTGCCTTGTCGCTGGCCAGGCCGGCGACGATCTCCACCAGCGCCATCACCGGCGCCGGGTTGAAGAAGTGCAGGCCGGCGACGCGCTCGGGGCGCTTGAGGGTGGCGGCCAGCGAGGTGATCGACAGCGAGGAGGTGTTGCTGGCGAGGATGCAGGCGTCGCCGCAGATCGCTTCCAGCTGTGCGAACAGGCCGCGCTTGACCTCCAGGTTCTCGACGATGGCCTCGACCACCAGAGCGCTGCCTTCGAGATCTTCCAGGCGGGCGGCCGGGGTCAGGCGGGCGACCACGGTGTCGCGCTCGGCGGCGTCCAGCTTGCCGGCGTCGACGCGCTTGCCGAGCTGCTTGGCGATGCCGGCGATGGCCTGGGCGGCGGCGCCTTCGCGGGTGTCGAACAGGGCGACCGGATGGCCGGCCTGGGCGGCCACCTGGGCGATGCCGGCGCCCATGGCGCCGGCGCCGATCACCGCGACGGCGGCGTCTTTATTCAGTGCGGTCATTTCAGCGGCCCTTGAACTCGGGGGTGCGTTTTTCCATGAAGGCGGCGACGCCCTCGCGATAGTCCTCGCTGCGCCCGGCCAGGCGCTGCAGGTCGCGCTCCAGGTCGAGCTGCTCGTCGAAGCTGTTGCTGGCGCTGGCGTTCAGCGCGCGCTTGATCAGCGCCAGGCCGTAGGTCGGCTGGGCGGCCAGGTGGCGGGCCAGCTTGAGCGCCTCGTCCTGCAGGGTCTCGTCGTCGACGCAGCGCCAGATCATGCCCCACTGCTCGGCCTGCTCGGCGCTGAGCTTGTCGCCCAGCAGGGCGAGGGCCTTGGCGCGGGCCATGCCGACCGCGCGCGGCAGGGTCCAGGTGCCGCCGGAGTCCGGCACCAGGCCGATCTTGCAGAACGCCTGGATGAAGCTGGCCGAGCGGGCGGCGAGGGTGATGTCGCAGGCCAGGGCGATGTTGGCGCCGGCGCCGGCGGCCACGCCGTTGACCGCGCACACCACCGGCATCGGCAGGTCGCGCAGGGTGCGGATCAGCGGGTTGTAGTTCTTCTCGATCGACTCGCCCAGGTCCGGCATGGCGGCGCCCGGCGCCACGTTGCGGTCGCTGAGGTCTTGCCCTGCGCAGAAGCCGCGGCCGTTGGCGGTGATCAGCAGGCAGCGCGCCTCGGGATTCTGGCGCATCTGCTTGAGGGCCTCGCGGACTTCCTTGTGCATCTGCGCGTTGAAGCTGTTGAGCTGCGCCGGGCGGTTCAGGGTCAGGGTGGCGACGCCCTGCTCGATGGTGAAGAGGATGTGTTCGAAGCTCATGAAGGCTCTCTCTTATTAGAGGAGGGCGCGCGGCGCGCCCCGGTGCAGGTCGTGACGGGCGCGCTCAGCGACCCTTGCTGTTCATGTCGCACAAGGACCGCTCAGCGGCCCTTGTAGGCCGGCTTGCGCTTTTCCTGGAAGGCGCGGATGCCTTCGTTGCGGTCCTCGGTGCCGGCCAGCAGGGTGAAGGCGTGGCGCTCGAAGCGCAGGCCGCTGGCCAGGTCGGTGTCCTCGGCCTTGAGCAGGGCTTCCTTGGCCAGGCGCACGGCCAGCGGCGCCTTCTCGGCGATCTTGCGGGCGATGGCCACGGCGCGCTCGACGGTCAGCTCGGGCTGGGTGATCTCGCTGACCAGGCCCGCCTCGAGGGCGCGGCGGGCGCCGATCGGCTCGCCGGTGAGGACCATCTGCATGGCCAGCGACTTGCCCACCGCGCGCAGCAGGCGCTGGGTGCCGCCGGCGCCGGGCATGATCGCCAGGTTGATTTCCGGCTGGCCGAACTGGGCGTCCTCGCCGGCGATGAGGATGTCGGCGTGCATGGCCAGCTCGCAGCCGCCGCCGAGGGCGAAGCCGTTGACCGCGGCGATCAGCGGCTTGGAGAAGCGGGTGATGCGCTGCCAGTGGGCCAGGCGCGGGTCCTCGAGGATGCCGACCAGGTCGCGCTCGGCCATCTCCTTGATGTCGGCGCCGGCGGCGAAGGCGCGGCGGCTGCCGGTGATGACCACGGCGCGGGTGTCGGCGCAGGCTTCGGCGGCATCCAGTTCGGCGGCGAGTTCGCCGAGCAGTTCGGTGTTGAGGGCATTCAGCGCCTCGGGGCGCTGCAGGGTGATCAGGCGCACGCCCTGTTCGGGAGGCAGGACGCTGAGGGTCTGAGGCATGGAGGCACATCCTCGCGGTGCACGCCGGCAGATGGCGCCGGGCTCGTTCTTGGAATTGTTGTCGCTGCCGGGGCCCGTTCCTGCGCGGAGGACGGGACTTTAACGGGGCAGCCGTTTGAGCCGAGTATACCCATAAAGTGATACAGATCAACTAATGCAAAGTTGCTTTCTCGTGTCTGTTTTATCGCTTTGCGTGCCCCGGCCGACGAGCGGAAGGGGTGGGCGATAGCGCCCCGTGGCGGCCCGGAATGCCGCCTGACAGGCCGGATTTACTGCCATTTCCTTGATTTGCAAGGGCTTTGCCCGGCGTATGGATTTCTCCGCCGGGCGCGGTTAAGGTGATGTGATACAAGAAAGTGGCCGCGCATTAGACAAATGTCGTGTTTGTCGGGCCGGCCCGTCACCCCACGAGGAAGCCGCCGTGCCCGCAACCGTCTCCGCACTCGACCTGTTCGCCCGCCACCAGCCGCTGCTCGAGCGCGCCACCCTGGCCATCGCCAGCCGCGACCACTGGACGCCCTATCCGGAAAGCCAGCGTCCCTACGGCGAGGAGGCCGCGGCCGCCGGCCCGGCCAACTTCGCCGCGCTGCGTGACCGCCATTTCGAGCTGCACTGTCCGGTGCCCTCGACCCGCGTCGGCGGCGAGCGCTCGCCCTACGGCTTCGACCTCGGCATCACCTACGACCAGCCGGACCTCGACGCCCTGCTGAGCCACCTGCAGGCGCAGCTGCCGAGCTGGCGCGCTGCCGGCCCCAGGGCGTGGATCGGCGTGTGCCTGGAGATCCTCCAGCGCCTCAACGCGCAGAGCTTCGACATCGCCCACGCCGCCGTGCATACCACCGGCCAGGGCCTGCCGATGGCCTTCCAGGCCGCCGGTCCGCACTCCCAGGACCGCGGCCTGGAGGCCGTGGCCCAGGCCTGGAAGCTGCTGCGCGAGGTGCCGGATACGGCGCGCTGGACCAAGCCGCAGGGCAAGCTCGACCCGCTGGTGGTGGACAAGCGCTTCCACATCGTACCGCGCGGCATCGCCCTGGTGATCGCCTGCTCGACCTTCCCGACCTGGAACACCTATCCGGGCCTGTTCGCCAGCCTGGCCACCGGCAACCCGGTGCTGGTCAAGGCGCACCCCGGCGCCATCCTGCCGGTGGCGATGACCGTGCGCGTGGCGCAAGAGGTGCTGGCCGAGGCCGGCTTCGACCCGGCGCTGGTCAGCCTGGTGCCGGATACCCTGGAGGCGCCGGTGGCCAAGCAGCTGGCCCTCGATCCGCGGGTCAAGGTGATCGACTTCACCGGCTCCAGCGCCTTCGGCAACTGGCTGGAGGACAACGCCCGCCAGGCCCAGGTGTTCACCGAGAAGTCGGGCCTCAACAGCGTGGTGATCGACAGCGTGAGCGACCTCAAGGCGGTGGCGCGCAACCTGGCGTTCAGTCTCAGCCTGTACTCCGGGCAGATGTGCACCACCCCGCAGGCCATCTACGTGCCGCGCGGCGGTATCCGCACCGCCGAGGGCGTGCTCGGCTTCGACGAGGTGGCGCAGACCCTGGCCACCGCCGTCAGCAAGTTCCTGTCTGACAACGAGCGCGCCTGCAGCGTGCTCGGCTGCATCCAGTCCGAGGCCACCCTGGCGCGCATCGACGCCTGTCGCTCGCTCGGTGAGGTGCTGCTGGACAGCGAGACGCGCGTGCATCCCGAGTACCCCGAGGCGCGCGTGTGCACCCCGCTGCTGCTCAAGGTCGACGCCAGCCAGCGCGAAGCCTATGCGGAGGAGCGCTTCGGCCCGATCAGCTTCGTCATCGCCAGCGACGACACCGCGCACAGCCTGCAGCTGGTGCGCGAGACCCTCGCCGAGAAGGGCGCGCTGACCCTGGCGGTGTACTCCACCGACGAGGCGGTGCTGGCGCAGGCCGAGGAGCTGGCGCAGGATGTCGGCGTGGCGCTGTCGGTCAATCTGGACAACGGCCTGTTCGTCAACCAGTCGGCGGCATTCAGCGACTTCCACGGCACCGGCGCCAACCCGGCGGCCAACGCCGCGCTGACCGACGCGGCCTTCGTCGCGCGGCGCTTCGTGGTGGTGCAGAGCCGCCGCCACGTCGCCGTCGAATAACCGGACCTTCCCGTAGGGGCGAATGAATTCGCCCCTACGGGGGCACAACAACAAGAAGAGGAATACCCATGCCCTGCTACCGTTACGCCGGGGTCACCCCGGTGGTCCATCCCACCGCCTTCGTCCATCCCACCGCCGTGCTGATCGGCGACGTGATCGTCGGTCCCGGCTGCTATGTCGGCCCGCTGGCCAGCCTGCGCGGCGACTTCGGCCGGATCGTCCTCGATGAGGGCGCCAACCTGCAGGACACCTGCGTGATCCACGGCTTCCCGGAAAGCGTTACCCGCGTCGCCCGCAACGGCCACATCGGCCACGGCGCGGTGCTGCACGGCTGCCAGATCGGCGAGGACGCCATGGTCGGTATGAACGCCGTGGTGATGGACGACGCGCAGATCGCGCCGCGCTCGATCGTCGCCGCCTGCGCCTTCGTCAAGGCCGGCTTCGCCTGCGAGGAGCAGTCGCTGGTGATGGGCGCGCCGGCGCGGGTCAGCCGCCAGCTCACCGACAAGGAAGTACGTTGGAAGCAGGCCGGCACCCGCGAGTACCAGGTACTGGCGCAGCGCTGCCGCGAGGCGATGGAGGAGTGCGCGCCGCTCGCCGAGCTGGAGGCCGACCGGCCGAGCCTGCCGGCCTCCGAGGTCAAGCCCAAGGGCGCATCCTGACCGGCGATTCTTGGCGTGCGATATGCTGGGCATGCCGGGAGGTGGCGAATGAACATGAAGCACATGGCGGTGGACCAGGCGCTCGACGGCTGGCTGCAGCGCGTCAACGAGCTGTGCGGGCGCTTCTGCGCCAAGGCGCTGGGCGAGGAGTTCGCCGGGCGCATCGAGCAGTACCAGGGTGGCGCGCTGCGCATGTCGTTCAACGACATCGCCCACGCGCGCCTGTACCGTACCGAGCGCGAACTGGCCACCGGCGAGGACAAGGGCTACTTCGCGGTGTTCCAGCTCGAGGGCCGCGCGCAGATGGCCCAGGACACCCAGCGCATCGTCCTCGCCCCCGGCGACATCACCCTGATCGACGCCGCGCGGCCCAGCGAGTTCGAGTACGGCGAGGGTTCGCGCCAGCTCAGCCTGATCCTGCCGCGCGAGGTGGTCGAGCGCAGCCTACGCTTCTCCAGCGTGCGCAGCTGCGCGCGGATCGCCGCGCACACCCCGGTGGCGGTGCTGGCCCACGGCCTGGTGCGCGAATCGGCGCGCCAGGAGGGGCTGAGCCTGGCGGAGAGCGAGGCGACCCTCGACGCGCTGGTCAGCCTGCTGCGCCCGGCGCTGGCCGGCGGCGACAGCGACGACGATCCGCATGCGCGGCTGTTCCGCCGCGCCCAGGCGTTCATCGAACGGCACATCTGCGAGGCCGAGCTGTGCCCCGAGCTGATCGCCCGCGAGATCGGCGTGTCGCTGCGCGGCCTGTACCGGCTGTTCGCCCGCCACCAGCTGGTGGTGGCGCAGTACATCCGCAACCGCCGCCTCGACCTGTGCGCCGAGGCGCTGCGCCATGGCGGCGGCGAACTCAAGCTGTCGGCGCTCGGCTACGACTTCGGCTTCTCCGACGCCAGCTACTTCTCCAGCGCCTTCAAGGCGCGCTTCGGCGTTTCCCCCGGCGAGTACCGCAAGCGCTACCAGTAGCGGTCGCCCTGGCGTCCGTTAGTAGGGGCGAATTCATTCGCCAAGCAGGCCACCGACCTGCCTTGGGCAACCTCCGGGGCCGCGCTGCGGTCCATGGCGAATGAGTTCGCCCGTACAGCCGGCCTGGCAGCCTCGGCAATGTGCCTGGCACGCACGGACCAGCTTCGCCGCCGACGCCTGCGCACAATGGCCCGTCCATGAGGATGGGCCGGCCCGCGGCTGCCCGTCCGTTCCTGCGCGCCAGCGCATTTCCGGAATCGAGGTACCCGCATGAGTCTCGTCAACGTCCTGCCGCAGGTTGCGGCCTTCCTCCAGCGCCGCCACGGCTGCTTCATCGACGGCCAGTGGCTGGTCGACGACAGTCCGCGCAGCCCGGTGGTCAACCCGGCCACCGGAGAGCGCATCGCCGAGGTCGCCGAGGCCGACGAGGCGCTGCTCGACCGTGCCGTGCAGTCGGCGCACGCCGCGTTCAGGAACGGCGTGTGGTCCGGCCTGCGTCCGGCCGACCGCGAGCGCATCCTGCTGCGCTTCGCCGCGCTGGTCGAGGAACACGGCGAGGAGCTGGCGCAGCTGGAGACCCTCAACCAGGGCAAGTCGATCAACATCTCGCGCATGCTCGACGTCGGCGCCAGCGTCGAGTTCATGCGCTACATGGCCGGCTGGGCGACCAAGATCGAGGGCCAGACCCTCGACGTGTCCATCCCGGTGCCGCAGGGTGCGCGCTACACCGCCTTCGCCCGCCGCGAGCCGGTCGGCGTGGTGGCCGGCATCATCCCGTGGAACTTCCCGCTGATGATCAGCCTGTGGAAGGCCATGCCGGCGCTGGCCTGCGGCTGCACCGTGGTGCTCAAGCCGGCCAGCGAGACGCCGCTGTCGGCCCTGCGCCTGGTCGAGCTGGCCCATGAGGCCGGCGTGCCGGCCGGCGCGCTCAACCTGGTCACCGGCCGCGGCAGCCGCATCGGCAACGCCCTGGCCGGCCACCCGCTGGTCAGCAAGGTGTCGTTCACCGGCTCCACTGAGGTGGGCCGCGGCGTCGGCATCGCCGCCATGCAGAACATGACCCGCTTCGCCCTCGAGCTGGGCGGCAAGAACCCGATGATCGTGCTGGCCGACGCCGACCTCGACAAGGCGGTGCAGGGCGCGCTGCTCGGCGGCCTGCTCAACCAGGGCCAGGTGTGCGCCGCCGCCTCGCGCTTCTACGTGCAGCGCTCGCGCTACGCCGAGTTCGTCGACAAGCTGGGCGCCGCGGTGGCCAGCCTGCCGCTCGGTCCGGGCCTCGACCCCGACGCGGCGATCAACCCGCTGGTGTCGCGCAAGCAGCAGCAGAGCGTGCTCGAGCACATCGACAGGGCGCGCGCCGAGGGCGCCCGCGTGGTCACCGGCGGCCAGGCGCCGGCGCTCGACGGCTTCTACGTGCAGCCGACCGTGCTGGCCGACGTGCGCCAGGACATGGGCATCGCCCGCGACGAGGTGTTCGGCCCGGTGCTCGCGGTGCTGCCGTTCGACGACGAGGACGAGGCCATCGCCATGGCCAACGACAGCGAATACGGCCTGGCCGCCAGCCTGTGGACCAACGACCTGAGCAAGGCGATGAACCTGGTGCCGCGCATCGAGGCCGGCACCGTGTGGGTCAACGCCCACGTGCTGCTCGACCCCAACATGCCGTTCGGTGGGGTCAAGCAGTCCGGCGTCGGCCGCGAGTTCGGCCGCGCGGCGGTCGAGGCCTATACCGAGATCAAGTCGGTGTGCATCGCGCACTGATCGGTGCTGGAGACTGCCGGCCCGTGCAGTGGCGGGCCGGCAGGCGGGCTCACTCGTGATGGGCCTGGCCGACGAAGGTCAGCGAGGCGAACAGGCCGCGTTCCTCGATGTCCTTGTCGCCCTTCACCGGCAGGCTGACTTCGGCGGCGATGACGTTGAGGCCTTCGTTGCGCACCGTCACCTCGGCGCGACCCTCGGCGTCGGTTTCCGCGCTGACGCTGTCCGGGGCGCAGCGATAGTCGCCGATCAGCTTCACGCCGGCGGCCGGTTTGCCGTCCACCAGCACGCGCACCGGCAGCCTGTGGCCGGCGCCGACGCTGAGCGGGTCGCGCTCGGGGACGATGACCATCTTCAGCGGGGCGAGGTCCGGCAGCTGCGCGCCTTCCTCGTGGATCGCCAGGCTGTACTTCCAGGTGTGCAGCGAGCGCACCGATTCCGGCACCTGGCTGCGCCCGGCATTGATCCACTTCTTCTCCGGGGTCTGCGACCAGGCGCCGTTGTCCAGAGCCACGGCGAGCACCGCCGGTGCGGCCGCGGGCTTGAGGCGGGCGTGGTCGTCGAGGCGCTGGATCTCCACGGCGAGCGGGCGACCCTGGCGGTCGAAGGCCCAGGCGCCGCTGATCTTCTCGGCCTTGAAGGCGTTGTCCTCGGCGCCGTGGCCGTAGATGGTTTCGATCTGGCCGCGGCGCTGCTCGGTCCACAGGCCGTGGGCGGCGACGGGGCCGGCGATCAGGCTGCCGAGCAGGGTGGCGAGCAGCAGGTGGCGGGTACGGGGCATGGCGGACTCCTTAGTCAGAGGTCGAGTGTCAGGTTGAAGGTCAGGTTGCGCGGTGCGCCGGGGGCGACCCACAGGGCGCTGTAGGACCGCTCGTAGTACTTCTCGTCGAAGACGTTGTTGAGGTTGACGCCCAGCCGTGCGCGTTCGCCGAGCGGGTAGTGGGCGAGCAGGTCGACGGTGGTGTAGGCGGGCAGCTCGAAGTCGCTGCCGCTCTGGCCGAGGCGGGTGCCGACGTGGGTGAGCGCCGCGCCGAGATCGCCGCCCTTGAGCCAGCCGTCCCGGAACTCGTAGACGCCGAGCAGGCTGGCGCTGTGCTCGGGCACGCCGAGCAGGCGGCTGCCGCTGGGCAGGCTGCTGTCCTTGGTGACCTCGGCGTCGATCCAGGCCCAGGCGCCGATCAGGCGCAGGGCATCGCTCAACTGGCCGCTGAACTGCAGGTCGATGCCCTGGCTGCGCGCCTCGCCGGCGGCGTGGCTGAAGCTCGGGTCGGCCGGGTCGGCGGTCAGCACGTTCTCCTTGGTCAGATGGAAGGCGGCCAGGGTGGCGCCGAGGCGGCCGTCGAACAGGTCCAGCTTGACGCCGCTCTCGTAGCCGATGCCCTCCTCGGGGTCGAAGGCGCGGCCACTGGCGTCCAGCCCGCTGTTGGGCTTGAACGAGGTCGAGGCGTTGGCGAACAGGCCGACCTGCGGGGTCAGTTGATAGAGCAGGCCGCTGCGCCAGGTGACGGCATCCTGCTGCTGGTCAGTGCTGTTGCCGCTGACCCGGTTGTCGATGGTCTGCTCGTAGCGCTCCAGGCGCACGCCGAGCAGGCCGTGCAGGCCGTTGCCGAAGTCGAGCTGATCCTGCAGGTTGAGGGCCTGGCTGGTCACCCGTTCGTGGAAGTCGCTGCCCGAGCGGGCACCATCCGGGCGCGGACGGCCGTAGACCGGCTGGTAGATGTCGATGGCGCTGCGCGGGCGGATCTCGGTAACCCGTTCGTTCTTGCGGAAGTTCTCGTACTCGCCGCCGATCAGCAGGCGGTGCTCGATGCCGGCGAGATCCAGGCGGCCGTGCAGCTCCAGCTGGCTGATGCTGTCGTGCCAGGTGGTGTCGCGCTCGCGGAAGCGCCGGGTCAGGGTGCGGCCGTCGGCGGCCAGGGACTGGTTCTCCGAGGCGAAGCCGGCGATGCGCCCGGTCTTGTAGTGGCTGGCCAGGCGCAGGTGCCAGTTGTCGTCGAGCACATGTTCGAGGCTGGCCTGCAGCTGGTCGTTGTCGTTGTCGATGTGGCCGTCGCTTGGCTCGCCGAGGAAGGTCGAGCGCGACACGCTGCCCAGCCGGCCGTTCGGCGCGACGATGCCGCGGTCGAACACCACGTTGCTGCGCGAGAACTCGCCCTCGACCAGCAGGCGGGTGTCGGCACCGAGCTGCCAGGCCAGGCTGGGGGCGACGAACTGGCGGCTGTTGTCGACGTGATCGCGGAAGCTGCCGTTGTCCTCCACCGCCAGGTTGAGACGGCCGAGCAGATTGCCGGCCTCGTCCAGCGGCGCGTTGGCGTCCAGGCTGGTGCGGTAGCGATCCCAGCTGCCGGCGCTGGTCTGCAGGCGGGCGAAGGTTTCGGCCTGTGGCTTCTTGGTGACGATGTTCACCGTGCCGCCCGGGTCGCCGCGGCCGTAGAGGCTGGCGGCCGGCCCCTTGAGCACTTCGATGCGCTCGATGTTGGCGGCGTCCGGGGCGCTGGGGTAGCCGCGGTTGGCGCTGAAGCCGTCCTTGTAGAACTCCGAGGTGGCGAAGCCGCGCACGCTGTACTCGTACAGGGTCAGACCGCCGAAGTTGTTCTGCCGGGCGACGCCGCCGGCGAAGTCCAGGGCGCGCTCCACGCTGGTGCTGTCGAGGTCGGCAAGCACCTGGGCGGGGATCACGCTGATCGCCTGGGGGATTTCCTCGATGGCGCTGTCGGTGCGCGTGGCGCTGGCCGAGCGGCCGGCGCGATAGCCCTGCACCGGGCCGTCGGCGGTTTCCCAGGTGTCCTCGATCGTCAGGCTGTCAAGCTCCAGTGGGGTGGCGGCGTGGACGGGGAGGGCGCTGGCGAACAGTGTCAGCATCAGTCCGGCGCGTGGGGTGAACGGCATGGCGGTCTCTTTGGTGATGTAATAATGTATCTAATGATAAATATTATCAAATAAAAGGCAATGTCGATGTGCCGCTCCGCGCACCCTGCATCGCCGCTCTGGCGCGGAACTTGCTGCAACTCGGGCAGTCCGGACGGCTACCGTGTTGACCTTTACGTCAACGGGGTGCCGTGCAATGCTGTCCGCCCGCTCCCCTGCGCCCTGCCGGCGCCGGGGGCGCAGTGAACGACGGCCATCCGCTCCCCGGGCGATGGTTTCCCCCGGCCACACCTGGTGCGCCGGCGGGTGGTTTCCACTCACTCCGGCGCCTGCCGGGGCGGGCTTCCGAGTCGTGATTCGCTGGAGTACCCATGGCCCTGTCGACAAGAACAACAGAAGACTTCATCGGGGCTTCGCGCAGGATCCGCCAGACCTTGCGGTCCGGCGGGCGACTGCCCGAAGGCGTCCTGCGTGCCGAGATCGACGCCTCCTGGCGGCGCAGCCTCGACTTCGGCGTGAGCTGCGACGAGCCGGCGCTGGCCAGCGACGCCGCGCCCGACGCCGAGCAGGTGCTCGCCGTCAATCGCCTGCTGCTGGATGCCGCGACCCCGCAGCTCGACTACCTGACCCGCCAGCTCGGCGACAGCGGGCTGATCATCCTCGGCGACAGCGAGGCGCGCGTGCTGGCCATCGAGGGGCAGACCGCCCAACTGGCGCGCTTCGGCCTGCACGACCTGCGCGTCGGCAGCTGCTGGAGCGAGGCGCTGCGCGGCACCAACGCCCTCGGCACCGCGCTGGTCGAGGCGCGGCCGACGCTGATCGACTGCGGCGAGCACTACCTCGACCGCCTCAGCCAGTTCTCCTGCACCTCGGTGCCGATCCGCGACCCGCAGGGCGGCGTGGTCGGGGTGCTCGACCTGACCCGCGTCGGCCTGATGGCGCAGCCGCAGGACAACCTCGCCACCCTGATGCTGGCCGCCAGCCAGATCGAGAGCCGGCTGTTCGCCAGCCTGCATCCCGAGCAACTGGTGATGGCCTTCCACTGCCGCCGCCAGTACCTCGACTCGCCCTGGCAGGGCCTCTTGGCCCTCGATCTGGACGGCACGCTGCTGGCCGCCAACGACCAGGCCTGTGCGCTGCTCGAGCTGCCGCGCGAGCTGCTGCTCGGCCGGCGCTGCGCCGAGCTGCTCGGCGGCGACAGCCAGAACCTGCTGCGCCGTCTGCAGCAGGGCGCTCCGCTCAGCGTGCAGACCGCGCGCGGCGAGTTCTGCTGCCGCACCCTGCAGCTGCCGGCGGCCGCTGGCGCCGCCGCCAGCGCCGGCCTGTGGACGGGAGTGCGGCCGACGCCGGCGCGCGCCGACTGCCTGGAAGC
>NZ_SSTC01000103.1 GCF_004801855.1 Pseudomonas sp. A-1 | reverse complement strand
GTCGGCTTCGATCCGTACAGCCGGCTGTGGCGCAGCATCTTCCACCCGCTGGGCGGCTGGCTGCTGATGGGCCTGGGCTATCTGGCCCTCTGGCGCGCCCAGTTGGGCTGAACGCGCCGGCTCGGGCTCACTCCAGGCCGTGCTCGCGGCGGTAGGCCTGCGCCTGATCGAGCAGCCAGTCGCGGAAGGCGCGCAGCGCCGCCGACTCGGCCTTGCGCTCGGGGACGATCAGGTAGTAAGCCTTGTCGCTCAGGTAGGCGTGCTCGAGCGGCACGATCAGGCGGCCCTCGGCCAGCTCGCGCTGGATCAGCAGCGGCGGGATCAGCGCCACGCCCATGCCGTGCATGGCGGCCTGGGCGAGCATGGAGAACAGCTCGTAGCGCGGCCCGCGCATATCGCCCTCGATCTGCAGGCCGAGCGAGCCGAACCACTGGCGCCAGGCGTAGGGCCGGGTGCTCTGCTGCAGCAGCGGCAGGGCGGCGATCGCGCGGGCATCGAGGTTGCGGTGCGGGGCGATCAGCTCGGGGCTGCATACCGGCACCGGGTTCTCGCGCATCAGGAAGTCGGCGGCGGTGCCCGGCCAGTCGGCGTCGCCGAAGTACAGCGCGGCGTCGAACTCGGTGTCGGCGAACAGGAACGGCCGGGTGCGGTTGGTCAGGTTGACGGTGACCTCGGGGTGGCGGCGCTGGAAGTCCTTGAGGCGCGGCAGCAGCCACTGGGTGGCGAAGGTCGGCACCACGGC
Organism: Pseudomonas sp. A-1; assembly: GCF_004801855.1. Taxonomy (GTDB): domain Bacteria; phylum Pseudomonadota; class Gammaproteobacteria; order Pseudomonadales; family Pseudomonadaceae; genus Geopseudomonas. The sequence continues at coordinate 10,611 of NZ_SSTC01000103.1, read as the reverse complement.
CAGCTCCAGGCTGGTGCTGCCCTGCTGGCCCATCACCGCCAGGGTGTCGCGCTCCACCGCGTCGAGCTGGGCGGCGATGCGCCGGCCGTAGGACAGCCCTTCCTCGGTCAGGCGCACGCCGCGGCGGGTGCGGCGGAACAGCTCGACGCCGAGGAACGCCTCCAGCGCGGCGATCTGCCGGCACACCGCGCTCTGGGTCAGCGCCAGCTCCTCGGCGGCCTTGGTGAAGCTCTGGTGGCGCGCCGCCGACTCGAAGGCGACCAGCGCGGCGGTGCTGGGGATCTTGCGGCGCATGTGCGGCAGGCTCACTGGCTGGGCGTTGGAACTGAATCTACAGCAGTTTCGGAGTGAGCGAACAGCACAACAGCGTGCGAATTCCTCGGTTGCCCCTGGCGAGCCTTGCGGCCTAGGATCAGGACATCGCCCCAGCGCGCCACAACAACATTCGAGGATTGCACCCATGGCTGCCAACGCCCGCTTCAACTGGGAAGACCCGCTGCTGCTCGACCAGCAACTGACCGACGAGGAACGCATGGTGCGCGACAGCGCGCAGAAGTTCGCCGCCGACAAGCTGGCGCCGCGGGTGCTGGAAGCCTTCCGCCACGAGCAGACCGACCCGGCGATCTTCCGCGAGATGGGCGAGACCGGCCTGCTCGGCGCCACCATCCCGGTCGAGTACGGCGGCAGCGGCCTCAACTACGTGTGCTACGGCCTGATCGCCCGCGAGGTCGAGCGCATCGACTCCGGCTACCGCTCGATGATGAGCGTGCAGTCCTCCTTGGTGATGGTGCCGATCAACGAATTCGGAAGCGAGGCGCAGAAGCAGAAGTACCTGCCCAAGCTGGCCAGCGGCGAGTGGATCGGCTGCTTCGGCCTGACCGAGCCGAACCACGGCTCCGACCCGGGCTCGATGATCACCCGCGCCAAGAAGGTCGACGGCGGCTACCGCCTGACCGGCAGCAAGATGTGGATCACCAACAGCCCGATCGCCGACGTGTTCGTGGTCTGGGCCAAGGACGACGCCGGCGACATCCGCGGCTTCGTGCTGGAGAAGGGCTGGCAGGGCCTGTCCGCCCCGGCGATCCACGGCAAGGTCGGCCTGCGCGCCTCGATCACCGGCGAGATCGTCATGGACAACGTGTTCGTGCCGGAAGAGAACATGTTCCCCGAGGTGCGCGGCCTCAAGGGTCCGTTCACCTGCCTGAACTCGGCGCGCTACGGCATCGCCTGGGGCGCGCTGGGCGCCGCCGAGGCCTGCTGGCACACCGCCCGCCAGTACGTGCTGGACCGCCAGCAGTTCGGCCGCCCGCTGGCCGCCAACCAGCTGATCCAGAAGAAGCTGGCCGACATGCAGACCGAGATCACCCTGGCCCTGCAGGGCTGCCTGCGCCTGGGGCGGATGAAGGACGAGGGCACCGCCGCGGTGGAGATCACCTCGATCATGAAGCGCAACAGCTGCGGCAAGGCGCTGGACATCGCCCGCCTGGCCCGCGACATGCTCGGCGGCAACGGCATCAGCGACGAGTTCGGCGTGGCGCGGCATCTGGTCAACCTCGAGGTGGTCAACACCTACGAGGGCACCCACGACATCCACGCGCTGATCCTCGGCCGCGCGCAGACCGGCATCCAGGCGTTCTTCTGATCGCTCGCCACCCTGCGCCGTCGCGGGCGCAGGGTGCGCCGTGCGCACCAGCAGCGCCATCCGCTGCGTACGGCGTCTGCCGCGCAATATCGCTCGCTATCCGGTGCGCATGGCGCACCCTACGGAGAATCCATGTCCGGTGCCCTGGCCAATATCCGCGTCCTCGACCTGTCCCGCGTGCTGGCCGGCCCCTGGGCCGGGCAGATGCTCGCCGACCTCGGCGCCGACGTCATCAAGGTGGAACGCCCGGGCTCGGGTGACGACACCCGCCACTGGGGCCCGCCGTTCCTCAAGGACGCCGAGGGCCGCGACACCCGCGAGGCGGCCTACTACCTGTGCGCCAACCGCAACAAGCGCTCGCTGACCGTCGACTTCACCCAGCCGGAAGGCCAGCGCCTGATCCGCGAGCTGGCGGCGCAGTCGGACGTGCTGCTGGAGAACTTCAAGGTCGGCGGCCTGGCCGCCTACGGCCTCGACTACCAGAGCCTGAAGGCGATCAATCCGCGGCTGATCTACTGCTCGATCACCGGCTTCGGCCAGCAGGGGCCCTACGCCCAGCGCGCCGGCTACGACTTCATGATCCAGGGCCTCGGCGGGCTGATGAGCCTGACCGGGCGCGCCGCCGACGAGGAGGGCGCCGGGCCGGTGAAGGTCGGCGTGGCGCTGACCGACATCCTCACCGGCCTGCACGCCAGCGTGGCGGTGCTCGCCGCGCTCAACCACCGCCACGCCAGCGGCGAGGGCCAGCATATCGACCTGGCCCTGCTCGACGTGCAGGTGGCCTGCCTGGCCAACCAGGCGCTGAACTACCTGACCACCGGCGTGGCGCCGCGCCGCCTGGGCAACGCCCACCCGAACATCGTGCCGTACCAGGATTTCCCCACCGCCGACGGCGACTTCATCCTTACCGTCGGCAACGACGGCCAGTTCCGCCGCTTCTGCGAGGTCGCCGGCCATCCGGAGTGGGCGGACGATCCGCGCTTCGCCAGCAACAGCGCGCGGGTCGCCCACCGCGGCGAGCTGATCCCGCTGATCCGCCAGGCCACGGTGTTCAGGACCACCGCCGAATGGGTCGCCGCGCTGGAGGAGGCCGGCGTGCCGTGCGGGCCGATCAACGACCTGGCGCAGGTGTTCGCCGACCCGCAGGTGCTGGCCCGCGGCATGCGGGTCGACCTGGCGCACCCGCATGCCGGCAGCGCGCCCGGGGTGGCCAGCCCGCTGCGCCTGTCGGCCACCCCGGTGGAGTACCGCAACGCGCCGCCGCTGCTCGGCGAGCACACCGAAACGATCCTGGCCGAGCGCCTGGGCCTGGACGGCGAGACGATCGCCGGCCTGCGCGCGCGCGGCGTCATCTGAGCGTCGATCCCACCCTCGGGATTGTCTTGCCGGGCCCTGTGCCCGGCTTTTTTACGTTCAGAGGTCGTAGACCATCGAGTTCTCCGGCAGCACGGAGAGGTCCAGCGGCCGCACGCTGCCGAGCCAGACGGCACGGTCGCGGTGGTCGGCGAGATCCTCGCCGGTGATCGGATGGGCGAACACGGTGAGACCGCCGCGGTTGAGCGCCAGCCACGGCAGCACCGCGGCCAGCAGCTCGGCGCGGAAGGCCAGCTGGCAGCTCCAGTCCGGATGCGGGCCGACCGGCCGCTCGTGGACGCGGCCCATCTTCAGGCCGGGAAAGCGCGCGGCCGCCGCCTCGCAGAGCGTGCGGGCCTGTTCGAGGGTCTGCGCGTCGAAGTAGACGTGGGCGTGCCAGCCGCGGATCGCGGCGGGGTCGAGTTCGTGCATGGCGAGGCCTTCCTGGTTGTCGGGCGAGGCCCATGATAGCCCGGACGGGCCGGCGCGGCGCCGATCCGCTACCCTGTGGCCAATCCCCATCCGTCCGTCTCGAGGTCCCATGCCCCATCGCTACAGCCTGCTGCCGCTCCTGCGCTGGCTGCCACAGGTCTCCGTGCACAGCCTCGGCCGCGACGTCCTGGTCGGCCTGACCGGCGCCATCCTCGCCCTGCCGCAGTCGATCGCCTACGCGCTGATCGCCGGGCTGCCGGCCGAATACGGCCTGTACGCCGCGGTGGTGCCGGTGATCGTCGCCTGCCTGTGGGGCTCGTCGCTGCACCTGATCGGCGGGCCGACCGCCGCCGTGTCGGTGGTGATCTTCGCCAGCGTCAGCCCGCTGGCCGCGCCGGGCAGCCCGGACTACGTCGCCCTGGTGCTGCTGCTCAGCTTCCTCGCCGGGCTGTTCCAGTGGCTGCTCGGCCTGCTGCGCTTCGGCGCGCTGGTCAACTTCATCTCGCAGTCGGTGCTGCTCGGCTTCACCCTCGGCGCCGCGCTGGTGATCGCCCTCGGCCAGGTGCCCAACCTGCTCGGCCTCGACCTGCCCGGCCAGGCCACCGCGCTCAAGGGCGCCCTGGTGCTCGGCGAGCACCTGCGCGAGGCGCACGGGCCGTCCGTTGCGGTGGCGGCGCTGACCCTCGGCGTCGCGCTCGGCGTGCGCCGCCTGTGGCCGCGCCTGCCGGCGCTGCTGCTGGCGATCCTCGCCGGCAGCCTGGCGGCCTGGCTGCTGCCGGTGTTCGCCACGGTGCCGACGGTCGCCGCCTTCGCCGGGCGCCTGCCGCCGTTCACCCCGCTGCAGTTCGAGCTGGACAGCGTGCTGGACCTGCTGCCGACGGCGGTGGCCCTCGGCCTGCTCGGCCTGGTCACCAGCCTGTCGATCGCCCGCGCCCTGGCCCAGCAGTCGCAGCAGCCGCTCGAGGTGGACACCGAGGTGCGCGGCCAGGGCCTGGCCAACATGGTCGGCCCCTGGTTCGCCGGCTACCTGTCGGCCGGCTCGTTCACCCGCTCGGCGCTCAACCAGCAGTCCGGGGCGCTGACCCCGCTGGCCGGGGTGTGCTCGGCGCTGTGGGTGGCGCTGTTCACCCTGGGCGGCGCGGCGCTGATCGCCCACATCCCGCTGCCGGCGATGGCCGCGCTGATCCTGCTGATCTGCTGGGGACTGGTCGACCTCGGCGGCCTGCGCGCGCTGTGGCGGGTCAGCCGTGCGGAGTTCGCGGTGATGGCGCTGACCTGCGCGGCCACCCTGCTGCTCGAGCTGCAGACGGCGATCTACGCCGGAGTGCTGGCCTCGCTGCTGTTCTACCTCAAGCGCACCTCGCAGCCGCGCCTGCAGCGCTGGCAGGAGGGCGACCACGAGGTGCTGGGCATCGAGGGCTCGATCTTCTTCGGCGCCTGCGCCTACCTGCAGCGGCACATCCAGGCCAGCCGGGCGCCGCGCCTGGTGCTGGACGCCCACTACGTCAACTTCATCGACTACGCCGGGGTGGTGATGCTGCACCAGGAGGCGCGCCGCCTGCGCCTGCAGGAGCGCGAGCTGGTGCTGCGCCGGGCACGCCCGCAGGTGCGCGAGGAGCTGCTCAAGCTGGAGGGGGCCGAGGGCTGCCCGCTGAGCTTCGAGGATTGACGGGAGGGCGGGGCGCCATGGCGCCCCGCAGCGCTCAGGCCAGTTGGCGGCGCAGTTCGGCCAGCACCGGCGCCGAGTCGGGGCGCACGCCGCGCCAGACGAAGAACGCCTCGGCGGCCTGCTCGACCAGCATGCCCAGACCGTCCAGGGTGCGCTCTGCGCCGTGGGTCTGCGCCCAGCGGTTGAAGGCGGTCGGCTCCTTGGCGTACATCATGTCGTAGCAGACGGTATGGCCGGGGCGGATCAGGGTCGGCGAGATCGGCGGCAGCTCGCCGGCCAGGCTGGCCGAGGTGCCGTTGACGATCAGGTCGACCGGCGCGTCGATCCAGTCGAAGCCGCTGGCCACCACCGGGCCGAGGTCGGCGAACAGCCGCGCCAGCTCCTCGGCCTTCTCCACCGTGCGGTTGGCGATCACCAGCTCGGCCGGCCGCTCGGCCAGCATGGGCTCGAGCACGCCGCGCACCGCGCCGCCGGCGCCGAGCAGCAGGATGCGCTGGCCGCGCAGCCCGATGCCGGCGTTGACGGTGAGGTCGCGCACCAGGCCGGCGCCGTCGGTGTTGTCGCCGAGCAGGCGGCCGTCGCCCAGCCTTTTCAGGGTGTTCACCGCGCCGGCGCGGGCGGCGCGCTCGCTCAGGATATCGGCGAGGCGGAAGGCCTCCTCCTTGAACGGCACGGTGACGTTGGCGCCGCGGCCCTCGACGAAGAAGGCGCGGGCGAAGCCGGCGAAGTCGTCCAGCGGCGCCAGCAGCGCCTCGTAGCTCAGCGGCTCGCCGGTCTGCGCGGCGAACATCCGATGGATCAGCGGCGACTTGCTGTGGCCGATGGGGTTGCCGAACACGCAATAGCGGTCCATGGGAATCCTCGGGAAAGACGGAACTGTAGGGGCGAATTCATTCGCCCGGCTCGACGGCGACAGGCGAATGAATTCGCCCCTACGATCAGGCCAGCCAGTCGCGGTCGGTGAGGAAGTACTCGGTCAGCCGCGCCTCCTCGCTGCCCGGCTCGGGCTTCCAGTCGTAGCCCCAGCGCACCACCGGCGGCAGCGACATGAGGATCGACTCGGTGCGCCCGCCGGACTGCAGGCCGAACAGGGTGCCGCGGTCGAACACCAGGTTGAACTCCACGTAGCGGCCGCGGCGGTAGGCCTGGAACTCGCGCTGCGCTTCGCTGAACGGGGTGGCCTTGCGCTTCCTGACGATCGGCAGGTAGGCCTCGATGTAGGCGTCGCCCACCGCGCGGATGAAGGCGAAGCAGGTGTCGAAGTCCCACTCGTTGAGGTCGTCGAAGAACAGCCCGCCGATGCCGCGCGGCTCGCCGCGGTGCTTGAGGTGGAAGTAGCGGTCGCACCATTCCTTGTAGCGCGGGTAGACGTCGGCGCCGAACGGCTCGCAGGCGGCGCGCGCCACCCGGTGCCACTCGATGCAGTCCTCCTCGTGGGCGTAGTAGGGGGTCAGGTCGAAGCCGCCGCCGAACCACCACACCGGCTCCTCGCCGGGCTTCTCGGCGCAGAACAGGCGCACGTTGGCGTGCGAGGTGGGCACGTGGGGGTTTTCCGGGTGGATCACCAGCGACACGCCGAGGGCCTGGAAGCTGCGCCCGGCCAGCTCCGGGCGATGGGCGCTGGCCGAGGGCGGCAGGCCGTCGCCGAACACGTGGGAGAAGTTGACCCCGCCCTTCTCGATCAGCGCGCCGTTCTCGATCACCCGGGTGCGGCCGCCGCCGCCGCCCGGACGCTCCCAGGCCTCCTCGCGGAAGCGCGCGCCACCGTCCTCGGCCTCGAGGGCGGCGCAGATGCGGTCTTGCAGGTCGAGCAGGTAGGCCTTCACGGCGGCGATACGGTCGGTCACTTTTCACCTCGGGTCCGGGTCTGCCGCACGGCCCCTGGCCGGCGGCGCAATCAGGCGGCAAGCATACCACCGCGATTCGCGCCTCGCGCTTGACGCAGGCCATGGCGCAGGCTTGGATGGACGCCCTGTCGTTTTTCCCAAGGAGAATGCCCGGCCATGGCCAAACGCATCCAGCTCAGCCGCCACGGCGGCCCCGAAGTGCTCGAGTACGCCGACTTCACTCCCGCCGCCCCCGGCCCGCGCGAGGTGCTGGTGCGCAACCACGCCATCGGCCTCAACTTCATCGACATCTACTACCGCAACGGCCTGTATCCGCTGGACCTGCCTTCGGGCCTGGGCAGCGAAGGCGCCGGGGTGGTCGAGGCGGTGGGCGCCGAGGTGCACGAATTCCAGGTCGGCGACCGGGTGGCCTACTGCACCGGCCCGCAGGGCTCCTATGCCGAACTGCACTGCCTGCCGGCCGACGTGCTGGTGCCGCTACCGGACGGGGTGAGCTTCGAGCAGGCCGCCGCGGCGACCCTCAAGGGCCTGACCGTGCAGTACCTGCTGCGCCAGATCGGCCGGCTCGAGGGCGGCGAGACCATCCTGTTCCACGCCGCCGCCGGCGGCGTCGGCAGCCTGGCCTGCCAGTGGGCGAAAGCGCTGGGGGTGAAGCTGATCGGCACCGTGGGGTCGGCCGAGAAGGCCGAGCGGGCCCGGGCGCTGGGCGCCTGGGCGACCATCGACTACAGCCGCGAGGACGTGCGTGCGCGGGTGCTGGAGCTGACCGACGGAGCCAAGTGCCCGGTGGTCTACGACTCGGTGGGCAAGGACACCTGGGAGATCTCCCTGGACTGCGTGGCCAGGCGCGGCCTCTTGGTCAGCTTCGGCAACGCCTCCGGGCCGGTCACCGGGGTCAACCTCGGCATCCTCTCGCAGAAGGGCTCGCTGTTCGTCACCCGGCCGACCCTGGCCGGCTACGCCGACACCCCCGAGCGCCTGCGCACCATGGCCGCCGAGCTGTATGCGCTGATCGCCGCCGGCACCCTGCAGGTGGACATCGGCCGGCGCTACGCCCTGGCCGACGCCGGAGCGGCACAGGCCGCGGTGGCGGCGCGGCAGACCACCGGCTCGACCATCCTGCTGCCCTGAGGCAGGCGGCGGCGCGTCCGCCGCGCCGCCGTGACTCAGGTCACAAACGGTTAAACGCTCGCACCCGCGTACCACTAGAGTCCTTCGCCATCCCATCAAGGAACCGGCTGCCAGTCCCTCCCCGACCGGCAGCTTCGATCAGGCGGAGGTCCTGCATGTCCCAGTCCAACGATACCCCTGCGTTGGCGGCCGAGCGCCGCTCAGGCACCCTGCGCCAGTGGCGCTGGGCCTTCCACAAGGTCCGCAGCCTCGAGGCCGGCCTGTGCTGCGCGGCCTGGCGCGCCACGCGCTTCGCCCTGCTGGGCGACAGCGGACGCTTCTACACCAATAGCCGCGGCTGGACCCGCCTGCGTCATCCGCGCGACTGACTAGCCGGCCAGCGAGCAGTGCAGGTCCATGTGCTGCGCCTGGTCGAGGCTGGCGACCGGCAGGCGCGGGTAGCACTCGAAGCCACCGGCCTGACCGAAGGACTCGCCGCTCCGGGCCAGCCAGCCATGCACCCGCGAACGCAGGCGAACGAGGCCTTCCGCGTAGCTGCAGTGGATGGAGAACACCACGAAGCGCGAGGGCGGCAGGCCGATGCGGTACCAGCCCGGCGGCGGCTCGCCAGCAGCGGCCGGTGCAGCGATCGCGCAGGCGTAGCGGATGCGCTCGGGCGGGGTGAACAGCGGATCGTCGTAGACCATGCCGAAGAAGGGACCTTCCGCCTGCAGGCCGGCGGCGGCCAGACGGGTGGCGAAATCCTGCCAGTGCTGCGGCACCAGCGGATAGGGGCCGACGTAGCGACAGGCCCACAGGCTACGCGCTGGCGCCTGCACGATGCGCGCCGGGATGGCGGCGCCGATCGGCACCGCCGGGCCTGCCAGCCCCTCGGCCGGCAGGCGGCGCAGCGACTGCGGCGGCATGCCCCAGCGGCGGGTGAAGGCCCGGGTGAACGCCTGCTGGCTGCCGAAGCCGAGACCGAGAGCTATCGACAACAGGCTCTCGCGCGTCAGCCTTACGCGTACCGCCGCCTTTTCCAGCTGCAGGTTCTGCAGGTAGTCGCGCAGGGTCATCCCGGTGTCGCGCTTGAACAGGCGCTGCAGCTGGAAACGGCTCAGGCCGAACGTGTCGGCCAGCGCCTGCACGCTCAGCGCGGCCCGCTCCTCGTCGCTGCCGTAGTGGATGCGCGTATCGATGAGCTGGACGACCTGCTGGATGCGCGGGTCCATGGCGTCTCTCCCTGATGCCTGCCAGTAGGACGCCAGCATGGCCAGCGCCGCGGCGCCGCGCAAGTCGCCTCAGGACGGACGGATCACCTGGCCGGTGCGCAGGTCGCGGATCAGGCTGGGGTTGCGGCGTCCGCCCAGTTCGCCGCCGAGCACGCCGTCGAGCGCACCGCCGAAGTACTGCTCGACGCGCAGGCGGGTGCGCGCCGCCGGGCGCCCGGCCGGGTTGGCCGAGGTCGACACCAGCGGCCCGGTGTGCTCGCACAGCGCGCGCACCAGCGGATGATCGCTGACCCGCAGCGCGACGCTGTCGTGCATCCCGCTGATCCACTCGGGCAGGCGGCCCTGGTGCGGCACCAGCCAGGTGTTCGGCCCCGGCCAGCTGAGTTCGAGCTCGGCGCGCCAGGCCCGCGGCAGGTCGTGCAGCAGGAAGTCGAACTGCGCCATGTCGGCGGCGACCAGGATCAGGCCCTTCTCCAGCGGCCGGTCCTTGAGCGCCAGCAGGCGCAGTACCGCCTGGGGATTCCACGGATCGCAGCCCAGCCCCCATACCGCTTCGGTGGGGTAGGCGATCACGCCCCCCTCGCGCACCACCCGCGCCGCCTGCTGCACCCGCCACTGCCCGACCATCGCCACCTCCGCATGCTGGAAAAACTGCGGCGCAGTGTATCCGCTCGGGCCGGCGATGGCAGTGGCTGGCGACGGGCCGGGTCAGCCGCAGCACACCCAGCAGCCGCCCTCGCAGACGATGCGCCCGTCCAGCTCCAGTTCGGTGAGCTGGGCGAGCAGCTCGGGCAGTGCCAGGCCGCTGCTGATCGCCAGCGCCTCGCTGCTCTGCGGTTCGGCGCGCAGCAGGGCCAGCAGCGGATGGGCCGACTCGTCCGGTTCGCTGACCGGCCGGCGCGGCGCCGGCCGGGTCGCCACCCGCTGCCAGCCGCGCAAGGCCTCGAGGATGTCCTCGACCGTTTCCACCAGCAGGGCGCCCTCGCGGATCAGCTGGTGGCAGCCGCGTGCGCCGGGGTGGTGGATCGAGCCGGGGATGGCGAACACCTCGCGGCCCTGTTCGGCGGCCAGCCGCGCGGTGATCAGCGAACCGCTGGAGGGGCTGGCCTCGACCACCAGCACACCGAGGGACAGGCCGCTGATGATGCGGTTGCGCCGCGGGAAATTGCCGGCCTGCGGCGGCGTGGCCAGCGGCAGCTCGGAGACCAGCGCGCCGCCCTCGGCGACGATGCGCGCGGCCAGGCCGGCATGCCGGCGCGGATACAGGCACTGCAGGCCGGTGCCGAGCACCGCCACGGTGGCGCCGCCGGCCGCCAGCGCGCCCTC
>NZ_SSTC01000102.1 GCF_004801855.1 Pseudomonas sp. A-1 | reverse complement strand
GGCTGCTGGCCGAGGGCGGCGCGGAGGACGCGCAGCTGCTGCGCGATACGGCCCGCCTGCAGGCGGCGAACGCGCCGCAGGACGCCCTCGACCTGTATGCCCGCGGCCTGCACGCGCTCGGCGAGCTGGACGCCACCGCCGCGAAGCCGCGCGACGACCGCGCGCTGACCCGCGCCAGTCGCCCGAGCGACGAGGACGACTGGCTGGCGCGCAGCCTGCGCGGCGAGACCGCGGCGCTGTACCTGCAGCACAACCCGAGCCTGCGCCTGCAGCACGACCATGCCTGGCGCAACGACGACGTCACCCCGGGCCTGTCCGATCTGCGCATCGACACCAGCATGCTGCACTACGAGCAGCCGCTGGCCGGCGGCCGCGCGTTCCTGCGCGTCGAGCAGGTGGCGATGGACGCCGGGCGTTTCGAGAGCGAGGACGGCGGCGGGCATGTCGAGAACTTCGGCAGCTGCGCCCTGGCTGGCGCGGCGGGCGGCTGCCCGCTCGACCGTCAGCAGGCGAGCGGCACCGCGCTGGCGCTGGGCTGGAACGACGAGCGTTGGGCCTTCGATCTCGGCCGCTCGCCCGACGGTTTCGAGATCGGCAACTGGCTGGGCGGACTGAGCCATTCCGGCGATCTGGCGGGCATCGGTTGGACGCTGACCGCCTCGCGCCGGCCGCTGTCCAACTCGCTGCTGTCCTACGCCGGCGCGGTCGATCCCGTGACCGGCATCCGCTGGGGCGGGGTCACCGCCAGCGGCATCAGCCTCGGCCTGAGCCACGATCGCGGCGGCGACCATGGCGTGTGGGCCGACCTGGGCCTGCACCGCCTGCGCGGCGAGAAGGTCGCGGACAACCGGCGCCTGCGCCTGATGGCGGGCTACTACTACCGGCTGATCGAGCGCGCCGACGAGCGCCTGCGTGTCGGCCTGAACGCCATGCACTGGCGCTACGAGCAGGATCTCGGCGGCTACAGCCTCGGCCAGGGCGGCTACTACAGCCCGCAGCGCTACTCCTCCCTCGGCCTGCCGGTCAGCTACGCCTGGCGCAGCGCCGACTGGTCGCTGGCGCTGGAGGGCTCGCTGGGCTGGTCGCAGTCGCGCAGCGACGACAGCCCGGTCTACCCGCTCGGCGTGCCGGCCGCGGGCGCCGCGGCGGTGCAGCGCGGCAGCAGCGGCAGCGCCGTCGGCTACCGTCTGGGCGGGCTGCTCGAGCGGCGCCTGGGCGATCACTGGGCGCTCGGCGCCGGCTTCACCTGGCAGCAGAGCGAGGACTACGCGCCGAGCTACGCGCAGCTGCAGCTGCGCTACCTGTTCGAGCCCTGGCAGGGGGCGCTGACGCTGGGCGGCGAGTTGCTGGAGCCCTACAGCGAGTTCAAGTGACCCCGGGGGCGGATGACCGGGCGCCCCTTCGCGTAAAATCTGCTAACAAAGGCCGTCCGGCCGGGGGCGGCCGCTGCGTCATAATCCCCGGACATTTGCGAGGACCCCCGATGAACAGCACCGCCAGCAGCCAGCCGGAAGGCGAAAAGATCCTCATCGTCGACGACGACGTGCGCCTGCGCCGCCTGCTCGAGCGCTTCCTCGACGAGCAGGGCTACCGCGTCAAGACGGTGGAGAACGTCGAGCAGATGGACCGCCTGCTGGCCCGCGAGCTGTTCAACCTGGTGGTGCTCGACCTGATGCTGCCGGGCGAGGACGGCCTGTCCGCCTGCCACCGCCTGCGCGCGCAGGACAACCGCATCCCGATCATCATGCTCACCGCCAGGGGCGACGAGGCCAGCCGCATCCAGGGCCTGGAGCAGGGCGCCGACGACTACCTGGCCAAGCCGTTCAATCCCCGCGAGCTGCTGGCGCGCATCCGCGCCGTGCTGCGCCGCCAGGCGCCGCTGGTGCCCGGCGCGCCGGGCGTCGAGGAGGAGACGGTGAGCTTCGGCGACTACGAGCTGAACCTCGGCACCCGCGAGCTCAAGCGCGGCGGCGAGGTGCACATGCTGACCACCGGCGAGTTCGCCGTGCTCAAGGCGCTGGTCCAGCACGCCCGCGAGCCGCTGACCCGCGACAAGCTGATGAGCCTGGCGCGCGGCCGCGAGTGGGATGCCCTGGAGCGCTCCATCGACGTGCAGATCTCGCGCCTGCGCCGGCTGATCGAGCCCGATCCCTCCAAGCCGCGCTACATCCAGACGGTGTGGGGCGTCGGCTACGTGTTCGTGCCGGACGGCAGCGCGCGCAAGTGAGAACCCCGGTCTGGTTCCCGCAGAGCGTGTTCGCCCGCATCCTCTGGCTGGTGCTGATCGTCGTGCTGTTCTCCAAGGCGCTGACGCTGCTCTACCTGCTGATGAACGAGGACATGCTGGTCGACCGCCAGTACAGCCACGGCACGGCGCTGACCATCCGCGCCTACTGGGCGGCCGATCCCGCCTCGCGCGAGGCGATCGCCGCCGCCGCCGGGCTGCGCCAGCTCAAGGCCGACGAGGTGCCGGCCGGCGAGTACCACTGGCCGTACACCGAGGTGCTGCAGGAACAGATGCGCCAGGAGCTCGGCGCCGACGCCGAGCTGCGCATGCGCGCGGCCCGTTCGCCGCGCCTGTGGGTGCTGGCGCCCAGGCTCGGCCCGGACTGGGTCGAGGTGCCGCTGTATCCCTATCCGCTGAAGATCCAGCGCATCTGGAGCGTGCTCGGCTGGTTCCTCGCCATCGGCCTGCTGTCCACCGCGGCGGCCTGGCTGCTGGTGCGCCAGCTCAGCCTGCCGCTCAAGCGCCTGGTGTTCGCCGCCCGCCAGATCGGCCGCGGGCGCAGCGTGCGCCTGCCGGTGGGGGACACGCCGAGCGAGATGACCGAGCTGTACCGCGCCTTCAATCAGATGTCCGAGGACGTCGAGCAGGCCGCCCGCGAGCGCGAGCTGATGCTCGCCGGGGTGTCGCACGACCTGCGCACGCCGCTGACCCGCCTGCGCCTGTCGCTGGAACTGCTGCCGGCCGACAACGAGCTGACCGAGGACATGGTCCGCGACATTGAGGACATGGACGCCATCCTCGACCAGTTCCTCGCCTTCATCCGCGACGGCCGCGACGAGCCGCTGGAGGAGCTCGACCTCAACGAGCTGGTCCGCGAGGTGGCCGCGCCGCTCAACCAGAACCAGGAGCAGGTGCGCCTGTGCCTGGAGCCGCTGCCGGCCATGCCGCTGCGCCGGGTGTCGGTCAAGCGCCTGCTGGCCAACCTGATGGAGAACGCCCTGCGCCACGGCGGCAGCGGCGTCGAGGTGTCCTCCAGCCTGTCCGGCAGCGCGGCGGCGCCCTACGTGGTGCTCAGCGTGCTGGACCGCGGTCCGGGCATCGATCCGGCCGAACTGGACAGCATCTTCAACCCGTTCATCCGCGGCGACCGCGCGCGCAGCAGCAAGGGTACCGGCCTGGGCCTGGCCATCGTCAAGCGCATCGCCGCCCAGCACGGCGGCAGCGTCGAGCTGCGCAACCGCGCCGGCGGCGGGGTGGAGGCGCGGGTGTGTCTGCCGATCGGCCTGCTGCTGCCGCGCGATGCGGCCTGAAGGCGTCCCGGCCTAAGCGGTCGCCTGTTTGGCGGACGCGGCAGCGTTGGCAGGACATCTGCCGTTGCGCCACAATTCAGCCGTCGCTGCGCGCATACACGGACGTATCAAGCATGGACCGCACCCGGCTCATCAAGGCAACGCTGGCGTTGCTCCTCAAGCTCGCCCTGCTCTGGCTGGCCCTGCCGCTGGTGGTGATCAGTCTGATCCTCCTGCAGGTCAGCATGCCGCGCTTGGCCGTCTTCGCCTGGCCACCCTTCCTTGGCGCGGCGGCGTTCACGCTGGCCCTGGCGTGGGCGGTTGCCTGGCGCCACGCCAGCCGGGAGCTGCTGGTGGTCACCGTGCTCGCCAGTCTGGCGGCGGGCGTTGCCTTCCTGCATGGCCGTCACCTCAGCCATCCCGGCTTCGCCGTGCTGCTGAGCGTTTCTCTGGTGCCGGCGGTGATCAATTTCCTCTACCGCAATCGCATCACCGAATCGATGTTGGCCCTGCTGCCCGTGCTGGTGCTGGCCTACCTGTTCGTCAGCGTGCTGTATGGCGGCGCCTTCATCCTCTGGGTCTGGGCTGTCGCCGGTTGGCCGCTGCGGGACGAACCCGGGCAGTTTGTCGAGGTGCTGTTCGAAAGCAGCCTTGCCTTCACGCTGATGCTGCCGTTCAGCCTGATGTACCTGCTCGGCAAGCACTGCCATGCTCCGCTGCTGCGAAGGATGGCGGCCTTGGCGGATAGATACCGGTCTGGACGGTGGTGGCCGCGATAGTGGCCAATCGTCGCCCGGGCATGGCGTGACGGGCCTATCCCCGCCCCTTGGTGCGCGTCTGGTTCGGCCGGGCGTGCTCCTCGATGTGCTGGACGATCATCGCCGCCACGTCCTGGCCGGTGGTGGTCTCGATGCCTTCCAGGCCCGGCGAGGAGTTGACCTCCATCACCAGCGGACCGTGGTTGGAGCGCAGGATGTCGACCCCGGCCACGCCCAGGCCCATGACCTTGGCGGCGCGGATCGCGGTCATGCGCTCCTCGGGGGTGATCTTGATCAGGCTGGCGGTGCCGCCGCGGTGCAGGTTGGAGCGGAACTCGCCGGGCTTGGCCTGGCGCTTCATCGCCGCGATCACCTTGTTGCCGACCACGAAGCAGCGGATGTCGGCGCCGCCGGCTTCCTTGATGTACTCCTGGACCATGATGTTCTGCTTGAGGCCCATGAACGCCTCGATCACTGACTCGGCGGCCTTTTCGGTCTCGCACAGCACCACGCCGATGCCCTGGGTGCCTTCCAGCACCTTGATCACCAGCGGTGCGCCGTTGACCATCTGGATCAGGTCGGGGATGTCGTCGGGGGAGTGGGCGAAGCCGGTCACCGGCAGGCCGATGCCCTTGCGCGACAGCAGCTGCAGCGAGCGCAGCTTGTCGCGCGAGCGGCTGATGGCCACCGACTCGTTGAGCGGGAACACGCCCATCATCTCGAACTGGCGCAGCACCGCGCAGCCGTAGAAGGTCACCGAGGCGCCGATGCGCGGGATCACCGCGTCGAAGCCCTCCAGCGCCTGACCGCGGTAATGGATCTGCGGCTTGTGGCTGGCGATGTTCATGTAGGCGCGCAGGGTGTCGATCACCACCATCTCGTGCCCGCGCTGCTGGCCGGCCTCGACCAGGCGGCGGGTGGAATACAGGCGCGGGTTGCGCGACAGCACGGCGATCTTCATCGGACACCTGAAAGAGAGAGACTGGCGGGCAGCGGCAGTTGCGGCTTGCCCTGGACATAAGTGAGCGCGGGATTGACCACCAGCTGGCCGGCGATCAGGGCCTTGGCGCCGAGCAGCACGCGGTAGCGCATGGTCTTGCGGCAGGCCAGGGTGAATTCTACAGGCCAATGGCGGTCGCCGAGCACCAAGTTGGTGCGAATCACGTAACGGGTCTGGGTATGGCCGGTGGAGCTGCGGATGGTCTTCATGTCCACCAGCGGCGCCTCGCGCTGGCGGTGCCGGCGCTGCACCAGGCTGCCGAGGTGGGCGGTGAAGCGCACCCAGGGCTGGCCGTCGCGCTCGAAGGGCTCGATGTCGCTGGCATGCAGGGTGGAGGTGGCGGCGCCGGTGTCGATCTTGGCGCGCAGGCCGGCCAGGCCCAGCTCGGGCAGGGCGATCCACTCGCGCAGGCCGATCACGGCCAGATGGTCGAAGGTCTTCACGTCGGCTCGACTTCCCCTGGTGGAGGCCGCTGCGTGGGCGCTCAGTCGGCGCAGGTGCACTCGAGCGGCTTGATTCCCACGCGGTCGCGACCGTGGTGCTTGGCATCGTACAGCGACTCGTCGGCGCGCTGCATCAGGCGCGCCACCGTGTCGCCGCGCAGCACCGTGGCCACCCCGGCGCTGGCGGTGAGCCGCCGCGGACAGGGGAAGACGTGCGAGCGCACCCGTTGCAGAAGACGCCCGGCCAGCAGGGCGGCCTGCTCGAGATCGGTCTCGTGGCAGATGATCAGGAACTCCTCGCCGCCCCAGCGGCATACGGTGTCGACCTCGCGCAGGCCGTCGCCGAGCAGGCGGGCGAACGCCTCGAGCACCTTGTCGCCGGTGAGATGGCCGAAGTCGTCGTTGACCAGCTTGAAGTGGTCGATGTCCAGCAGGATCACCGACAGCGGCCGGTCGTAACGCTGGGCACGCAGGATATCCAGGGAAAATGACGGATTGAGGGCGTTGCGGTTGGGCAGCCCGGTCAGCGCGTCGGTTTCGGCCAGCGCCTTGAGCTGGCGGTTGAGCTTGCGCAGGCGGGTCATCCACAGCAGGCTGGTGCCGGCGATGGCGGTCAGCACCAGGCCGACCCACAGGGCCAGGCTGTAGTCGGTGACCACGCCGGTCACCACGTCCAGGCGCACGTGGCGGTCGACGATCTGGTGGCGCTCGCTCGGCGTGAGGGTGGCGATGCCCTTGTCGAGGATGTCGCGCAGGGTGGTTTCCGATCTGAGCACGCCCATGCGCAACTGGTTGTCGTAGCCGGGGATCTGCCCGGAGATCTTCAGGTTGAACCAGCCCTCGTGCTTGATGGTGGCGGCGGCGACGATCAGCGAGCGCAGGGTCATGTCGGCCTTGCGCTCCGAGACCAGGCCGAGCGCTTCGCGCTCCGACTCGGTCGGCACGATGCGCAGGTTGGGGAAGTCGCGGGCGATGCGCTCGGCCATGGCGGTGCCGCGCGGCAGGGCGATGCTCTTGCCCTTCAGGGCGCCGATGTCGGAGACGAACGGATGCTCCTCGCGGGTGATGATCACGTTGGGGTCGACCAGCAGCGGCTCGGTGAAGATCAGCCACTGGTCGCGGTCGGGGGTGCTGTTGAGGAAGCTCAGCGCCAGGCACTCGCCGCGTTGGGCGGCGGCCAGGCTTTCTTCCCAGGTGCGGGTGGCGTGCAGCCTGAGCGATGCGCCGCTGCGCTGGACCACCAGGGCGATGAGGTCGGCGGCCATGCCGACATGCTGGCCGCTCGGGTCGATCTGCTCGAACGGCCACCAGTCGGGATCCACGCACAGCGGGATCGACGATCGCGCCTGCAGGTAGGCGCGCTCCGACTCGCTCAGCTCGACGCTCGCCGCGACCGCCGCCAGCGGCAGGCAGGCGAGCAGCCCGGCGAGCAGCAGCGCTGCCAGCCGGCGCCCCGGCCCCGATGTGGCGTGGCGCGGCGAAGGGGCGTGGGCCTCGGGCATGATGAACTTCCTCATTGTTCGGCGGCGGCCGGATCGCCCGGGTGGGCATCGAACCATTATGATCAAGCCTAGGCGGGCCCGCCATCTGCCGTGACGCGGTCGACAGCGCCGCCGGGCAAGTGCGGAGCGAGGAGAGCAGGGCATGAGCGACAAAGACGACGACAGGGCGCGCCTGGACAAGTGGCTGTGGGCGGCGCGCTTCTTCAGGACCCGCGCGCTGGCCAAGGCGGCCATCGAGGGCGGCAAGGTGCATTGCCGCGGCGAGCGCTGCAAGCCGGCCCGGGAGCCGAAGGTCGGCGACGAGCTGACCATCCGCGCCGGCTTCGACGAGCGCACGGTGATCGTCCGCGCGCTGTCCAGCGTGCGCCGCGGCGCGCCCGAGGCGCAGTCGCTCTACGCGGAGACCGCCGACAGCATCGCCCGCCGCGAGCAGGCCGCGGCGCTGCGCCAGGCTGGCGCGCTGGGCGTGCAGAGCGACGGGCGGCCGACCAAGAAGCAGCGTCGGCAGATCCACCAGTTCCGCGACGGCCACTGAGCATCGATAGATTCGACCCGCAGCGGCGATAGACGGGCGCCCCTTGGTGATGCCTGCCGTTTGCGCCTAAAATTGGCCCTCACGAGCGAACCCAGCGGGTCTGGCATGTCCGATTTTTCCCAACGTTTCCTGTTCGAAGACACCGATGTGCGCGGCGAACTGGTCGAGCTCGACCAGAGCTTCGCCGAGGTGCTGGCCAAGCACGCCTACCCCGAGCCGGTCGCCGAGTTGCTCGGCGAGATGCTCGCCGCGGTGACCCTGCTCAGCGACATCCTCAAGTACGACGGCCTGCTGGTGCTGCAGGCGCGCTCCAGCGGCCCGGTGCCGCTGCTGATGGTCGAGTGCTCCAGCGACCGCGAGATCCGCGGCATCGCCCGCTACGACGCCGAGGCCCTGGGCACGGCGCACACGCTGCGCGAACTGATGCCCGAGGGCGTGCTGGCGATGACCGTCGATCCGAAGGTCGGCAAGCGCTACCAGGGCATCGTCAGCCTCGATGGCGAGACCCTGGCCGACTGCCTGTCCGGCTACTTCGAGATGTCCCAGCAGTTGCCCAGCCGCTTCTGGCTGAATGCCGACGGCCGTCGCGCCCGCGGCCTGCTGCTGCAGCAGCTGCCGGCCGACCGCCAGAGCGACCCCGAAGAACGTGCGGCCAGCTGGGAGCACCTGGTGACCCTGGCCGATACCCTGACCGCCGAGGAGCTGCTCGGCCTCGACAACGAGACCCTGCTGCGCCGCCTGTACCATCAGGAAACGGTGCGGGTGTTCGACGCCGAGCCGCTGCGCTTCGGCTGCAGCTGCTCGCGCGAGCGCTCGGCCAATGCCCTGGCCAGCCTGGGCGAGGCCGATGCCGTGCAACTGGTCCAGGAGCAGGGTGGATCCGTGCAGATCGACTGCCAGTTCTGCAACCACAGCTACCGTTTCGACGCCGCCGACATCGCCCAGCTGTTCGCCGGCGGCGGCAGTGCCGAGCCGTCGCCGACCCGGCACTGACTGAGTGTTTTTTGCCCAGAGGCCGTTTTCTCTGGCATAATCGCGCGCAATTTTTTCGCTGTAGCGCGCTTCAAGAACCGCTACAACAATGATTGGAGGACTCGGCCACAGGCCGACGGGGACCACATGACGCAAGCCAACACTGCCGTGTACACCGACATCAGCACCGCCGAACTGATCGAGCAGGCCATCCGCCGTGGCGAAGGCGAGCTCGCCGCCAACGGCTCGCTGGTCGTGCGTACCGGTCACCGTACCGGCCGCTCGCCGATGGACCGCTTCATCGTCCAGGAGCAGAGCACCGAGGCCAAGATCGCTTGGGGCAAGATCAACCGTCCGTTCCCGGAAGACAAGTTCGACGCCCTGTGGGATCGCGTCGAAGCCTACCTGGCCGAGCGCAGCCACTTCGTCTCCCATGTGCATGTCGGCTCCGCCGCCGAGCACTACCTGCCGGTCAAGATGACCACCGAGACCGCCTGGCACAACCTGTTCGGTCGCTGCCTGTTCATCAACCCGGAAACCTTCAATCCGGCCGGCAAGGGCGAGTGGCGCATCCTCAACGTGCCGTCCTTCGTCTGCGAGCCGGAGCGTGACGGCACCAACTCCGACGGCTGCGTGATCCTCAACTTCGCCCAGAAGAAGGTGCTGATCGCGGGTATGCGCTACGCCGGCGAGATGAAGAAGGCCATGTTCTCGGTGCAGAACTTCCTGCTGCCGGAAGCCGACGTGCTGCCGATGCACTGCGCCGCCAACATCGGCGAAGAGGGCGACGTCACCCTGTTCTTCGGTCTGTCCGGCACCGGCAAGACCACCCTGTCCGCCGACCCGAGCCGCTACCTGATCGGCGACGACGAGCACGGCTGGGGCGAGGGCGTGGTGTTCAACATCGAGGGCGGCTGCTACGCCAAGTGCATCGACCTGTCCGAGAAGAACGAGCCGGTGATCTGGAAGGCCATCCAGTTCGGCGCCGTGCTGGAGAACGTGGTGCTCGACGAGCGCTCGCGCCAGCCGGACTACGCCGACGCCAGCCTGACCCAGAACAGCCGCGCCGCCTACCCGCTGGAGCACGTCGAGAAGCGTTCCGAGAAGAATCTCGGCGGCGAGCCGAACGCGGTGATCTTCCTGACCTGCGACCTGACCGGCGTGCTGCCGCCGGTGTCGATCCTCAACAACGAGCAGGCCGCCTACCACTTCCTGTCCGGCTACACCGCGCTGGTCGGTTCCACCGAGATGGGCAGCGGCACCGGCATCAAGTCGACCTTCTCCACCTGCTTCGGCGCGCCGTTCTTCCCGCGTCCGGCCGGCGAGTACGCCGAGCTGCTGATCAAGCGCATCAAGGCGTTCGGCTCCAAGGTCTACCTGGTCAACACCGGCTGGACCGGCGGCGGCTACGGCGTCGGCAAGCGCTTCAACATCCCGACCACCCGTGCGGTGATCGCGGCGATCCAGAGCGGCGCGCTGGTCGGTGCCGAGACCGAGCACCTGCCGATCATCAACCTGGACGTGCCGAAGGCCGTGCCGGGCGTCGAGACCGAGCTGCTCAACCCGCGCAACACCTGGGCCGACAAGTCCGCCTACGACGAAGCCGCCCGCGGCCTGGCCAAGCTGTTCATCGAGAACTTCACCAAGTTCGAGGTGTCCGACGCCATCCGCGCCGCCGGCCCGCAGCTGTAATCAGCCGCGACCGTGCATGAAAAAGCCGCCTTCGGGCGGCTTTTTCATTTCTGGCGGCGGGCGGGCAGACGAGTAGGGTAGAAAACTCGCGCAGCGATTTTCTACCGCTGCTCAGTTGCCGTCGCCCTCCAGGCGAGCCAGACGCGCCTCCAGCTCGGCGATGCGGGCTTCCAGGGCAGCGAAGCGCTCTTCCTGCGCAGCGGCACCGGCCGGGGCGGCGCTCTCCTGCGGGCGGGCGGCGAGCAGCGCCTCCTGTTCGGCCGGATCGCCCAGCTGGTGGGCGTAGCGCTCCTCACGCTGGCCGCTCTGCCGCGGCAGCTGGCGCACCAGGCCACGGCCGGCCAGGCGCTCGAGGTGGTGGCGCACTTCCTCGGTGTCGTCGAAGGCGTGCAGGCGGCCGCTGCGCGCCAGCAGCTCGCCGAGGGTCTGCGGGCCGCGCAGCAGCAGCAGGGCGAGCAGGGCCAGCTGCGGCTGCACCAGTTCCAGCGACTTGTCGGCGCGCTGTTCCCAGCGGTCGGCGCGGCTGCCCATCACCAGGCGGACCAGGCCGCGCTGCTCCAGGCTGCGCAGGGCCTGGCCGGCCTCGCCGGGCGTGAGGTTCATCAGCGGCTCGCGGCTGGTCTTCTGGTTGCAGGCCAGCTGCAGGGCGTTGAGGGTCAGCGGGTAGCTTTCCGGCGTGGTGGCCTGCTTCTCGATCAGGCAGCCGAGGGCGCGGGCCTCGGCGGCGGACAGCGGCGCGTCGGCGAACGGCGAGGGGAGGGGGGAGGATTCGCTCATGGACTGGGGCGCTCAGCGGGGAAGAGAGGGCCCTAGTGTCCCCAAGCGGCGCCGGCATTTCCAGCGGTGCGGGCGCAGCAATGCAAACGGGCGCCCTGGGGCGCCCGTTGCGTGGGGGTCAGTCGTCGTGACGATGGCGATGCTTGCGGTGGCCGTAATGGCGGCCGTTGTCATGCCAGTGCTTGCCGCGATAGCGGCGGCCGTCACGGTAACCGTCCCTGTAGTAGTCGCGCTCCCGTTCGGCCTGGCTGGCGTCGCCCATGTGGTTGCCCAGCGCGCCGCCCGCGGCACCGCCGAGGCCGGCGCCGATCAGGCCGCCGGTGGTGCCGCCGACCGTCTTGCCGATCACGTTGCCGCCGGCGGCGCCGAGGCCACCGCCGATGGCCGCTTCGGTCTTGTTGCCGCGCTTGGCGCCGACTGCGCCGCCGGCC
>NZ_SSTC01000101.1 GCF_004801855.1 Pseudomonas sp. A-1 | reverse complement strand
CGCGCCCGGCGCGGCGCCGCGCGCCGAGGCGCCGGATGCGCGGGTGCACCTGGACACCGTCAGGCACGCCGGCGGCCACACCCTGCGGGTGCACAACGAGCTGTTCGCCCCGGTGGAGGTCGAGCTGCGCCTGGAGGACGTCGCCAACGCCAGCGGCGCGCCGGACCGGCCGCTGCGCTGGATCCTGCCGCCGCGCAGCCAGATCCGCCTGCTGACCCTGGCGCCGCGCGACCCGGCGCAGCCGCTGCGCTACACGCCCAGACTCAGCCACGCCCTCGGCGACCCGCGCCTGCTGCCGCGGCCCTACCGCTACCCGCTGCCCTGGCAGGGCGGGCCGTTCCGCCAGAGCCAGGGCGCCAACGGCCTGTACAGCCACTTCACGCCCAAGGGTCGCCACGCGGTGGACATCGCCATGCCCGAGGGCACGCCGATCCTCGCCGCCCGCGAGGGGGTGGTGGTCGGCACCCTGAACAGCCAGGCCGGCGCGGCACCGTACCCCGGCGGCAACTACGTGCGCATCCTCCACGACGACGGCACCATGGGCGTCTACCTGCACCTGCAGCAGGGCTCGGTGCAGGTCGCCCCCGGCCAGCGCGTGCGCGCCGGCGCGCCCATCGCCCGCTCCGGCAACACCGGGCGCAGCACCGGCCCGCACCTGCACTTCGTGGTGCAGCGCAACGTCGGCCTGGCGGTGGAGTCGATCCCCTTCCAGTTCGCCCAGCCGGTGGACAGCCTGCCCAACTTCGCCATCGGCGGCGAGGACTGGCCGCGCTGCAGGGCTCGCCAACGACAAGGGCCACCCCGCGGGGTGGCCCTTTTGCGTTGGGCGAATAGGGCGCCGGTTCAGTCCAGCCTGAGCACCTTGGCCATGACGATCTTCGGCCCCTTCATCTTCTTGACGATGATGCGCAGGCCGTGGGTCTCCAGCGTCTCGTCCTCGCTGGGCAGGCGCTTGAGGCTGTCGTAGACCAGCCCGGCCAGGGTGTCGGCCTCGACGTCGTCGAGATTCACCTCGAGCAGGCGCTCGATCTTGAACAGCGGCGTGTCGCCGCGCACCAGCAGCTTGCCCGGCTGGTAGGCGAGCAGGCCGCGCTCGGTCTTGCGGTGCTCGTCCTGGATGTCGCCGACCAGCACCTCGAGCACGTCCTCCATGGTCAGGAAGCCGACCACCTTGCCGTCGGCCTCCTCGACCAGGGCGAAGTGCGCGCCGCCCTGGCGGAACTGCTCGAGCAGGCGGCCCAGCGGCAGGTGCCGCGACACCCGCTCGATGGGGTGCAGCAGGCTGCGCAGGTCGAAGGCGGCGGCCTCGCCGGGCTCGGGCAGGGCCAGCAGCAGGTCCTTGATGTGCAGCACGCCGACGAACTGCTGCGCGGCGTCCTGCACCGGGTAGCGGCTGAACTTGTGGCGGCGGATCTCGGCGAGGATCTCGTCGAGGCTGGCGTCGGCGTCCAGGCATACCAGGTCCTCGCGCGAGTTGGCCCAGTCGACCACCTCCAGCTCGCCCAGCTCCATGGCCGAGGCCAGCACGCGCAGGTCCTGGTCGCCGGCGTCGCGGCCGCGGCTGGAGTGGAGGATCAGCTTGAGCTCCTCGCGGCTGTAGTGATGCTCGTGGTGCGGCCCCGGTTCGCCCTGGCCGGCGATGCGCAGGATGGCGTTGGCGCTGGCGTTGAGCAGCCAGATCGCCGGGTACATGGCCCAGTAGAAGGCGTACAGCGGCGCGGCGGTCCACAGCGACAGGCGCTCGGGCTGGCGGATCGCCCAGGACTTGGGCGCCAGCTCGCCGACCACGATGTGCAGGTAGGAGATGATGAAGAACGCGGTGAAGAAGGCGATGCCGTGCACCAGCGCCGGCGAGTCGACGCCGAAGTAGCCGAGCAGCGGCTCGAGCAGGTGGGCGAAGGCCGGCTCGCCGACCCAGCCGAGGCCCAGCGAGGCGAGGGTGATGCCCAGCTGGCAGGCCGACAGGTAGGCGTCCAGCTGGCCGTGCACGGTGCGCAGGATGTGGCCGCGCCAGCCGTGCTCGGCGGCGATGCTCTCGACGCGGGTGGCGCGCAGCTTGACCATGGCGAACTCGGCGGCGACGAAGAAGCCGTTGAGCAGGACCAGCAGCAGGGCGAACAGGACGAGGCCGAAGTCGGCGAAGTAGCGGGCGGCGGTATAGGCAGGGGAAGGGTCCATGGGGGCTTGTCGCAGTGGAAAGCCCATAGCATGGGAGGCGGCGGCGCGGCTTTCAAGCCCGCCGCCGCCGCTTCAGCGCCGCACCACCTGCGCGGGCGGGAAGTGGCAGGTGAAGGTGCTGCCCTTGCCCGGCGTGCTGTCGATCTGCAGCTGGCCGCGGTGGTGGATCAGCACGTGCTTGACGATGGCCAGGCCCAGGCCGGTGCCGCCGGTGTTGGCCGAGCGGCTGGCGTCGACCCGGTAGAAGCGCTCGGTGAGGCGCGGGATGTGCCTGGCCTCGATGCCCAGGCCGCTGTCCTGCACGGCGAGGTGCGCGCCCGCGGCGTCGGCCCACCAGCGGATGCGGATCTCGCCGCCCTCCGGGCTGTACTTGACCGCGTTGAACACCAGGTTGGAGAAGGCGCTGCGCAGCTCGCTCTCGCTGCCCTTGAGCCTGACCGCGGCGTCGGCCTCCAGGCTGATGCGGTGGCGGTCGGCGGACAGCGCCTGGGCGTCGCCGCGGATCGACAGCAGCAGCAGGTCGACCGCCACCGGCTTGCTGTCGGCCGGGTAGTCGGTGGCCTCCAGGCGGGCCAGCAGCAGCAGGTCGTTGAGCAGGTTCTGCATGCGCGCGCCCTGCTGCTGCATCTGCTGCAGGGCGCGGCGCCAGCGTGGCTGGATGTCGTCGACGTTGTCCTGCAGGGTCTCCAGGTAGCCGGTGAGCACGGTCAGCGGCGTGCGCAGCTCGTGGGAGACGTTGGCGACGAAGTCCTTGCGCATCTGTTCGAGCTGGTGGAGGCGGGTGACGTCGCGCACCAGCATCAGGTGCTCGCCGTTGCCGTACAGGGTCAGCTGCAGCTGCAGGCGCAGGTGGTCGTCGACCGGCGAGGGCAGCTCCAGCGGCTCGCGGTGGTTGTCCTGCTCGAAGTATTCCTTGAAGCGCGGATGGCGCACCAGGTTGGTGATCGGCTGGCCGCCGTCCTGCTTGCGCTTGAGGCCGAGCAGCTGGCCGGCGGCGCGGTTCCACCACTCCAGGTTGCCCTGGCGGTCGAGCATGACCACGCCGTCCTTGAGCGCGGCGGTGGACTCCTGCACGCGGTCGATCACCGCCTGCAGGCGGCCGCGGGCGCGCTGGTTGCGCTTCTGCAGGTGGTAGATCTGGTCGAACACCTCGCCCCACACGCCGGAACCTTCCGGCGGCAGTTCGTCGGCGTTCTTCAGCCAGTGGTGCAGGCGCAGCAGCTGGCGCAGATTCCAGTACAGGTAGCCGGCGAGGCCGAGCACCAGCGCCCAGGCGTACTGGCCCGTGACCAGGCCGAGCAGCAGGCAGGCCCCCAGCAGCAACAGCAGGCGGCGGAGGAGGATGCCGCGCCAGTCTTGGTTCACCTTGCGATCCTTGTAAAGCGGCCGCCCCGGCGGGGCGGCGAAGGCCAGGGGGTGACGCGTGCGTCAGCCCTTGGTGGAGAAACGATAGCCGGTGCCGCGCACGGTCTGCACCAGGTTTTCGCAGCTCTCGCCGAGCGCCTTGCGCAGGCGGCGGATATGCACGTCGACGGTGCGCTCCTCGACGTAGACGTTGCCGCCCCACACCTGGTCGAGCAGCTGGCTGCGCGTGTAGGCGCGCTCCTGGTGGGTCATGAAGAACTGCAGCAGGCGGTACTCGGTGGGTCCCATCTCGGCCGGCTTGCCGTCGATGGTGACGCGGTGGCTGAGCGGGTCGAGCACCAGCGGGCCGACCTCGATCGGCGTCTCGCCGTCGCTGGCGCCGGCGCGGCGCAGCACCGCCTTGAGCCGGGCGACCAGCTCGCGCGGCGAGAACGGCTTGGTGATGTAGTCGTCGGCGCCGACCTCGAGGCCCTGGATCTTGTTGTCCTCCTCGCCCTTGGCGGTGAGCATGATGATCGGCGTGCCGGCGGTCAGCTCGTCGCGCTTGAGGCGGCGGGCCAGCTCGATGCCGGAGGTGCCGGGCAGCATCCAGTCGAGGAGGATCAGGTCGGGCTTGCGGTCGACGATCAGCGCGTGGGCCTGCTGGCTGTTCTCCGCTTCGAGGCACTCGTAGCCGGCCATTTCCAGGGCGACGGCGATCATCTCGCGAATCGGTGCTTCGTCGTCAACGATGAGGATGGATTTGCCAACCATGGGACTGTCTCTGTGATTCCGTGGCGATGCCGGCATTACATAACGGAATTATTGCAGCGATGTTACATGGCGGCGGCGAAGGGGCCGGCGGGCGGCTTCGGCTATGCTGCAAGGGCTCGCCGGCGCCTGCCGGCAGCCGGTGCCTGGCGTGCCGTCCGCCTGTCCTCGCGGTCGCCGGGTCCTCCCATCCCACCGAGGAGAGCCGCGATGCTCAGAATCCCTCCACCCCTGCTGGCGCTGGCCGGCGGCGCCCTGCTTGCGCTGCTCGGCCAGGCCCAGGCGGCCGAACCGGCGATGGTCAAGGACGGCATGCTGGTCGACGCCCGGAGCATGACCCTGTACACCTACGACAAGGACAGCCCCGGCCAGTCGATGTGCAACGATACCTGCGCGACCAACTGGCCGCCGCTGGTGGCCACCGCCGATGCCCAGGGCGACGACGACTGGAGCACGCTGCAGCGCGCCGACGGCAGCTGGCAGTGGGCCTACTACGGCAAGCCGCTGTACACCTTCATCCAGGACCAGAAGCCGGGCGACATGCTCGGCGAGGGCAAGATGGGCGTCTGGCACGTCGCCCGCCCGGCCGCCGGCCAGTAGCCGGGCGGCGGTACCCCCGCCGGCGTGCCGGCGGGGTTCAGCGCAGTGCGTAGTCGGCGATGGTACCGGCGAGGATCGCCAGACCGGCCCAGTGGTTGTGCAGGAAGGCGCGGAAGCAGGCCTGGCCATCTCCCGTGCGGGTGCTCCAGTACTCCCAGGCGAAGCAGCCGGCGGCCACCGCCAGGCCGAGGTGGAACCAGGCGCCCAGCCCGAAGCGCGCCGCGGCGAGCAGCAGGCACAGCAGGCTGAGGCCCTGGAGGATGGCGATGATCGGGCGGTCGGCGTCGCCGAACAGGATGGCGGTCGACTTCACGCCGATCTTCAGGTCGTCGTCGCGATCGGTGATCGCGTAGTAGGTGTCGTAGGCCACCGTCCACAGCAGGTTGGCCAGGTACAGCAGGGCCGCCGCCGCCGGCAGGCTGCCGGCCTCGGCGGTGAAGGTCATCAGGATGCCCCACGAGTAGGCCGCGCCGAGCACCACCTGCGGGTAGTAGGTGTGGCGCTTCATGAACGGGTAGAGCGCGGCCAGCGCCACCGCGCCGAACGACAGCCACACGGTGGTCGCGTTGGTCAGCAGCACCAGGGCGAAGGCCACCGCCATCAGCACGGCGAAGGTCGCCAGCGCCTCGCGCGGAGTCATCCGCCCGCTGGCCAGCGGGCGCGCGCGGGTGCGCTCGACGTGGCCGTCGAAGCGGCGGTCAGCGAAGTCGTTGATCGCGCAGCCGGCCGAGCGGGTCAGCACCACGCCGAGGGAGAAGATCAGCAGGTTGGCCAGCGACGGCACGCCCTCGGCGGCGATCCACAGCGCGGTCAGCGTCGGCCACAGCAGGAGGTAGATGCCGATCGGCCGGTTCAGCCGGGTCAGGTCGATGAAGTCCTGGGCGCGCGGGTGCAGGCGCGCCAGGGGCTTGAGCAGGGAGAGGGACATCGCGGGCCTCCGGAGTCGAAACCGCCGGCCGTGGCTGCCGCGCATTCGGCCGGTGCAAAGCGGGGCAGTATAAGGCGTGGCGCTCCCCCGGGGCGCCTCAGTTGCGCGTCGCGGCGTCGGCCTGCCACAGCGCCGGCAGGAACACCTCGGCGACCAGCACGCCCAGCGCGCCCTGGCAGAACAGCGAGCGGCGCCCCCACAGCCCCTCCGCGCGCACCGCCGGCGGCAGCAGCGCCGCCGGGTAGCGGCAGGCCTCGATCGGCTGGCGGGTGAAGGCCGGGTCGCGGAACAGCAGGTGGCCCAGCGAGGTGCTGCCGAGGCTGTCGAGGGCGAAGGGCTGCGCCTCCAGGGCGCTGCGCGCCGCCACGCTGCGGGCGAACACCCAGGCCTGCCCGGCGCCGTGCAGGTAGACCTCGCGCACCCAGCCCTCGCTGCCGGGCGCCACGCCGAGGGCGGCGCATTCGTCGTCGCGCAGGATCTGCCAGCCCTCGACCAGCGGCTCGACGGCGAAGCGGCCGGCGCCGAGCTCGGTGAGGCGGCGGGTCAGCGAGCCCGGCTCGTTGAGCCAGTCGAGCTCGCGGGCGGCGGGGGCGGGATGCAGCAGGTCGGGGGCCAGCCATCGCGGGCTGGCGCAGGCAGTCTGGGACACGGCAGGGCACGGCAGCGGAAAACCAGCGGCGAGTCTAGCACGCGGCTCCGCCGCGGGCCTCCGGCGTCGCGATCTACGACCAATGGCCGGTGCCGGCGTGCCTTCGGGGTCTGGCGCCGCTCCGGCGGGCATGCCATCCTTCGACCGTCCGCCGCGCGCCGGGGCCTGTCCGGCCGGCGTCATGCAGCGCGCGGCCTTGCCACAACAAGAACAATTCACACGAGGCATCTATGCGCAAACCGGAACTCGCTGCCGCCGTCGCGGAAAAGACCGACCTCAGCAAGGAAGAGGCCAACCGCGTCCTCAACGCCGTGCTCGAGCAGATCACCGACGCACTGAACCGCCAGGACAGCGTCACCCTGGTCGGCTTCGGCACCTTCCTGCAGCGCCACCGCGGCGCCCGCATGGGCAAGAACCCGCAGACCGGCGAACCCGTGAAGATCCGCGCCTGCAACACCGTGTCCTTCAAGCCGGGCAAGGCGCTGCGGGAAGCGATCAACTGAGCCCTGCGCCCCGGGGGATGCTCCCGGGGCGCTGCCATCGCGCTAGAATTCCGGCTCCCCTGCGTGACTCGCGAGGTGTCGCTGTGAAATTCCGCCTGCTCCTCTGGCTGCTCGGTCGTCTGCTGGCCGGTGCCAGCCGCCGCAATCCCGAATTCCGCCAGCAACTGGTCGACCGCGACCTGGTGTTCCAGCTGCAGACCCAGGACGGCCGCATCGCCCGCCACTTCGTCGTCAGGGACCAGCGCATCCGCAGCGCAGCCGGCACGGTGTCCCAGCCCGCCTTCAGCATCGCCTTCCGCAACGCCGCCTACGGCTTCGCCGCCCTGACCGCCGACAATCGCCAGCTGGCCTTCATGCAGGGCATCCAGAACAAGGACATCCAGATCAGCGGCAACCCGGCGCTGGTGCTGTGGTTCCAGGGGCTGACCCAGCTGCTCGGGCCGCGGAAGAAGCAGGCGGCGTGAGCGCTGCTGTTCCTGCACGCGCGCGCCTCGTCCGTCGGTGCCGTTGCGCGGCGAGCCGACCAGCCGACCATGGAGAGCTGCAAGCATGATCCGATCCCTGCTGGCCATCGCCGTGGGCGCATCGCTGGGCGCGATCCTGCGCTGGGGGCTGGGCACCGCCTTCAACGCGCTGTTTCCGACCATCCCGCCCGGCACCTGGCTGGCCAACATGCTGGGCGGCTACCTGATCGGCGTGGCGCTGGCCCTGTTCGGCCAGCACCCCGGCTGGGCTCCCGAGTGGCGCCTGCTGGTGATCACCGGCTTCCTCGGCGGGCTGACCACCTTCTCGACCTTTTCCGCCGAGGTCGCCACACTGATCCAGCAGGGCCGGCTGCTGTGGGCCGGGGCCGCCATCTCGGCGCACGTCGTCGGCTCGCTGCTCATGACGCTGCTCGGTCTGGCGACCGTGGCGCTGTTCAAGACCGCCTGACCGGGAGGGCGATCGCATGCAGGGTTATCAACTGACCTTCTTCACGCAGCAGGATCGCCGGCACGGCGGCTTGCCGCTGGGCGAGTGGCTGATGCAGGAGGCGCGCAGGCTCGGTGTCCGCGGCGCCACCCTGATCGCCGCCGCCGAAGGCTTCGGCCATGCGGGCCGGCTGCACTCGGCGCGCTTCTTCGAACTGGCCGACCAGCCCATCGAGGTGACGATGGCGCTCACCGCAAGCGAGGCCGAGCAGCTGTTCCAGCGTCTGCGCGAAGAGAAGATCGACGTGTTCTACGTGAAGACGCCGATCGAGTTCGGCATGAGCGGCGACGGCAGCCCCTGAAAACGCTTCATCTCCCCGCGAACGGGCCACGATAGCGGCCGCTATCGTGTTTTTCCGCCCCGGCCTCACACCTGCCCGTACTGCTGCCCGTGCCTGAGCCAGCGCTCGAGCAGCGGGCTGACGTGCTGCGGCCAGCGCGCCAGCAGGGTCTGCGCGGCTTCGCGCACCTCGGGCAAGAGGTCGGAATCGCGCAGCAGGTCGGCGACCTTGAACTGCAGCAGGCCGGTCTGGCGGGTGCCGAGCATCTCGCCGGGGCCGCGCAGCTCCAGGTCCTTCTCGGCGATGACGAAGCCGTCGCTGGTCTCGCGCATGATCGCCAGGCGCTCGCGGCCCAGGTGCGACAGCGGCGCATGGTAGAGCAGCACGCAGTGGCTGACCGCGCTGCCGCGGCCGACCCGGCCGCGCAGCTGGTGCAGCTGCGACAGGCCGAGGCGCTCGGGGTTCTCGATGATCATCAGGCTGGCGTTGGGCACGTCGACGCCGACCTCGATCACCGTGGTGGCGACCAGCAGCTGCAGTTCGCCGGCCTTGAACTGCTCCATCACCGCGGCCTTCTCGGCCGGTTTCATGCGCCCGTGGATCAGGCCGACGCGCAGCTCGCCGAGGGCGGCGGACAGTTCCTCGAAGGTGCTCTGCGCCGCCTGGCAGGTCAGCTCCTCGGATTCCTCGATCAGCGTGCACACCCAGTAGGCCTGGCGGCCCTCCAGGCAGGCGGCGCGCACCCGCTCGACCACCTCCAGGCGCCGGCTGTCGGCGATCACCAGGGTGGTCACCGGGGTGCGCCCGGGCGGCAGCTCGTCGAGGATCGAGGTGTCGAGGTCGGCGTAGGCGCTCATCGCCAGGGTGCGCGGGATGGGCGTGGCGGTCATGATCAGCTGGTGCGGACAGAGGCGGCCGTCGACGCCCTTCTGGCGCAGCGCCAGGCGCTGCTGCACGCCGAAGCGGTGCTGCTCGTCGATGATCGCCAGGGCCAGGTTCCTGAACTGCACCTCGTCCTGGAACAGCGCGTGGGTGCCGACCACCATCGGCGCGCCGGCGGCGATGCGCGCAAGCGCCGCAGCGCGCGCCTTGCCCTTGAGCTTGCCGGCCAGCCAGGCGACCTCGATGCCCAGCGGCGCCAGCCACTTGCCGAAGTTGAGGAAGTGCTGCTCGGCGAGGATCTCGGTGGGCGCCATCAGCGCCACCTGGTAGCCGGCCTCGATGGCCTGCAGGGCGGCCAGCGCGGCGACCACGGTCTTGCCGGCGCCGACGTCGCCCTGCACCAGGCGCAGCATCGGCGCGGCCTGCGCCAGGTCCCAGGCGATCTCGGCGGCGACCCGCTGCTGGGCGCCGGTGGGGGCGAAGCCGAGCCCGGCGAGGAACTGCGCCGGCAGGCGCACGGCCTTGGGCAGCGGCGGCGCCTGCTGGGCGCGGATGCTCTCGCGCAGGCGCTGCAGCGACAGCTGGTGGGTCAAGAGCTCCTCGAAGGCCAGGCGGTGCTGCGCCCAGTGGCGGCCCTCGGCGAGCTCCTCCAGATCGGCGTCCGGCGGCGGGCGGTGCAGGTAGCGGATGGCGTCGGCCAGCGGCGCCAGCCGGTACTGGCGGGCCAGCTCGGTCGGCAGCCAGTCGGGCAGGCTGCGCCCGTCGAGGGCGTGCAGCGCCTGCTGGCTGAGGGCGCGCAGGCGCTGCTGGGTGAGGCCCTCGGTGCTCGGATAGATCGGCGTGAGGCTCTGCTCGACCCGCCCGGACGGCTCGTCGGCGCCGAGCGCGCGGTATTCGGGGTGGTAGATCTCCAGGCCGGTGGCGCCGGGGCGCACCTCGCCGTAGCAGCGCAGGTGGGTGCCGCGCTTGAGGCCGTCCTTCTGCGCCTGGCTGAAGTGGAAGAAGCGCAGGCTGAGGGTGCCGGTGGCGTCCTGCAGGCGCACCAGCAGGCTGCGCCGGCGGCCCATGGTCACCTCGGCGCCGCTGACCACGCCTTCCACCACGGCATCGCCGCCCGGGCGCAGGGCGGCGATCGGGGTGACCCGGGTGCGGTCCTGGTAGCGCAGCGGCAGGTGGAACAGCACGTCCTGCAGGGTCTCCAGGCCGACCCTGGCGAGCTTCTCGGCCAGCGCCGGACCGACGCCCTTGAGCGTGGTGACGGCGACGCGCGCCAGTTCGGTCATGCCGGCTGGGCCGCCTGCGCCCCTTGCGGCGGGTGGCTCAGCGAGCACAGGCGCACGGCGTCGACCAGCACGTCGATGGCCTTGGGCCGCGGGAAGCTGGCGCGCCAGGCGATGGCCACGCTGCGGTAGGGCACCGGCGGGCTGAGCGGGCGGATGGCGATCACCCCCGGCGCGTAGTGGTGGCTGTCCACCGCGGTGAACGGCAGCACCGACACGCCGAGGCCCGAGGCGACCATGTGGCGGATGGTTTCCAGCGAGCTGGACTCGACGGTGGTGTGCGGGTGGGCCTCGCTGCCCTTGCGGGTGGTCGGGCAGGCTTCCAGCACCTGGTCGCGGAAGCAGTGGCCCTCGCCGAGCAGCAGCAGGCTCTTGTCGTTGAGCATCTCGGCATCGATGCTGGCCCGCGCGGTCCACGGGTGCTCGGCGGGCATCACCACGTAGAACGGCTCGTCGTACAGCGGCTTGGTCAGCACGTCGGCTTCCTGGAACGGCAGGGCGATGATGATCGCGTCCAGCTCGCCGGTGCGCAGCTTGTCGCGCAGCACGTGGGTGAAGTTTTCCTCGATGTACAGCGGCATGTCGGGGGCGATCTTGTGCAGCTGCGGGATCAGGTGGGGGAACAGGTAGGGGCCGACGGTGTAGATGGCGCCGACCTTGAGCGGCGCGGCCAGCTGGTTCTTGCCGGCCTGGGCCAGTTCGCGGATGCCCTGGGCCTGCTCGAGGACCTTCTGCGCCTGGGCGACGATGCCCTCGCCGACCGGGGTCAGGCGCACCGCGCTCTTGCTGCGCTCGAAGATCAGTACACCCAGCTCGTCCTCGAGCTTCTTCACGCCGACCGACAGGGTCGGCTGGCTGACGTGGCAACGCTCGGCGGCGCGGCCGAAGTGCTGTTCCTGGGCAAGGGTGACGATATAGCGCAGTTCCGTGAGTGTCATAGCGAATATCCATTGAGATGCCCCCAAGCATAGCGGCTGTCTTCAATGGAACCAACCGCCCGCGGCAAGGCGGGCGGCTGGCGCTTTCAGCGGCGCTCCAGCGAGTAGACGAAGGGCGCCACCACCTCGAGGCGGCCATCGCGCAGCAGCTCGGCCGGCGGCGCCGGCAGCGGCTGGGCGCGGCGGATCATCTGCAGGGTGGCGCGGTCCAGGCTGGCGCTGCCGGACTTGCCGGCCAGTTCGAAGCTCAGCACCTTGCCCTGGCCGTCGACCACGAAGCGCAGCCGGACCACGCCCTCCTGGCCGCGCCGGCGCGCATCGTCGGGATAGCGCTTGTGGCGGTTGAGATGGGCGAGCAGGCGGCTCTGCCAGCTGGCCTTGGCCTGGGACGGCGCCGGGCTGCCGGCCTGCGGACTCGGCTGGGCGGCCGGCCTGGCGTCCGGGGCGGGGGCACTGCTCTCGACCGGCGCGGGGTTCGGCGGGGTCGGCAGCGGCGGCTGCGGCCTGGGCTCGGGTCTGGGTTCCGGCTTGGGCTT
>NZ_SSTC01000100.1 GCF_004801855.1 Pseudomonas sp. A-1 | reverse complement strand
CGGCCCTGGCCGCCTCGACTGGCCACGCAGCCTGCAGCACGGCCGGCCGCGCTCGCGCGCCGAGCTGCACTACCGCAGCCGGCTGGCCAGCGCGCCGGCGCTGTGGCTGATCGTCGTCGACGCCTCGGCCTCGACCCGCCGCCATGGTGCGTTGCGCCGCGCCAAGGGCCTGCTCGCCGAACTGCTCGACCAGGCGCGCCGCCGCCGTGTGGCATTGGCCCTGCTGCAGGCAGACGGCGCAAAACCGCGCTGGTTCTGCCAGGGCCAGCGTGCCCCGCAGGCCGCGCGGCACTGGCTGGAACAGCTCGGCGCCGGCGGCGGCACCCCATTGCCCGCCGCGCTGGCCGAGGCCGGCGAATGGCTGCAGCGCCGGCAACGCCGCCATCCCGGCGAACGCCAGCAGCTCTGGCTGCTCACCGACGGCCGCCTGCGCGAGCTGCCGGCGCTGGCGCCCGCCGCCTGCCCGGCGCTGCTGATCGACATCGAGAGCGGCCCGCTGCGCCTCGGCCGCGCCCGCGCACTGGCGCAGGCCTTGGGCGCCGAGTACCGGCATATCGACGAGATTCCGCTGGCGTGAGCGGCGCGGAAGGGAAGGCCCAGGGTAGGGTGGACAACGGCGCAGCCTTGTCCACCGTGGCGTCCGGCGGTGGGCAATCGCTGCGCGAGTTGCCGATTGCCCTACGCCACGCCCGTCAGCGCCGTAGGGTAGAAAAGTCGCGCAGCGATTTTCTACCGATCTCCATCCCCGACCGCCCGCGTCTGGGCGACTTCAGATCCGGCACGGCGGCCCAGCGCCGCCGCGCCCCACGAGTCCGGTTCCGTCGCGTCGCGGCGGAGACAACAGGGAAACGGGTGAGCCCGCTTGCGGGCGATTCCCGTGCTGCCCCCGCAACTGTAAGCGGCGAGCCCCGGCGCACGATGCCACTGGTCTGCGGACCGGGAAGGCGCGCCGGGGCGACGACCCGCCAGCCAGGAGACCTGCCGGCACCACCGGCCGCTTCAGCGGCCACTCGACCCACGCATCCCTCGGAGGGAGTCCGATGCATATCGAACCCGGCGCGCTGAACGCCGCCAAAGTGCTCTACGGCCACGCGGCCGCCATCGCCACCTTGCTGATCTACGCCCCGCGCTGGATCGGCCGCCTCGACCAGGTCGCCAAGACCCTGCTGGCGGCGGTGTTCTTCTCGCTGTTCATGCAGGCCTACCACGTCCCGGCCGGAGTCTCCGAGCTGCACTTCATCGGCGCCTCGGCGATCTACTTCGTCTTCGGCTTCCTGCCCACCCTGTTCGGCTTCGCCCTCGGCCTGCTGCTGCAGGGGCTGGTGTTCGACCCGCAGGATCTGGTGCACCTGGGCGTCAACGCGCTGTCCTTGATGCTGCCGCTGATCGCCGCCCACGGCCTGTTCGGTCGCCGCCTGTTCGACAGCCAGTCGCGCCGTCTGGACTGGCAATCCGTGGTGCGCTTCGATGCCGTCTACTACGGCGGCGTGGTAGCCATGGTCGGCTTCTGGCTGTCCATCGGCGAGGAGCCGCTGCCGTTGGACAACTGGCTGCTGTTCGCTGCCGCCTACGCGCCGCTGGTGCTCTGCGAGCCGCTGTTCACCTGCCTGGTGGTGCGCATGCTCAAGCGCTGGCCGGACTCCGCGGTGCTGCGGCGGCTGACCTGCGTGGGCAACCTGCGCGTCGCCTGATCGCCGCCGGTACTGAAGAACGCCCGCGGCCGGTGACGGTCGGCGGGCGTTTTTGCTGGCGCAGCGCGCCGGCTCGCGCACCAGCGTCTCGACCAGCTCCGCCGCCGGCATAGCCCGCGCCAGCGGTGGCTAGGCCTCACCACCATCGGCGATGTGCAGGGCACGGGCGATCCTTTTCCGCAGCTCTGCCACTTCCTCGATATGCCGGTTTGCCGACCTCACGCTCTGCGCAAAGCTGGCCAGCTTCAGGTGTTCCCCCTGCGGGCCGCTCAGATGGAGGGAACGCGCGGCATAGCTGTCGATCTGGCTGTAAACGCGCGAGAACCCGGCCAGATCGACGACCTTTTGCCGCCTGAAGGAGCCGAACCCCGGGTATGAAAAGACCAGTCGCCTGGAATGCGGATAGATAGTGATCCTGCTGGGCCCGAGCACGAGCGGCAGGTTGAACAGCAAGGCCAGCGCGACACCTGGCCAAAGGCCGTACCACTTCCAGGCCGGCATGAAGACGATCGCGGTCAGAACCGCCTGGATGAACCAGCTCCGCGAGCGGGCAGGGAGGCTGATCGCAGCCTCGGCTTCAACGGTCCCCTTCAAGTCGTTTCCCCCTCTCCCTGAGTGAATGGCCGGCCCGGTTTCCCGTGCCGGCTGCGATCCCGCGATCAGCGGGGCGCGGCACCGACCCCATCGGCAGTGCCCGAGCCTTATACATCGAGCCACCGAGGCGTTCGGTGCAGCAGCGCACGAGGCGTGCCCACGGTTTCCCGCCGGCAGCCCAGGCTGGAGCCAGCTGTCCGTGACGCAAGATAACGGGCAGGCCGGATTGCAGTGCAACGGCATTGGATGGGCAGCAAAGTGCCGATTCAGAGCTGCGTACAGGCATAAATAGGTATTTAAATGCCTTTTTGTGCCTTGGGCATGGGCAGAATAGGTACTATGATGCCTATCCATCATCTCCCCAAAGACACGGTGTGCGACGCCAGCCATCACATGGAAACCCTCACCCTTCAGGTCCATCTCGACGGTCAGTGGCACGATGCGATGCGGCTGTGCTTCGACGCGCCCGCCGACGGCTTGCGCAGCCGCTGCAGCGCCCGCTACGAGGCCGACTATCTGGTCGCCCACCTCGACGACCTGGGCACGCCGAAAGCCCCGGCGGTGAGCGCCGCCTTGCCCCTGGGCTGGGACGACTACCGGGGCATCGCGCCGGCCTTCCTGCACGACATCATCCCCGCCGGCGCCGCGCGGCGGCTCATCCTCGCGCGGATGGCGCTGCCCCTCGATGCGCCGGAAGAGTTCTTCCTGCTGCAGCGCTGCACCCTGGCGCCGGTCGGCAACCTGCGGGTCAAGGAGTCCGTCGCCGCCCCCTGCGTAGCGGCCGGCTTCCCCCGCGAGGAAGTGATCCGCCGCGACATCCGCTTCCTCGATTACGCCTACGAGCGCGGCGCGGCCGTCGGCGGCGCCACGGGAGCGGGCGGCGAGGCGCCCAAGCTGCTGCTGGCCGAGGATGCCGCCGGCGACCTCTACCCGGACGCCAGCCTGCCCGACGCCGAGGTGCGCCGGCACTGGTTCGTCAAGTTCCCGCGCAACGCCGCGACGGCCACCGACCGGGACATCCTGCGCAGCGAATACTGCTACTACCATGCGCTCAACCGTCTGGGCATCGAGACGATTGCCGCCGAAGGGCTGGCCTTCGAGGAAGCGGAAAAGCCCAGCCTGTGGATGCAGCGCTTCGACCGCCGGATCGGCCCGCACGGGGTCGAGCGCATCGCCGTCGAATCCGCCTACTCGCTGTGCGGCGTGACCCGGCCGGGCAGCCGCCTGGAGCACGTCGAGGTGGTCGCCCGCCTGGCGCAGACCTGGAACGCCGTCGGTCAGGGCGCGGAGGTTCCCGCCCTGGTCGCCGAATACCTGCGCCGCGACCTGCTCAACCAGATCCTCGGCAACACCGACAATCACGGGCGCAACTTCTCCATCCTGCGCAGCCGCGAGCGCATCGACCTGGCGCCGATCTACGATCTGGCACCGATGGCCATGGACCCCGAAGGCGTGGTGCGCACGACCCGCTGGCCCGACGGCATCGAACGCTTGGAGGGCACCGACTGGCGCGCCGCCTGCCACGCCCTGGCGCGCTGGGCCGACCCCGAAGTCTCGTTCGAGCGCCTGCGCGCCGACGCCCGCCAGCTGCTGGCCCTGCCGGACCTGCTGCATGAACTGGGCCTGCCCGAGGCGACCTGGCAGGCACCGACCATCCCGCTCGACCGCCTGGAAACCACCCTGCGCCGCTGGGGGCTGCTATGAAGAAACCGCAGGAAGACCGCGGCGCGGTACTCGACGACATCCGCCAGCAACTGGCCGACGGCACCCTGAGCTTCGGCGGCGCCATCCGCCAGCTACGCCTGCGCGTCACCGGCCTGAATCAGACCGACTTCGCGCGCATGTGCAAGCTGTCGCTGCGCACCCTGCGCCAGCTCGAACAGGATGCCGGCAACCCCACGGTGGCGACGCTGGACAGCGTGTTCAGGCTGTTCGGGATGCGGGTGGGGGTTGTGGTGGGGAGGCTGAGGGATATGGAGCGCTCCTGACCTGCGCTCCGCGCTTGAAGTGATGATGGCTCCCACGCTCTGCGTGGGAGTTTCTCACTGGACGCTCCGCGTCCGTCTCTGTGACACAGAGCGTCACTGGCTGCGTTCCCACGCGGAGCGTGGGAACGATCAAAAGGGTGTTTAGCTCATAACTTTATTCCAATCGATATCGTAGCCGGCCGCTTTCAACTCGCGGGCGATTGCAGTTTTCCATTCGCCTGCCATTTCAGTCCAAACCACGCCGGCAAAGTCTGTAGGTATTTCTACTTTTCCAGACCTCAGAGCGCAGACTTTGTGACGACCCAGTACTCCCATAAAGTATCCAAGCTCCAGTAGGACATTCTGTCTCACGCGAGGCTCCATCTGGCCGCCTGCCTTACCGCCAACATCGTCGGGTGTTAGCAGCACAACAGCCATTCCTACGTCGGAGTGGTGCTCGATTTTCTCGATGATCGTGCGTCCCCCGTTAGCCTGCTCGTGAAGAATGATTACTTGAAGGCCAAGCTTTTCGAGGAAACGCGCAACGGTTTCGCGGACAGCTTCATCATGTCCGTGTACGAGAAATACGCGTGAAGAATGAGTTGCCAGGTGAGCTTTCGTAGCAGGGGTGGCAATGCTGGGATCCAGGTCTTCAAGGTCTGCTTTCAATGCATTGATCGCTTGGCCCAGTAACGCTTTAGCTTCTTCAATCTTTTCTTTCGTTCGCGCTTTGTAGTTGGGCTCAGGCATCCCCGATACCCAAACCATTACATGGTAATGCAGCTGGTACGCCTCTTTGTAACGATTGGCTGCGGTAGTGTTTACTCCGAAGCACCGCTCCAACGTATCCTCAATACTTCGCTCTAGAACTTGGAGTTCTGGAGAGGTCCCACTTTTAAGTGTGTTGAAATCAAACGCATCGAGGTCCGTGATTCGTTGCTCAAGCCGGTCGATTCCTTTCTGTAACTGCTCTGCTGTCAAGTGAACTTTCGGTTGAACGGTCGGGGGTGGCGACTTCCGAGCCATAGCTAGTCCTTAGTGTGTGGCGATGTGCTCATCATGCCATTACGGGAGGCTGGTACAAAACTGTGTAGCGGCACCGAGCGCGCATTTTTCCCGCATGTTGTGACCAGATGGCTGAGGTGGGAAGTTTGATCTTGCCCAGCCCCAGTGGACACCCCGTTAAGCGATACACTGCATGAGGTGAACCATGGCAAGATCAGCAAACCTGATGAAGCAAATCCGCACCCGCCATTCCCAAGCCTACAAGGACGAAGCGCTGGCTTTGGCCGAGCGAATCGGTGTCAGCACGTAGGGTAGAAAACCGCGCAGCGTTTTCTACCAGCCCATGCCCCGCAGTACCCGGTGGAAAAGACCTGCGGTCGTTTTCCCCCCTACGCGGTATGGCACATCGGTCAGCCCCGCCACCCATCCTCAACCAATCCCGCCATCAGCTCCTCGCCGCTGGCAAACTCCCGCTCCACCCCCGGCAACTCCGGCCTCCTCAGCACCAACACCGGAATCCCCCGCTCGCGGGCGGCCTGCAACTTGTGCTCGGTGGCCTGGCTGCCGCTGTTCTTGCTGATCAGCACGTCGCAGTCGATGCGCTCCATGAGCGCGCGTTCGTCGTCGAGGGCGAAGGGGCCGCGGGCGCCGAGGATTTCCGCGCGCGGTACGGGCGGCTGGGCGGTGAGGCAGCGCACGGTCCAGTGCTGGTAGGCGGGGATTTCTTCCAGGTGCTCCAGCGGTTCGCGGCCGAGGGTGAACAGCGGGCGGCGGAACGGGGCGAGGATGGTGGTTAGCTCTGCCCAGTCTGCGACCTCGCGCCAGTCGTCGCCGGGGCCGGGCTGCCAGCCGGGGCGGCGCAGAGCCCAGCAGGGGATGCCGGCGAGCAGGGCGGCTTGGGCGGCGTTGCGGCTGATCTGCGCGGCGTAGGGGTGGGTGGCGTCGATCAGCAGGCCGATGCCTTCGGCCGCGATGAAGCGCGCCAGCCCCTCGGCGCCGCCGTAGCCGCCGACGCGCACCTGGCAGGGCAGGTCGGTCGGCACCTTGCCGAGGCCGGCGAGGCTGTAGATGGCATCGCTCGGCAACTGGCGGGCGATGGCCAGCGCCTCGCCGATGCCGCCGAGCAGCAGGATGCGTCTGTTCACGATGCGGACTCCAGCGCCCGGCCGACGAAGCGGCCCTGGCGGTCGATGGCGAAGACTTCCAGGCGCACCTGCGCCGGGACTATCGAGCGGGCGAAGGCCAGCGCGCGGGCGCACACCGCATCGCCCAGGGCAATGCCGGCGGCGCTGGCCAGGGCCAGTGCCTGCTGGCTGGTGTTGGCGGCGCGCATGGCGTCCTGCAGCTCAGTGTCGGCGCCCAGTTCGGCGGCCCAGTCGGCCAGTTGCGGCAGGTCGATGCTGGAGCGGCGGCTGTGCAGGTCGAGGTGGCCGGCAGCCAGCTTGCTGATCTTGCCGAAGCCGCCGCACAGGGTCAGGCGCGCCACCGGGGCGCGGCGCAGGTGCTTGAGCACGGCGCCGGCGAAGTCGCCCATCTCGATCAGCGCGCTGTCGTCGAGGCCGTAGTGGCCGCGCATGGCGTCCTCGCTGGCGTTGCCGGTGCAGGCGGCCAGATGCTGCAGGCCGTTGGCGCGGGCCACGTCGATGGCCTGGCGGATGGAGGCGATATAGGCCGAGCAGGAGAACGGGCGGACGATGCCGGTAGTGCCGAGGATGGAGATGCCGCCGAGGATGCCCAGGCGCGGATTCATGGTCTTCAGCGCGATTTCCGCGCCGTTCGCCACGCAGACGGTGACCTCGAAGCCGCCGGCATAGCCGCATTCGGCGGCGAGACGGGCGAGGTGCTCGCTCATCATTTGTCGCGGCACCGGGTTGATCGCCGGCTCGCGGACCGCCAGCACCAGCCCCGGACGGGTGACGGTGCCGACGCCGGGCCCTGCGTGGAAGCGCACGCCGGGACGCGGATCGAGCGCCACGCGGGCGCTGATCAGCGCGCCGTGGGTGGCGTCGGGGTCGTCGCCGCCGTCCTTGAGCGTGCCGGCCTCGGCGCCGCCGGCGCATGGCCGGCAGAACTCCAGGCGCATGCTGACCCGCTGGCCCTTGGGCAGGACGATCTCCACCGCGTCGCAGGCGTCGCCGCCCAGCAGCAGGCGCGCGGCGGCCAGGCTGGTGGCGGTGGCGCAGCTGCCGGTGGTCAGGCCGGTGCGCAGCGGGCGCGGCTGTTCCGGGGTTTCCTCACGCATCGCCGGCCTCGCCGGGCTTGCGCACGCAGAGCAGGGTGATCGGCAGCGCCTGGCGCCAGGTGTCGAAGTTGCCCAGCGGCTTGGCGTGGGCGATGTGCAGGCGCAGCAGCTCGCCGCCGTGGCGGGCGTGCCAGTCGATAAGCCGCGCCTCGCTCTGCAGGGTGACGGCGTTGGCGATCAGCCGTCCCCCCGGCTTGAGCGCCGCCCAGCAGTCTTCCAGCACGCCGGGCACGGTGACGCCGCCGCCGATGAACACCGCCTCCGGCGCCGGCAGGCCGGCCAGCGCCTGCGGCGCGCTGCCGGCGACCAGCTGCAGGTGCGGCACGCCGAGGGCGTCGCGGTTGTGGCGGATGTGCGCCTGGCGGCCCTCGTCGGCCTCCAGGGCGATGGCGCGGCACTGCGGATGGGCGCGCAGCCACTCGATGCCGATGGAGCCGCAGCCGGCGCCGACGTCCCACAGCAGCTCGCCGGGCAGCGGGGCGAGGCGGGCGAGGGTGACGGCGCGCACGTCGCGCTTGGTCAGCTGGCCGTCGTGGCGGTAGGCCTCGTCGGGCAGGCCGACGGTGGACGGCAGCGGCTGCGCGCCGGCTTCCGCCCGGCAGTCGATGGCCAGCAGGTTGAGGGCGGCGCCGGGCGGCAGGCTCCAGTCGGCGGCGAGGCCGTCGAGGCGCCGTTCGTGCGGGCCGCCGAGGTGCTCCAGCAGGCTGAGGCGGCTGAGGCCGAAGCCGCGCTCGCGCAGCAGTTCGGCGACCTGCGCCGGGGTGGCGGCGCCTTCGCTGAGCACCAGCAGGCGCGCGCCGGGCTGCAGGTGGCGGTTCAGCGCGGCCAGCGGGCGGGCGACCAGCGAGACCACCGTGCAGTCCTGCAGCGCCCAGCCCAGGCGCGCGGCGGCCAGGGACACCGAGGAGGGCGACGGCAGCACGCGCAGCTCCCCGGCCGGCAGCGCGCGCGCCAGGCTGGCGCCGACGCCGTAGAACATCGGGTCGCCGCTGGCCAGCACGCAGGTAGGCGTGCCGCGCCGGGCCAGCACGGCGGCGAGGTCGAACGGACTGGGCCAGCACGCGCGCGTGGCACCCACGCAGCGTGGCAGCAGGGCCAGCTGGCGTTCGGCGCCGACGATGTGCGCGGCGCCGAGCAGGGCGCGGCGGGCGCTCTTGCCGAGGCCGGCGAAGCCGTCTTCGCCGATGCCCACTACGGTCAGCCAGGGCGTCATCGGGGTTCCTTGTGTGATGGGCGGATGTCTCCGCCGGAATGCCGCGCCCTGGCGAATGAATTCGCCTCTACGGTGGTCTGTGAGGGCAATGGCGGCGAAAGCCGGGCATAATAGCGCGTTCGTCGGTGCCCGTTCAGGGCCGAAGAGGGAACACGGAAGAGCATCGCTCCGACCGTGGCTGCCCCCGCAACTGTCAGCAGCGAGTCCGCGTCACAGGCCACTGGGCAACCGGGAAGGCGACGCCGGGCGACGACCTGCCAGCCAGGAGACCTGCCGGCGAGAGGAGTCGCGAGTGCCAACGTCGGGCGGGGTGTACCGATGCTGCAAGCGCGCCGGCCTGCGGGCCGGCGCGGGGTTTCGCCTGCGGGCGGGATCGCAGGGGTCGCCGCGACGGACAATCCGGTGACCTTTCGTGAAGCATCCTCTTCGCGCGGCTGCGCCGCGCCCTTCCGCCTGTCCGGGCCTGCTGCGCATCGTCGCCGCCCGCGACGGCGGCATCTGCCGCATCAAGCTGCCCGGTGGGCGGCTCACCGCCCGCCAGGCGCGGGCCATCGCCGTTGCCGCCGAGGCGTGTGCCGGCGGCGTGCTGGAAGCCACCAACCGCGCCAACCTGCAGATCCGCGGCGTGCGCGCCGGGTGCGAGGACGCGCTGATCGAGCGCCTGCTGGCCGCCGGCCTGGGCGCCGCCAGCGCCGCCGGCGACGACGTGCGCAACCTGATGCTCAGCCCCGCCGCCGGCCACGATCCCCACACCCTGCTCGATACCCGCCCGCTGGCCGCCGCGCTGCTCGCCCGACTGGAGCGAGAACCGCGCTGGCACGCGCTGTCGCCCAAGTTCGCCGTGCAGCTCGATGGCGGCGAGGCGCTGGCGATGCTCGACCACCCCCACGACCTGTGGCTGTCGGCCCTGCCGGGTGAGGACGGGCCGCGCTACGCCTTCGGCCTGGCCGGCTGCCCGCCGCAGCGTGCCGGAGACGAACCCGCACTGGCCTCGATTCCGGCGGCGCAGGCCGGCGCGCTGGTGTTCGCGCTGCTGGAGCTGTTCCTCGACCGCGCCGGCGCCGAGCAGACGCGCATGCGCCACCTGCTGCAGAGCCTGCCGGCGCCGGCCGTCCTCGCTGCGCTGCGCGCACGCCATCCGGTGCTGGAGCTGCGCCGCGACGCCGCGCTTCTCTCCTGGCGCCGCGCGCCGGCCGAACCGCAGCGGCGCTTCGGCGTGCAGGCGCAGCGCCAGGCCGGGCTCTGCCAGGTCGGCGCGCAGAGCGTGCTGGGCCGCCTTCGCGGCGGGCAGCTGCGTCGTCTGGCCGAGCTGGCCGAGCGCTTTGGCGATGCCAGCCTGCGCCTGACGCCCTGGCAGGGCGTGCTGCTGCCCAACATTCCCGCCGCCGACGCGACCGGTGTCTTGGGCGAGCTGGCGAGCCTCGGCCTGCTGGTCGACCCGGCCGCGCCGCTGGCCCGGCTGGTCGCCTGCACCGGCAGCCAGGGCTGCGCCCGTGCGCTGGCCGACACCAAGGCCGATGCCCTGCGCCTGGCCGCCTTGCTGCCGCCCGCAGCCGGCGCGGCGGACATCCACCTGAGCGGCTGCCCGCGCAGCTGCGCCGCTGCGCATGTCGCGGCCTTCACCCTGCTGGCCACGGCGCCGGCGCGCTACCAGTTGCTGCAGCGTACGCCCGGCGGCGCCGGCTTCGGCCGCGTGCTGGCCGAGAATCTGAACATCGAGCAGGCCGCCGCACGGCTGGCCGCATCCCCCTCATCCCCGGAGTCCCCATGATCGACTACATCCGCGATGGTCAGGAGATCTATCGCCAATCCTTCGCCACCATCCGCGCCGAGGCTGATCTGGCGGCGATCCCCGCCGATCTGGAAAAGCTC
Source organism: Pseudomonas sp. A-1 (assembly GCF_004801855.1). GTDB lineage: Bacteria > Pseudomonadota > Gammaproteobacteria > Pseudomonadales > Pseudomonadaceae > Geopseudomonas. Next base: position 2,023 of record NZ_SSTC01000100.1, on the reverse strand, counting down.
GCCGTGCGCGTGATCCACGCCTGCGGCATGGTCGACGTGGTCGACGAGCTGCGCTTCTCTCCGGGCGCCGGTAGCGCCGGGCGCGCCGCGCTGGCCGCCGGCGCACCGATCCTCTGCGATGCGCGGATGGTCGCCGAGGGCATCACCCGCGCGCGCCTGCCGGCCGGCAACCCGGTCATCTGCACCCTAAACGATCCGGAAATCCCCGCGCTGGCCCGCGAGCGGGGCAACACCCGCTCGGCGGTGGCCCTGGAGCACTGGCGAGACCATCTGGAAGGCAGCGTGGTGGTGATCGGCAACGCGCCCACCGCGCTGTTCTACCTGCTGGAAATGCTCGATGCCGGCGCGCCGAAACCGGCATTGATCCTCGGTTTCCCGGTCGGTTTTATCGGCGCCGCCGAGTCCAAGGACATGCTGGCCGCCGACAGTCGCGGCGTGCCCTACGTGATCGTCCGCGGCCGGCGCGGCGGCAGCGCCATGGCCGCCGCGGCGGTCAACGCGCTGGCCACGGAGGTGGAATGATGAGCAAGGGACGACTGCTGGGCCTGAGCGTCGGGCCGGGCGATGCCGAGCTGATCACCGTCAAGGCGCTGCGCCTGCTGCGCGGCGCGCCGGTGGTGGCCTATTTCGTCGCCAAGGCCAAGGCCAGCAAGGGGCAGGGCGGCAACGCCTTCGGGGTGATCGAGGAATACCTGCGCGACGACCAGCTGCGCCTGCCGCTGGTCTATCCGGTGACCACCGAGAAGCTGGCGCCGCCGCTCTCCTACGAGGAGGTGATCGCCGACTTCTACGACACTGCCGCCGCGCAGGTCGCCGCGCACCTGGACGCCGGCCGCGACGTGGCGGTGATCTGCGAGGGCGATGCGTTCTTCTTCGGCTCCTACATGTACCTGCACGACCGCCTGGCCGAGCGCTACGCCACCGAGGTGGTGCCCGGCGTCTGCTCGATGCTCGGCGCCGCCGCTGCACTGGGTTCGCCGCTGGTCTACCGCAACCAGAGCCTGCTGGTGCTTTCTGGCGTGCTGTCCGAGGAGGAATTGCATGAGCGCCTGTCCGGCGCCGAGGCGGCGGTGGTGATGAAGCTCGGCCGTAATTTCGACAAGGTGCGCCGGGTGCTGGAGCGCCTCGGCATGGCCGAGCGCGCCCTGTACATCGAGCGGGCGACCATGGCCGAGCAGCGCAGCCTGCCGTTGGCCGAGGTCGACCCGATGGCCTCGCCGTACTTCTCCCTGATCCTGGTTCCCGGCCCGAGGTGGCAAGGCTGATGCACAAGACTCCCGCAATCGTGATCCTCGGCGCCGCCAGCCTGGCCACGGCGCGGCGCATCCAGGCTCGCTACCCGCAGGCGCCGGTCTACGCCCTGCAGGGCCGCGTCGAGGCGGACATCGCCTACGAAGACTTCGGCGCCACCCTGCGCGCGCTGTACCAGAGCGGCACGCCGATCGTCGCGCTGTGCGCCGCCGGCATCGTGATCCGCAGCCTGGCGCCGGTCTTGGCCGACAAGGAGCAGGAGCCGCCGGTGTTGGCGGTGGCCGAGGACGCCAGCGCGGTGGTGCCGCTGCTCGGCGGGCTGGCCGGGGTCAACCATATCGCCCGGGAGATCGCGGCGATCTTCGGCATCGAGGCGGCGATCACCACCGCAGGCGAGCTGCGCTTCGGTACCTGCCTGCTCAACCCGCCGGACGGCTACGCACTGGCCGACGTGGAGGAGGGCAAGCGTTTCGTCGCCGACCTGCTCGGCGGCGAGACGGTGCGCGTGGAAGGCGAGGCGCCCTGGCTGGCCGCTGCACGCCTGCCGCTGGACGAGGACGCCGGGCGGCGCATCCGGGTGAGCTGCGTGCGCACAGCGGCGAGCGACGAGCTGCTGATCCACCCGCGCGCGCTGGTGCTGGCGGTCGACGCCGGCGAGGCCGATCTGGCCGACAAGGTGCGCGCCACGCTGGCCGCCCACGGGCTGGCCGAGGCGGCACTGGCCGGGCTGCTGGCGCCGCTGGAGCGGATGAGCGACGGCGCGCTGGGCGCG
>NZ_SSTC01000099.1 GCF_004801855.1 Pseudomonas sp. A-1 | reverse complement strand
GCCGCTGGGCTTGGCGGCGGCACCGGCCATGGCGCCGGCTGCCGGCGCGGTGGGCGCCGGCGCCGCCTGCTGGGTCTGGCGCTGCTGGGTCTGGTGCATCGGCGCGGAGCCGGCGGACTTGCCGCCGCCGAAGCGCTTGGCGGCGAAGGCGTCGACGCTGAGCGTCAGGCTGAGGCACAGGGCCATCGCCAGGCTGAGGATTCGTTGCATGTTGAGAGTGCTCTCGGTGTGGTGATTCACGCGCGTCATCTTTGCCCAGCGCCGGGCAGGCGGCCAGTTGCAGATTGTTTCGGACTGTTGCGCGGGAAGAGGGCGGGAGCCCGCCGGCGCCGTAGCGCCGCCGGGCAGGCTGGACTCAGCGCCAGTTGTACAGTTCCTTGTCGGTGACCTTGCTCATCTCCACCGCCTGCTCGCGGTAGGCCTTCATCGAGGCCCAGATGCGGCCGTTCAGCTCGTTCTGCGCGGCCAGCTGGTCGAGCACCTGCTCGGACTCGTGACGCATGGCGGCCAGCACCTCGTCGGGGAAGCGCTTGAGCTCGGTGCCCTGCTTCTTCAGCTCGCCGAGGGCCTTGGCGTTGTTGAAGGCGTACTCCTCGAGCATGACCTGCACGGAGCCGCGCGCGGCTTCCTCGACGATGGCCTTGAGGTCGGCCGGCAGGCTGTCCCAGGCCTTCTTGTTGATCAGCAGCTCGATGACCGCCTGCGGCTCCTGCCAGCCCGGGAAGTAGTAGTACTTGGCGGCCTTGTGGATGCCGAAGGCCAGGTCGTTGTACGGGCTGACCCAGTCGGTGGCGTCGATGGCGCCGGTCTGCATGGCGGTGAACACCTCGCCGCCGGGCAGGTTGACGGTGGTCGCGCCCAGGCGGTTGTAGACCTCGGCGCCGAGGCCCGGAGTGCGGATCTTCAGGCCCTTGAGGTCTTCCAGGCTGTTGATCTCCTTGTTGAACCAGCCGCCCATCTGCATGCCGGAGTTGCCCGCGGCCAGCGGCTTGATGCCGAACGGCGCATAGGCCTCGTCCCACAGCGCCTGGCCGCCGCCATGGCTCAGCCAGGAGTGCATCTCCATGGTCGACAGGCCGAAGGGCACGGCGGTGAAGAACTGCGCGGCCGGGGTCTTGCCCTTCCAGTAGTAGGGGGTGGTGTGGGCCAGCTCGGCGGTGCCCTGGGACACGGCGTCGAACGCCTCCAGCGGCGGCACCAGTTCGCCGCCGGCGTAGACCTTGACGGTCAGGCGGCCGCCGCTCATGGCGTTGACGCGCTGGGCGAAGCCCTCGGCGCCGGTGCCCAGGCCGGGGTAGTTCTTCGGCCAGGAGGTGACCATCTTCCAGGTGAAGGTCTGCGCCGGCTGCGCGGCGCCCTGTTGCGCGGCGGGTTCGTCCTTGCAGCCGGCCAGGCCCATGGCGGCCAGCAGCGCTGCGGCAGCGCCGAACAGTTGGCGACGATTCATCGGGTGTTCTCCCTTGCTCGATGGGGCCGACGGGCGGCCTTGTTGGTGTTGTTGTATGGAATGCCGCGCTAGAGCGCTTCCAGCTTGGCGTAGGACAGCATCAGCCACTTGCTGCCCTCGCCGTCGAAGTTGACCTGCACGCGCGCCTGCGCGCCGGAGCCCTCGTAGTTGAGGATCACCCCCTCGCCGAACAGGGCGTGGCGCACACGCTGGCCGAGGGCGAAGGCGGTGTCCGGCACGCCGGCCCCGGCGAACGGGCTGGCCACGCTGCTCTTGCCGGCGAAGGGGCGGCTGACGCTGCCGGCCAGGCGCACCTCGTGGACCAGCCCCGGCGGAATCTCGCGGACGAAGCGCGACACCTTGTTGTAGGTCTCGCTGCCGTACAGACGGCGGGTCTCGGCGTAGGTCAGCACCAGGCGCTGCATGGCGCGGGTCAGGCCGACGTAGGCGAGGCGGCGCTCCTCCTCGAGGCGGCCGGGCTCCTCGAGGCTCATCTTGTGCGGGAACAGGCCTTCCTCCATGCCGGCGAGGAACACCAGCGGGAACTCCAGACCCTTGGCGCTGTGCAGGGTCATCAGCTGCACGCTGTCCTCGCCCTCGTCGGCCTGGGCGTCGCCGGCCTCCAGGGCGGCATGGTCGATGAACGCGGCGAGCGGCGACAGCTCGTCCTCGCCGCTCTCGAACGAACGCGCGGCGCTGACCAGCTCCTCGAGGTTGTCGACGCGGGTCTGGCCCTTCTCGCCCTTCTCGGCGAGATGGAAGGGGATCAGCCCGGTCTGCTCGATCACCGTCTGGGTCAGGAGGTGCAGCGGCATGTCCTCGACGCGCAGGGCGAGGGTGTCGATCAGCTCGACGAAGGCGTTCAGCGCGCCGGCGGCGCGGCCGGGCAGCAGCTTCTGGCCGACCGCCTGGTGCAGGGCGCGCCACAGCGACAGCTGCTGGCTGCGCGCCACCTCGCGGAGGATCTCCACGGTCTTCTCGCCGATGCCGCGCGGCGGCAGGTTGAGCACCCGCTCCAGCGCGGCGTCGTCGTCGCGCTGGCGGATCAGGCGCAGGTAGGCCATGGCGTTCTTGATCTCGGCGCGCTCGAAGAAGCGCTGGCCGCCGTAGATACGGTAGGGAATCTTCTCCCTGAGCAGCGCTTCCTCCAGCACCCGCGACTGGGCGTTGGAGCGGTAGAGGATGGCGATCTCGCGGCGCTGCAGGCCGTCCTTGCGCACGGCGTCCTGGATACGCTCGACGATGAAGCGCGCCTCGTCGTGTTCGTTGAAGGCGGCGTACAGGCTGATCGGGTCGCCCTCGTCGCCCTCGGTCCACAGCTGCTTGCCCAGGCGCCCCTGGTTATTGGCGATCAGTGCGTTGGCGGCCTCGAGGATGCGTGCGGTGGAGCGGTAGTTCTGCTCCAGGCAGATGGTCTCGGCGTCGCTGAAGTCGCGCTCGAACTGCTGGATGTTCTCGATGCGCGCGCCGCGCCAGCCGTAGATCGACTGGTCGTCGTCGCCGACCACCATCAGGCTGGTGCCGGCGCTGCCGCTGGGTGCGGCCAGGTGGCGCAGCCAGGCGTACTGCACGGCGTTGGTGTCCTGGAACTCGTCGACCAGGATGTGGCGGAAGCGCTGGCGGTAGTGTTCGAGCAGGCCCGGGTTGTCGCGCCACAGCTCCAGCGAGCGCAGCAGCAGCTCGGCGAAGTCGACCACCCCGGCGCGCGCACAGGCGGCCTCGTAGGCGCTGTAGATGTTGAGCATGGTGGCCAGGTACAGGTCGCCGGCCGGCTGGATGTGTCGCGGGCGGATGCCCTCGTCCTTCTGGCCGTTGATGAACCACTGCGCCTGGCGCACCGGCCAGCGCTGCTCGTCGAGGCCCAGCTCGCGGATCACCCGTTTGACCAGGCGCTGCTGGTCGTCGGAGTCGAGGATCTGGAAGTTCTCCGCCAGCCCCGCCTCCTGCCAGTGGGCGCGCAGCAGGCGGTGGGCGAGACCGTGGAAGGTGCCCACCCACATGCCGGCCGGGCTGCTGCCGAGCAGCTGCTCGATGCGCGCACGCATCTCGGCGGCGGCCTTGTTGGTGAAGGTGACCGAGAGGATCGAGTGCGGCCCGGCGCCCTCCACCTCGATCAGCCAGGCGATGCGGTGCACCAGCACGCGGGTCTTGCCGGAGCCGGCGCCGGCCAGCACCAGCTGGCGGCCGAGCGGGGCGGCGACCGCCTGGCGTTGGGCATCGTTGAGGGAACTGAGCAGAAAGGATAGGTCTTCGCGCATCGCGGCATTCTAGCGGTCGGGGCGAAGACGCGGCAAACTCTGGCCTGGCCGGAAGTGCCGGCCCACCGACGCAGGGAGAGCTGGCGCACATGTCCGGGACGATACGACAAGAACAACAGCACAAGTTGCGCCCATGACCTTTCTCTTCTCCCACGATGTCCAGCCGCCGGCCATCGACCCCCAGGCGGTACGCCAGCAGTACGCCGTGGCGATCGATGCCGCGCTGACCCGCCAGCTGTATCGCGGTTCGCGCCTGCCCAGCCTGCTGATGCTGCTCGGCGGCCTCAGTTGCGTCGTCCTGCTCTGGGACCAGCAGCGCACCGGCATGCTCGCCGCCCTGCTCGGCTGGCTGGGCCTGCTGGTCGGCCTGCGCCTGTGGCAGACCCGCACCTTCCAGCGCGCCCCCGCCGCACGCCAGGCCGACCCGATGTGGCGGCTGACCCTGCTGCTCGGCGCCGCCGCCTCGGGGCTGACCCTGGCGCTGGCCGGCATCCTGCTGATGCCGCTGGCCGAGCCGCTGCAGCAGGCGCTGGTCTACGGCCTGCTGGCCACCGCGACCATCTCCGCCAGCGTGGCCTACGCCGCCAGCCTGCGCGCCTTCCTCGCCTTCGCCCTGCCGGCGCTGCTGCCTTCCAGCCTGTCGCTGCTCGGCAGCGACGACCTGCAGCTGCGCGGCTGGGGAGTGTTCGGCCTGCTCCTGCTGCCGGCCCTGCTGGTCAGCGCCTGGCAGATCAACCGCGCCTGGCAGCGCAACCTGCTGCACCGCTTCCAGAACCAGTCGCTGCTGGAGTTCCAGGAGCAGGCGCGCAAGGCCAGCATGCGCATGAACCAGGAACTGGCCAGCGAGGTGCGCCAGCGCCAGCAGGTCGAGGCCGAGCTGCGCACCGCGCAGCGGGCGCTGGAGGAGCGGGTCAGCGAGCGCACCCGCGCGCTCAGCGAGAGCGAGCAGGCGCGCCGCGCCGAGGAGGCGCAGCGGCGCTTCCTCGCCAGCCACGATCCGCTGACCGGGCTGGCCAACCGCAGCCTGCTGCTGGAGAACCTCGACGCCGCCGTGGCGCGGGTGCGCGCCGCGGGCGGCGAACTGGCCCTGCTGCACCTCGACCTCGACCGCTTCAAGCTGCTCAACGAGAGCCTCGGCCACCAGGCCGCCGACAGCATCCTCTGCGAGATGGCCCAGCGCCTGCGCGCCAGCCTGCCGCAGGCCGACACCATCGCGCGCATCGCGGTGGACGAGTTCGCCGTGCTGCTCGGTAGCGGCGGCCCGGCTGGCGAGCTCGAGCCGCTCGGCCGGCGCCTGCTCGCCGTGCTGCGCCAGGGCATCGAGGTCGACGGCCAGGAGATGGTGGTCGGCGCCTCGCTGGGCATCGGCCTGCTGTCCGTCGCCGGCGACCCGGCCAGCCTGTTCAGCCAGGCGAGCATGGCCATGCGCCACGCCAAGCAGCTGGGCGGCAACAACCTGCAGTTCTACCGCAACAGCCTGCGTACCGGCAGCCGCGAGCGGCTGCTGCTCGAGGCGCAGCTGGACAAGGCGCTGGAGCGCAGCCAGCTGGAGGTGTTCTACCAGCCGCGCCTGACCCTGCGCAGCGAGCGCCTGCACGGCGCCGAGGCGCTGGTGCGCTGGCGCCACCCGGAGTTCGGCCTGCTGTCGCCGGGGGGCTTCATCGGCCTGGCCGAGGAGACCGGGCAGATCACCGCCATCGGCGACTTCGTCCTGCGCCAGGCCTGCCGCCAGGCGCAGGAGTGGCGGCAGAGCGGGCTGGCCGAGCTGCGCGTGTCGGTGAACGTCGCCATGGCCCAGCTGCGCCAGCCGGGCTTCGTCGCGCGGGTCGCGGCGATCCTCGCGGAAACCGGCCTGCCGGCGCACCTGCTGGAGCTGGAGCTGACCGAGAGCCAGCTGGCCGACAACGTCGAGACCCTGGCCGGGCAGTTCCGCGAGCTGCGCGCCCTCGGCGTGCGCCTGGCGATCGACGACTTCGGCACCGGCTACTCCTCGCTCGGCTACCTCAAGCACCTGCCGGTGGACGTGGTGAAGATCGACCGCACCTTCATCCGCGAGCTGGACGCCGGCGAGGGCGGCGACGCGGCGATCACCCGGGCGATCATCGCCATGGCCCACAGCCTCGGCCTGCAGGTGGTGGCCGAGGGGGTGGAGCGGCCGGCGCAGCTGGAGTTCCTGCGCGAGCACGCCTGCGACGAGATCCAGGGCTACCTGATCAGCCACCCGGTGGAGGCGCTGACGCTGGCCGGGCTGCTGGACGCGCAGAAACCCAGGGTCAGCGCCCTCGCCTGAAGCGCGCGGCTGAGCCGGCGCCGCCCCGGGGTGCGCCGGCTCAGCCGCGGGTGCTGCCGCCGTCCAGGTGACGCATCAGCAGCGCGTACTGCAGGTCGACCTCCTCCGGCACCGGCAGGTAGACCACATGGCCGTCGCCCGGCGCCACCGTGGCGCTCTCGCCCTTCTTGTCGAGCATATGCTCGAGGCGGAAGTTGAGGTTGCCCTGCGGGCTCATCAGCTCGAGCAGGTCGCCGACCTGGAAGCGGTTCTTCACCGTCACCTCGGCCAGGCCGTCCTTGCGCACCCCGGTGAACTCGCCGACGAACTGCTGGCGCTCGGACAGCGAGTAGCCGTGCTGGTAGTTCTGGTATTCGTCGTGCACGTGGCGGCGCAGGAAGCCCTCGGTGTAGCCGCGGTGGGCCAGCGATTCCAGGGTGTCCATCAGCGACATGTCGAACGGCCGCCCGGCCACCGCGTCGTCGATCGCCTTGCGGTACACCTGGGCGGTGCGCGCCACGTAGTAGTGGCTCTTGGTGCGGCCCTCGATCTTCAGCGAGTGCACGCCCATCTGGGTCAGGCGCTCGACGTGCTGCACGGCGCGCAGGTCCTTGGAGTTCATGATGTAGGTGCCGTGCTCGTCCTCGAACGCTTCCATGTACTCGCCGGGACGGTTGCTTTCTTCCAGCAGCATCACCTGGTCGGTGGGCGCGCCGGCGCCGAGGGTCGGCTCGACCGCCGACGCAGCGGCGCCCGACGCAGCGGCGCGCGGATCGATCTGCATCACCGGGATCGGCTCGTGGACGTGGACGACGTTGCCCAGCTCGTCCTCCTTGCCCTCGTGCACCTTGTACTCCCAGCGGCAGGCGTTGGTGCAGGTACCCTGGTTGGGGTCGCGGTGGTTGAGGTAGCCGGACAGCAGGCAGCGCCCGGAGTAGGCCATGCACAGCGCGCCGTGGACGAACACCTCCAGCTCGATGGCCGGCACCTGCTCGCGGATCTCGGCGATCTCCTCCAGCGACAGCTCGCGCGAGAGGATGATGCGGCTGACGCCGATGCGCCGCCAGAACTCCACCGAGGCCCAGTTCACCGCGTTGGCCTGCACCGACAGGTGGATCGCCTGCGCGGGGAAGTGGTCGCGCACCAGCATGATCAGCCCCGGGTCGGACATGATCAGCGCGTCCGGGCCCATCGCCACCACCGGCTCGAGGTCCCGGATGAAGGTCTTCAGCTTGGCGTTGTGCGGGGCGATGTTGACCACCACGTAGAACTTCTTGCCCAGCGCGTGGGCCTCGTCGATGCCCAGCTTGAGGTTGGCGTGGTCGAACTCGTTGTTGCGCACCCGCAGGCTGTAGCGCGGCTGCCCGGCGTACACCGCGTCGGCGCCGTAGGCGAAGGCGTAGCGCATGCTTTTCAGCGTGCCGGCGGGGGAGAGCAGTTCGGGACGGAAGGCGGTGGTCATGGCGCGGCAGACTCGCAGGGCGTCGGAAAAACGCAGCATTTTACTGTGGATTGCCGGCGAATGCGCGCCCGCCCGCCAGCGGCGCGACGGGCGCGGCCTTGCCCCGGAGCGCGGCGCTGCCTAGAGTCGCGCCCCTCGACAGCGTGGAGTGAGACCCAAGATGCGCAAACCGGCCAGACGGAAACCGGCCCGCAAGAAACCCGCCAACCGCCTGCTGCAACTGGGGATCGCCCTGCTGGCGGCGCTGGCCGCGGCCTTCCTGATCCCGCCGCAGGCCCCGGACAGCTTCCAGGCAGCCAAGCGGATCGCCCGCGACATCCACGGCGAGCGGGGGCAGACCTTCTACTGCGGCTGCGCCTACCAGGGCAACCGCGTCGACCTGGCCAGCTGCGGCTACCGCCCGCGCAGGAACGCCCAGCGCGCCGCGCGCATCGAGTGGGAGCACGTGGTGCCGGCCTGGGTGATCGGCCACCAGCGCCAGTGCTGGCAGCAGGGCGGGCGCGACCGCTGCAGCGAAAGGGACCCGGTGTTCGCCCGCGCCGAGGCCGACCTGCACAACCTGGTGCCGGCCATCGGCGAGGTCAACGGCGACCGCAGCAACTTCCCGTTCACCGACCGGCTGTCCGCCAGTCCCGGGCAATACGGCCGGTGCGGGATGGTGATCGACTTCCGCAGCCGCCAGGCCATGCCCCCCGAGGCGACTCGCGGCGCCATCGCGCGCACCTACCTGTACATGCACGAGCGCTACCAGCTGCGCCTGTCCAAGCAGGACCGCCAGCGCTACGAGGCCTGGCACCGCCTGCACCCGGCCAGCGAGGCCGAGCGCAGGCGCAACCAGGCGATCGCCTGCAAGATGGGCTGGGGCAATCCGTACGTCGGCGAAGTGGCGCTGTGGCGCTGCGGCTTCGGCCGTCTCGGCGAGGTGGCCGGCAGCGCGCTCGGCATCGCCGGCTCGCTGGCCGAGGCGGCTCTCCGGCGCTGAGCACGGCGCGGGCCGGATGCCCGCGCGCGCCGTTTGCCGTATAAGGGAGACTGGAATTCCCCACGCCACAACGAGCACCGCACAAACCGATGAAAACCCCGAAACGCCTTGAGCCGCTGGTCGAGGACGGCCTGATCGACGAGGTCATCCGTCCGCTGATGAGCGGCAAGGAAGCGGCCGTGTACGTGGTGCGCTGCGGCAACCAGCTGCGCTGCGCCAAGGTCTACAAGGAAGCCAACAAGCGCGGCTTCCGCCAGGCCGCCGAATACCAGGAAGGCCGCAAGGTGCGCAACAGCCGCGACGCGCGCGCCATGGCCAAGGGCAGCAAGTACGGCCGCCGCGAGCAGGAGGAGTCCTGGCAGAACGCCGAGGTGGCCGCGCTGTACCGCCTGGACGGCGCCGGCGTGCGCGTGCCCAAGCCCCACGACTTCCTCGACGGCGTGCTGCTGATGGAGATGGTCGCCGGCGCCGACGGCGATGCCGCGCCGCGCCTCAACGACGTCGAGCTGACCGCCGAGCAGGCCCGCAAATACCACGCCTTCATGATCCGCCAGGTGGTGCTGATGCTCTGCGCCGGCCTGGTGCACGGCGACCTCTCCGAGTTCAACGTGCTGCTCGGCCCGGACGGCCCGGTGGTGATCGACCTGCCGCAGGCAGTGGACGCCGCCGGCAACAACCATGCACTGCGCATGCTCGAACGCGACGTCGCCAACATGAACGCCTACTTCGGCCAGTTCGCCCCCGAACTGCGCGAGTGCAAGCATGCCAAGGAGATGTGGGCGCTGTACGAAGCCGGCAAGCTGACGCCGAGCAGCGTGCTGACCGGCGAGTTCGACGAGCCGGAGGAAGCCGCCGACCTCGACGCGGTGCTGCGCGAGATCGAGGCCACCCTGGCCGACGAGGCGCGGCGCAAGGCCGCGCTGGAAGCGGCCGACGCGCCGGCAGTACGCGAGGAACCGACGCCGCCGTGGCTGCGCGGCTGAACGGCGGGACTGCCGCCGCCGGCACGGGGCGCAGAAAAGACACGGCCCGCCGGATGGCGGGCCGTGACGGCAAGGCCGGGCGTCAGGCCGCGGCGGCGTCCTTGAGGATCACGTAGAGCTGATCCTTGAGGTTGAGCTTCTCCTTCTTCAGGGTCTCGATCTCGGCATCGGTGGCCAGCTCGATGCGCGCCTCGAGGTTCTTGATGCGCTGGTCCAGCTCGTTGTGCTCATCGAACAGACGGGTGAAGTGCGCGTCTTCGGTCTTCAGGCGGGTGATCAGGTCGCGATATTCGGGAAACATGCAAACTCCTGGTTCGTGGCTACAGCGAAGGGTCGGGGCGGCCATGACGGCCGCAGCATCGGGAAACCGTGACTTGCTCTTGGCTTCATGGTGGCACCGCCGCGGCCGCGCGTATTGACCGGGATCATGCGCTATCGCGGCGCCGACCGTGCGCCGGCTCGTCGTGCGACTGGACAGCGCGCCCCGGCTCCGGTCAGATCAGCCGGTCAGTTCCGCAACCATGTCATCGAAGGAGATTCCCCATGCAAGGCAAGGCCATCTACGTCCAGCCGGGCGGCGGCTACGACAGGGTCAGCGTCGGCAGCAGCGCCGCGGCAGCCCCGGGTCCGGGCGAGATCAGCGTGCGCCTGCACGCCAGCTCGCTCAACTACCACGACTTCGCCGTGGTCAGCGGCATGTGGGGGCCGAGCGAGCCACGCATCCCGATGGCCGATGGCGCCGGCGAGGTGATCGCGGTGGGTGCCGGGGTCGACGAGTTCGCCGTCGGCGACTCGGTGGTCAGCACCTTCTTCCCCGACTGGCTGGACGGCGCGCCGCTGGTCGAGGGCTTCGCCACGGTGCCCGGCGACGGCGTCGACGGCTACGCCCGCGAAGTGGTGACCGCTCGCGCCAGCGCCTTCACCCGCGCGCCGCGCGGCTGGAGCCACGCCGAGGCGGCCACCCTGACCACCGCCGGCCTCACCGCCTGGCGCGCACTGATGGCCGACGGCGCGCTGAAGGCCGGCGACACTGTGCTGGTGCAGGGCACCGGCGGCGTGTCGATTTTCGCCCTGCAGTTCGCCAAGCTGGCCGGCGCCACGGTGATCGCCACCTCGTCCAGCGACGCCAAGCTCGAGCGCCTCGCGGCCATGGGCGCCGACCACCTGATCAACTACCGCACGAATCCGGCCTGGGGCGAGACCGCCCGCGCGCTCACCGGCGGGCGCGGCGTCGACCACGTCATCGAGGTCGGCGGCCCCGCCACCCTGGCGCAGTCGATGGCCGCCGCGCGGGTCGGCGGGCACATCTCGGTGATCGGCATCCTCAGCGGGGTGGCCGGCGAACTGCCGCTGGTGCCGGCGCTGCTCAAGCAGCTGCGCCTGCAGGGCGTGCTGGTCGGCAGCCGCGCCCAGCAGCAGGCGATGGTCCGCGCCATCGACGCCAACGGCCTGCGCCCGGTGATCGACCGCCGCTTCGCCCTCGAGGAAATCGTCGAGGCGTTCCGCTACCAGGAAAGCAACCGGCACTTCGGCAAGATCTGCCTGGAGTTCTGAGGCAGTCGCGACGGACGCGCAACGTAGGGTGCGCCCTGCGCACCCTACCGGGCGCGTTCCGCAACCGCGGAGCGCCGTTCAGGTCCAGCCGTAGCGCAGCACATGGAAGAAGATCGGCGCGGCGAAGCACACCGAGTCCAGGCGGTCGAGCATGCCGCCGTGGCCTTCGATCATGTGGCCCCAGTCCTTCACGCCGCGGTCGCGCTTGATCGCCGACATCACCAGGCCGCCGAAGAAGCCGAGCAGGGTGACCACCATGGCGACCGCCAGCGCCTCCCAGAAGCCGAACGGGGTGATCCAGAACAGCGAGGCGCCGACCAGGGTGGCCAGCGCCACGCCGCCGGCGAAGCCTTCCACGGTCTTCGACGGCGACAGCTGCGGGGCGATCCGGCGCCGGCCGAACAGCTTGCCGCAGACGTACTGCAGCACGTCGCTGATCTGCACCACCAGCACCAGCCAGGCGATCAGCAGCAGGTTGCGCCCCGCGTAGCCGGGGATGTCGAGGGTCAGCAGCGCCGGCACGTGGGAGATGCAGAACACCGCGATCATCATCCCCCACTGCACCTTGGCGGTGCGTTCGAGGAAGGCGGTGGTATCGCCGCCCAGCGAGGCGAGGATCGGCAGCAGGAGGAACACGTAGACCGGGATGAAGATCGCGAACAGCCCGTACCAGTCGTGGGCGATCAGCAGGTACTGGGCGGGCAGCACCAGATAGAAGGCCGCCGCCAGCGCCGGGTAGTCGCTGGCGCGGGTCGGCGTCAGGGTGATGAACTCGCGCAGGGCGCAGAAGGAGATGATGGCGAACAGGCCGATCACCGCGCCCTGGCCGAGCCAGAAGGCGCCGCCGAGCACCGCGACCATCACCCACCAGGCGTTGATCCGCGCGTTGAGGTTGTCGATCACCGGGCTGGCGGCGCCGCGGCTGCGCCACTTGAGGACGAAGCCGATCAGGGAGGCCAGCGCCAGCAGGGCGCCGATGCCGGCGAACAGGGTCAGGGTGTCGCGGTCCATGTCAGTCGGCCTCCGCAGCCAGTTCGAGCAGGGCGTCGCGGGCGCGGGCGAGGAAGGCTTCCTTGCTCTCGTCGGCGCCGATGCTCAGCGGCGCGCCGAAGCTCACCGTGCACAGCAGCGGCAGCGGCAGCACGCGCCCCTTGGGCATCACCCGGTTGAGGTTGGCGATCCACACCGGCACCAGCTCGACCTGCGGACAGGCCCGGCCGAGGCGGTACAGGCCGCTCCTGAACGGCAGCAGCTCGTCGGTCAGGTTGCGGGTGCCCTCGGGAAACAGGATCAGCGAGTCGCCGGCGTGCAGGGCGGCGAGCAGCGGCTCGAGCGGGTTGGCGGCGGAGCTGCGCTCGCGGTCGACCAGCACGCCGTGGAACACCCGGTGGATCAGGAAGCGGCGCACGGCGTCGCGCTGCCAGTAGTCGGCGCCGGCCACCGGACGGGTGCGCGCGCGCAGGGCCGGCGGCAACGACGACCACAGCAGCACGAAGTCGGCATGGCTGCTGTGGTTGGCGAAATAGATGCGCTGGCGCGCCTCGGGCAGGCAGCCGCGCCACAGGCTGCGCGCGCCGGTGAGCAGGCGGGCGAAGCCGATGATCAGACGGGCCAGCAGACGCTGCGCCGGGCCGCTGGGCGGGCGCGGCGGCGGCGGGGCTGGCGGCAGGTCTTCGCCGCTGGGCGGGATCGGGGTGTCGTTCATCGGCGTGCTCCTTGCTGCGACGGGTCGGCGCTCAGGCCGGCGGTGACTGGCGTGCGGCCTCGACGACGCCCTGGCGCACGCGGTTGACCAGGGTCAGGAGCAGCAGGGCGGCGATCAGCAGCAGCAGGGGGTCGAGCCAGGCCGGCGGCAGCAGGCCGGTGGCCACCCCGGCGCCGAGCACGCCGAAGGCGAAGGCGCGGTCGCTCTTGCCCATCGGCCCGTCGTAGCGGCGGCTGGCGCCGGCCAGCGGGCCCATCGCCCCGGCGTATTCGGCGAGCAGCGCCAGCAGGGTCACCAGCACCACCCACAGCGGGCTGACGCCGGGCAGCAGGGCGAACGGCAGGAACAGCGCGCTGTCGGCGATCACGTCGCACAGCTCGTTGAGGTAGGCGCCGAGGTGCGACTGCTGGCCGAACTCGCGGGCGAGCATGCCGTCGATGGCGTTGAGCGCCATGCGCAGCAGCATCCACAGCGGGATCAGGGCGAACAGCCAGACCTGGCTGGCGCAGGCGGCGAGCAGCGCGCCGAGCGCCACGGAGATCGCCGCGGCGGCGAGGGTCACCTGGTTGGCGGTGACGCCACGCGCGTGCAGGCGCTGCACCGCGGGGCGCAGCAGCGCCTGGAAGCGCGGCTTGAGCTGGTAGATCGAGGGCATGGCGGGGTCCGTTGCCGGAGGCGTCCTTGGGATGGAGCCACGATAGCCGGCCTGCCGGGGCGGCGTCCACGAACTGCGTCAGCCCGCGGGTCGACTCAGATCACCAGTACGTCGCTGCGCGCCTGGGTGAGGATGTGGCGGGTCACGCTGCCGAGCAGCAGCTCCTCGAGAACGCCCTGGCCACGCTTGCCGATGACGATCAGCTCGCTGCCGTGCAGCCGCTGCTGATCGAGGATGTGCACGCTGGCGTCGCCGTGCAGCACCAGGGGCTGCACCGCGTCGGCCGGCAGGCCGCTGGCGGCGACCAGCTCGGCCATGCGCGCCTCGGCCTCGCGCCGGGCGCTGGCCGTCAACGCGGCCAGCTCCGCCTCGCCGACCCCGGCGTG
>NZ_SSTC01000098.1 GCF_004801855.1 Pseudomonas sp. A-1 | reverse complement strand
CGCTCGTCGAAGGCGAGCAGGGCGCGCTGCTCCTCGGCACGCAGGGGGAAGGGCGCCGGCAGCGGCGCCACCGGCTCGCCCGGCAGCGGCGCCGGCGGGCGCTGGCGGTGGATCACCAGGGTGCCGGCGGCGAGGTCGCCGAGGCGCTGGAAGCGTGGACTGGCCAGGCTGGCGAGCAGGCCGCAGCAGTAGCCCAGCGGCAGCATGTCGACGAAGCGCAGCAGGTTGCGCAGTAGCGCGGCGCCCCAACCGACCGGGGTGCCGTCCTCGTGCACCACGCGCAGGCCGAGCAGCTGCTTGCCGGGCGAGCGCCCCTGGTTGAGCACTTCGAACAGCACCATGTACCACCAGTTGAGCAGGAACAGCAGGATCAGGCCGAGGCCGACGCCCAGTTCGCCGAGGCGGCCGAGCAGACTGATGACCAGCAGCGACAGGGCGGCGCGCAGGGCCAGGTCGACGCCGAAGGCGCGGGCGCGCACCAGCGGGCCGGCGGGCGACAGCAGCAGGTCGACCCCCTCCGGGGTTTCCACCCGCAGGCGGGTGTCCAGCAGCGGGCTGGCGGATATGGCTGGGGGCATGGCGGCGGGCTGCTCGGGGCTGGGATTGGCGATGCTAGCGAGGCGCGGCGGCGCGAGGCAACCGCCTGCGTCCGGGTGCCGCGGGCGGGGGGGCGTTCAGTCGGCGGTCGGCAGCACGCCGAAGATCTCCCGGTACAGCACGCCGAGCGCCGCCACCGACAGCGGCAGGCTCCAGATCAGGCCGATGCCCAGCGGCAGGGCGCTGACCAGCAGGATCGCGCCGAGCAGCAGGAGCAGGCCGAACACCTTGAACCAGTGCTGGCTGATGGCCTGGCGCGAGGCTTCCATGGCCTGCCAGGGGCTCAGGCCGCGCTCGACCACCAGGGCCATGGCCAGCAGGTAGGCGACGCCCAGATAGATGCCGGGAAGGATCAGCAACAGGGTACCGAGGTAGACCAGGACAGTGACCAGCATGCCGGTGATGGCCAGCGCCAGGGTATGACCGAAGTAGCCGAACACCAGGCCGACGCCGACCGGCTGCTGCGCCGCCCGGCGGATGCCGATCATCAGGATGCCGGCGAAGAACGGATAGGTGAGCACGCCGATCAGCAGGCTGAGCAGCAGCTGTCCCGCCACCCCGGCGAGCAGGCTGTCGTGGCCGATCAGCCCGGCGCCGGCGAGGATGAACGCCAGCACGAAGGCGGCGGCGAACAGCACCGCGTAGAAGGCCAGGAAGCCGGCGATGATCGGCCACTTGATGCCGCGGGTGTTGCCCCAGGCCTCGCCGAGCAGGCCGCCGATGGAGAAGTCGTAGCCGCGGGCGAGGGCCTCCTCGATGCTGGGGGCCGGCTGCGCAGGGTCGGGCCTGTGCAGCAGGTCGCTGCGCGGCGGAGCGAACGGATTGGCGGCGGGGATGCTGTTCATGCCAGGGTCCTTGCGAGGCGTGATGGGAACGCCGGGATGCTAGTCGGCCGTCCCGGCCCCGGCAAGGCGGCTGGCGCGCAGGTGCGCAGCTTTGCGAGCCAGGTCGGCTTTCCCGGTGTGGCGCCGCCGCGTCGCAACGGTCCCGACCGCCGGACGATTCGCGCTAGACTGCGCGCCCCTGCCAATTGGAGCCGATCCCGTGACCGCGAGCATCTTCTGGTACGACTACGAAACCACCGGCATCGACCCGCGCCGCGACCGGCCGCTGCAGGTGGCGGGGATCCGTACCGACGAGGCGCTCAACGAGATCGGCGAGCCGCTCAACCTGTATTGCCGGCCGAGCGACGATATCCTGCCGCACCCGATGTCCTGCCTGATCACCGGCATCGCCCCCGGCCACCTGGAGCGCCACGGCCTCGGCGAGGCCGAGTTCATGACCCGCCTGCACGCCGAGCTGGCGCGCCCCGGCACCTGCACCGCCGGCTACAACAGCCTGCGCTTCGACGACGAGGTCACCCGCTACAGCCTGTACCGCAACTTCTTCGATCCCTACGCCCGCGAGTGGCAGGGCGGCAACAGCCGCTGGGACCTGATCGACCTGCTGCGCAGCGCCTACGCCCTGCGCCCGCAGGGCATCGAGTGGCCGCAGGAGGACGGGCGAGTGACCCTGAAGCTGGAGCGGCTGACCGCAGCCAACGGCATCGACCACGGCCAGGCCCACGACGCCCTGGCCGACGTGCGCGCCACCATCGCCCTGGCGCGGTTGCTGCGCGAACGCCAGCCGCGCCTGTACGACTGGTGTTATCAGTTGCGCAGCAAGCAGCGGGTGATGGAACAGATCCGCCTGCTGCAACCGCTGGTGCACATATCCGGGCGCTTTTCCGCCGAGCGCCATTTCCTCTCCGTGGTAATGCCGCTGGCCTGGCATCCGCGCAATCGCAATGCACTGATCGTCTGCGATCTGCAGGCCGATATCGCCCCGCTGCTGGAGTTGCCGGCGGAAGTTCTCGCCACGCGCCTGTATACCCGCCGCGAAGAACTGGGCGATGGCGAACTGCCGGTACCGCTGAAACTGGTACAGATCAATCGTTGCCCGGTGCTGGCGCCGCTCAAGGTGTTGCGCGAGGAGGACTGCCAGCGCCTGGCGCTGGATATGTCGGCCTGTCTGGATCGGGGGCGCGTGCTGGAACAGCGGCAGGCGGCATGGCGGGAAAAGTTGCCGGCGATCTATGCGGAAAACGGTTTTGCCGCCAGCGAGGATCCGGAGCAGCGCCTGTATGACGGCTTTATTGGCGACCGCGACCGCGGCCTGTGTATCCAGGTGCGCGAAAGTGACCCGGCGCGACTCGCCGAACGCCATGGGCTGTTTGCCGACGAGCGTCTCGAGGAGTTGCTGTTCCGTTATCGCGCGCGCAACTTTCCGCAGACATTGAGCACGCCCGAACAGCAGCGCTGGCAGGAGTTCTGTCGCCGGCGGCTGAGCGACAGTCGCGCCGGGGCGCCCAATACCCTGGCCGAGTTCGAACAGGCCGTGACGGAACTGCTGCCGGCCTGCGATCCGCGCCAGCAGGCCCTGCTCGCGGCCTGGCAGGCCCATGCGCAGGGCTTGCGCCAGCGCTACGCAGTGGCCTGAGCGGCAGCGGGCGGACGATTTCGCGGCAATAAAAAACGCCAGCTCGGCTGGCGTTTTTTATTGCCCTGCAGGAAGTGCCGGCAATCAGTCGAGGATGGTCGCCCAACTTTCCACGGTATCGTTGCCCCAGGTGGCTTTCCACTCCTTCAGGGTCTTGTGGTTGCCGCCCTTGGTCTCGATGGTTTCACCGGTGTTCGGGTTCTTGTACTGCTTGACCTTGCGGGTGCGCTTGGCCGGGGCTTCAACTTTGGCGGCACGGGCCGGGCGGCCGGCCTTGGCAACTTTGCCTTCGGCGTCGAGCAGGGCGAGGATGTCCGGCAGCGACTTGCCATATTCGGCCATCAGTTCGCGCAGCTTGGCTTCGAAGTCCAGTTCCTTCTGCAGCTTGTCGTCCAGCTTGAGGGCTTGCAGGCGCTCCTGCAGTTGCTTGATGGCAGCTTCGGTCGTGCGATATTCGTTGATCAGGGACATTGTCTTTTTCCTTGGGAAACGGGTCTGCAGGAACTACGGCGGTGAATGGATAATAGGCACAGCTCAATGCCAAGTAAATAGCGCGGAGCGCCTCGCGGAATATTTGGTAAAAATAACGGGCGAAGTTGTCGCGGGCGGGTGGAGATATTGGCGAGGCATGTAGAGGGGGCCTCCGAGGGCATGGCTTAGTGCCGGGAAAGACAAGTGCGGCAACTCTTGCAAGTTCTCGCATGTATCTGCCGGTGCTGCCGGGCTGCCTTGTCAGCGGCCAACGGGCGCAAGGCGTGACCGCGGCGCGGCTGTAGTTTTCCGTGCGGCTGGATAGAATGCCCCCTTTCGATGTTTGCGGAGTTACCCCATGCGTACTTTCCGGTTGGTCATCGCCTGCCCCGACCGCGTCGGCATCGTGGCCAAGGTCAGCAACCTGCTGGCTACCTACAACGGCTGGATCACCGAGGCGAGCCATCATTCGGACCTGGACAACGGCTGGTTCTTCATGCGCCACGAGATCCGCGCCGACTCGCTGCCGTTCGATCTCGAGGGGTTCCGCCATGCCTTCTCGCCCATCGCCCGCGAGTTCGGCATGCGCTGGCAGGTCTACGACTCGGCGGTGAAGAAGCGCGTGGTGCTGATGGCCAGCCGCGAATCGCACTGCCTGGCCGACCTGCTGCACCGCTGGCACAGCGGCGAGCTGGACTGCGAGATCCCCTGCGTGATCTCCAACCACGACGACCTGCGCAGCATGGTCGAGTGGCACGGCATTCCCTACTTCCACGTGCCGGTCGATCCGAAGGACAAGGCGCCGGCCTTCGCCGAAGTCAGCCGGCTGATCGCCGAGCACCAGGCCGACTGCGTGGTGCTGGCGCGCTACATGCAGATCCTGCCGCCGACCCTGTGCCAGGACTACGCCGGGCGGGTGATCAACATCCACCACAGCTTCCTGCCCTCGTTCGCCGGCGCCAAGCCCTACCACCAGGCGGCCAAGCGCGGCGTCAAGCTGATCGGCGCCACCTGCCACTACGTCACCGAGGAACTGGACGCCGGTCCGATCATCGAGCAGGACGTGGCGCGGGTCACCCACCGCCAGCAGGCCGAGGACATGGTGCGCATCGGCAAGGACGTGGAGCGGCGGGTGCTGGCCCGCGGGCTACGCTATCACCTGGAGGACCGGGTGCTGGTGCACGACAACAAGACCGTGGTGTTCGACTGACAGGCCACCGCCGCGACCCTTCAAGGAACCAGAGGAGAAACACCATGCTCAAGTCGATCAAGGTGCGCGACTACATGACCCGCCACCCGGTGACCTTCCGCCCGGACATGGACCTGTTCACCGCCATCAACCGCCTGCTCGAACACGGACTGGCCGGAGCGCCGGTGCTGGACGCCGAGGGCCAGATGGTCGGCATCCTGTCCGAGGCCGACTGCCTGCGCGCGATCCTGGCCGGCGCCTACTTCGACGATGCCCACGGTGCCGTCGGCAGCTTCATGACGGTGGTGCCGGATACCATCGACGCCGATGCCGACATCATCAAGGCCGCCGAAGGCTTCCTGCTCGACCAGCGCCAGCGCCTGCCGGTGCTCGAGGAGGGCCGCCTGGTCGGCATGCTCAGCCGCCACGACGTGCTGCGCGCGGTCAAGGAGTTCGCCCAGCACGAGAAGGGCAAGCCGAACGACTGAACGACGACCGGCAGGCGCGGCCGGTCGCCCGCGGGTGATGGCAGGTCGCGACCGCCATCACCCGCGGGGGAAATGGACCATGCCTGAACATCGTCAACTGCTGCTCGGCGCCGATCCGGCCGGGCAGCCCGTCGGCCAGGCGCTGCGCCTGGCCAACCGCCACGGCCTGATCGCCGGCGCCACCGGCACCGGCAAGACCGTCACCCTGCAGCGCCTGGTCGAGCAGTTCAGCGACGCCGGCGTCGCGGTGTTCGCCGCCGACATCAAGGGCGACCTGTGCGGCCTCGGCGCCGCCGGCGCGCCGCAGGGCAAGATCGCCGAACGCATCGCCGGCATGCCCTGGCTGGGCCACCGGCCGCAGGCCTACCCGGTGACCCTGTGGGACGTGGCCGGGCAGGGCGGCCATCCGCTGCGCACCACCCTGTCCGAGATGGGCCCGCTGCTGCTCGGCGCGCTGCTGGAGCTCACTGACAGCCAGCAGGCCGCGCTCTACGCCGCCTTCCGGGTGGCCGACCGCGAGGGCCTGCTGCTGCTCGATCTCAAGGACCTCAAGGCGCTGCTCAATCACCTGCAGGACAATCCGGGGCTGCTCGGCGAGGACCGCGCGCTGTTCACCGGGCCGTCCGCCCAGGCCCTGCTGCGCAAGCTGGCGACCCTGGAGCAGCAGGGCGCCGAGGCGCTGTTCGGCGAGCCGGCGCTGCAGCTGGAGGATCTGCTGCAGCCGGCGGCCGACGGCCGCGGGCGCATCCACCTGCTCGACGCCAGCCGCCTGGTGCACGAGGCGCCCAAGGTCTACGCCACCTTCCTGCTCTGGCTGCTGGCCGAGCTGTTCGAGCAGCTGCCCGAGCGCGGCGACGCCGACCAGCCCCTGCTGGCGCTGTTCTTCGACGAGGCGCACCTGCTGTTCGCCGGCACGCCGAAGGCGCTGCAGGAGCGCCTGGAGCAGGTGGTGCGGCTGATCCGCTCCAAGGGCGTCGGCGTCTACTTCGTCACCCAGTCGCCGGGTGACCTGCCGGACGACATCCTCGCCCAGCTCGGCCTGCGCGTGCAGCACGGCCTGCGCGCCTTCACCGCCAGGGAGCAGAAGGCGCTGCGCGCGGTGGCCGACGGCTTCCGCCCCAATCCGGCTTTCGACAGCCTGGCCGTGCTCACCGAACTGGGCATCGGCGAGGCGCTGGTCGGCACCCTGGAGGACAAGGGCACCCCGGCCATGGTGCAGCGGGTGGCCATCGCCCCGCCGCAGTCGCGCATCGGCCCGCTCGGCGAGAGCGAGCGCGCCGCGCTGCTGCGTGCCTCGCCGCTGGCCGGGCGCTATGACCGGCCGGTGGACCGCGAGTCGGCCTACGAGCTGCTCAGCGCCCGCGCCGCCCAGTCGGAGGCGCCCGCGCCGGCCGGCAGAGGCCAGGCCGCGGCGCAGGACAGGTCGCTGGGCGACATGGCCGGCGAGCTGCTCGGCAGCGCGGTCGGCCAGGCGATGAAGAGCGCGGTGCGCCAGGCCGCCAACCAGATCGGCCGCGAGCTGGTGCGCGGGCTGATGGGCTCGCTGCTCGGCAAGCGGCGCTGAGCACGGCTGCGATCTGGCGCATGGACAGCCCGGCGCCGTCTGGCATAGCCTCCGGCGGCCGGGCAGGCGCGTGGGCGGGGTGAGTCCACCCGTGCTGCGTGCTGCCCGCCATCGTCCGCCAGGGGAGGAGCCCCGCCATGCGCCTGCAAGCTGCCGTAGTCCTGCTGTTTCCCGCCTGCCTCAGCACCGGCGTGCTGGCCGAGGGCGCGCCGCCGATCACGGCGGTGGTGCTGCATCCGGGCAGTGCCACCGTGGTGCGGACCGCGCAGGTCACCCCCGGGATGACCGAGGTGGTGTTCGCCGGCCTGCCGGCCCAGTTCGACCTGCAGACCCTGCGCGCCGAGGCCGGCCCCCACGTGCGGGTGGGGCAGGTGGTCACCCGCGATGCCGCGCGCGGCGACGCCTTCAATCCGGCGGAGGCCGATCTGGAGGGACGCATCCTCGCCCTGCAGGACCGGCAGGCCGCAGTCGATGCCGAGATCGCCGCGGCCGAGCTGGTCGGGCGCTACCTGGAGCGCTTCGGTGCGGGCGGCTCCGGCGAAGGCGAGCCATCCGCCCTGCCCGACGATCCCAAGATTCTCGCCGGACTGGTGCAGACCCTCGGGCAGAGCGCGCGCGAATCGCTGGCCGCCATCCAGCGCCTGAACGTGGAGAAGCGCGAGTTCGGCAAGCAGATCGAGGTGCTGCAGCGCGAGCTGGAGGGCCTGCGCAGCGGGGCGCGCGACATGCGCAGCGTCACCGTGCCGCTCAGCGCGCAGCGCCCTGGCGAGCTGCGCCTCAGCTATCAGGTGGCGAATGCCGGCTGGCAGCCGGCCTACCGGGCGAGCCTGGACAGCGCGGCCTCGCGCCTGGAGCTGGAGCGCCTGGCCAGCGTGGCGCAGCGGACCGGCGAGGATTGGCAGGGCGTGCGCCTGACCCTGTCCACCACCCAGCCGCGGCTGTCGCCCGCCGCCCCCGAGCCGCAGCCCTGGCTGCTCACCTGGCAGCCGCCGGTGCCGGCGCAGTTGTCCAGGGCCGAGTCGCGGGCCATGCCGGCCCCCGCCGCGCCGCTGGCCGGCGTCGCCGCGCGCGAGGCGCTCGCTGACGAGGAGGAGTTCCAGCCGCCGAGCTTCGTCAGCCACGGAGCCTTCGCCAGCGAATTCGAAGTGCCGACGCCGGTCAGCCTGCCGGCCGACGGTCGTGCGCTGGCGGTCAGCCTGGGCACGGAGAGCCTGGTCGCCCGCCATTACCTGCGCATCGCGCCGCGCGTGGAGCAGGCGGCGGTGGTGGTGGCCGAGGCCGAGCGTCCCGCGGGCGTCTGGCTGCCCGGCGATGTCCAGCTGTTCCGCGATGGCAGCTACATGGGTCGCGCCCACTGGAACCCGGCCGGCAACGAGCGCTTCGTGTTCTCCTTCGGCCGCGACGACCAGCTGCGCGTGGCCGTCGACCAGGTCGAGGGACAGGCTGGCAGCACCGGGGTGTTCGACAAGCGTCGCGAGCGGCGGGTCGCCGAGGTGTTCACCCTCACCAACACCCACAAGAGCCCGGTGGACGTGCTGCTGCTCGAATCCTCGCCGGTCAGCGGCTCCGAGGAAGTGCGCGTGCGCACGGCCTTCGACCCCGCGCCCACGCAGCAGGCCTGGCAGCAGCGCCGCGGCGTGGTCGCCTGGGAGCGCAAGCTGGCCGCCGGCGAGAGCGCCCGTTTCGGTGTCGACTACCGCATCGAATATCCGCTGGACGGCTACGTCGGCGGGCTGGAATAGGGGGCGTCGCGGGGACGCCTCCGCTCGGCGTTCAGCCCTGCGGCTCGGCGATCTTCAGGCGCTGCCAGATCTGTTCGCCGTCCTGGATGGCGAGGTGGATCGGCGACAGGGAGAACTGGTGCAGTTGCAGCACCGCCATGCAGTCCTGCCACTGCTCGATTTCCAGACGCTGCAGCTTCGACAGGTTGAAGGGATGCTCCTGGCCCTTCCACAGGGCGAGCAGGAAGTCTCGGCAGATTTCGCTCTGCCCGTCGCCGGTGCCGTGCAGGGCCGCTTGCAGCAGCCTGACCAGGGCCTCCTGGGCCTGGGGAACCTGTGCGCTTTGCTGGTTATTCCAGCGCTCGTGATGCGCCATGCGTGCCGCAATGACACGCTCGATCTCGGCTTCCTCGCGGGCGCGGCGGGCGCGCTCTATATCGTTGGCCGGGCGCTTGATCGGGAGGGGAATTATCCTTTCGTCGCTCATGTGAACCTCCCTTCCCCGGCCGATGGTGGTGCGAATATCGCCTGTCGCCTCGGCCTTCGGGGAACAACTCAGACAAGTTTGCTGAGAATCGCTTTCAAGTCAAGTTGACGACTGAAAATTGACGTTCAACGAACAGCTGGCTTGAGCGAGGCGATTTTATCAAGGCCGAAACCGCGATGTCCCCATGTGGACGGTGGAATTGACAGATTTCGTGATCTGGTGACGCTATATGGGCGGCGGTTTAATGTCGAATTTCCGGCATGGGCATGCCGTGCGCGTCAAGCCATTCGGCGATTCGCGCGACCACCCAGGGGCCGTCGTCCAGCGGCAGGTCGTGGCCGGCGGCGGCATGCCGGGCGTGCGGCAGCTGCCAGCGGGCCGCCAGCTGCGCCGAACAGCGCGGATCGACCAGCGCGTCGCGCTCGCCGCTGAGCAGCAGCAGCGGTGGCTCCGGGCGCTGCGCCGGCAGCCGGAAGCGCGCTGCCGCCGCCAGCTGGCGCAGGGCGTTGCCGGGAGCGACCGGATGGCGGCGGCGCAGTGCCACCCAGTCGTCCAGCACCCGCGGGTCGGCGCGCGCACTGGTCAGGCGCAGGATGGCCGCCTCCCTGTCGCGGGCATCGCCGCCGGCCAGCACGCCGAACAGTTGCGGGTAGCCGGCCGGGCGCAGGCGCCGGTAGAAGGGGCTGAGTCCGGCGAAGCTGGCGTTGATCAGCACCGCGCCGGCCACCTCGGCGGGATGGGCGGCGGCCCAGGCCAGCGCCACCATCGCCCCCAGCGACATGGCCAGCAGGTGCAGGGGGCCGTCGACGCCCTCGGCGGCCAGGCGGGCGCGACAGTCGTCGACCATCGCCGCGACCTGCAGCGGGCTGCGCTCCCGGTGCCGCACGCCGTTGCCGGGCAGGTCGAGGGCGAGGATGCGCGCCTGCGGCAGGCGTGCCGCCAGCAGGGCGGGGAACTCGCCCCAGTGGCCGCTCTCGCGGGTCAGGCCGCGCAGCAGGATCCAGGTGGCCATGGTCAGCACCACGGATACCAGCGGCGCAGGGCCTGCTGGCGGTGCTGCTCGCGCGCCTCGCCGACCGGGCACCAGCCCTGGTGGCCGCAGGCGGCGCGACCGACGAAGTCCAGCCATTCCACCTGGCGGCGCAGCACGCGCGCCTCGCGGTGGTCGAGCAGCGGGTTGAACAGGCCCTGCAGCGACAGCAGCTGGCGCGGGTTCTTCTTCACCCACAGCCAGGAGCCCATCTCCAGGGTCAACGGCAGGTGCACGCGCCCGGGATCGCTCAGGGCGCGCTGGTAGAGGTGGTCCCACAGGTCGCCGTGGGCGAGGTACTGGCAGCTCTGCGGCTCGAACAGGTAGGTGTGGTGGCGGTGGGTCTGGTCGAGGATCTCGCTCAGCGCGTGCATCTCCGCCAGGTGCGGGATGGGCGCGCGGGTGCTGGCATAGGGAAACCAGATGCGGTCGCAGAGGCCGAAGCCGGAGTGGCAGTCCACGGCGATGCTGAAACGGTGGCTGAGCAGTTCCTCCTCGACCAGGCGGCACAGCGCCTGGCTTTCCGCCTGCATCGGCGCATCGTGCGGGCCGCGGTACCAGGGCAGACGCGCGCTCAGGCGCTGGCCGCCGACCAGGAAGGGCACGCGCTGCTGCGCCTCGACCGGCGCGTTGCGCATCAGGTCGACGCCCTGCGGATTGGCGCGGGTGCCGCGCCACAGGCCGCCGGGATTGACCACCGGCATGAACACCATGCGCATGCGCTCGAGTTGCTGCTGCAGCAGCGGATCCCAGCGCAGGCGCGCCGCCAGGCTGCGCAGGAAGGCCAGCACCACGCTGGCGCCGATGCGCTCGAGGCCGTGCACGCCGCCGAAGTAGCCGACCGCCGGTGCCCCGGGGGCGGGATTGCCCAGGCTGATCGCGTACACCGGCAGGCTGCGCGCCTCGACCTCGACCCGGCACAGCTCCCGCACCTGCAGCGGGTTGCCGAGCTTGTCGATCAGGCGTTCGAGTTCGACCAGTTCGCTGGGCTCGCTGGCAGGCATGCGACCTCCGGGGCACAGGGCGGGACATCTCTTGCTCAGTTTAGGCGCCGGCTGCCGGAGTCTCGGGCGATCGGTGCGCGCGGCGTCCTTGCAGGCCCCTGCGGCGGCGACTTTACTTGCCTAGGTACCGTTCCTCGAAGAGTCCCGCTGGCGAGGTGCCTGTCATGCCACGTTCCCTGCCGTCGTCCGTTCGTCCCCGCGCCATCGCCGTCAGCGCGCCTGCCCAGTGCCGGCCGCACCTCCTGCTGGGCGCGGCGTTGCTGGCCGCCCTGGCGGGAGCCGCGCAGGTCCGTGCCGAAGCATTGCCCGAGGCCGCGGCGCCGCAGGCCCACGCCAGCTTTCTCGCCATGTCGGCGGTGAGCCCCGAGTATCAGCGGGCCCGGCTGTCCACGGCCCTGCAGTTCGCCACGGCGCCGGAGGAGCCCGGGGCCAGCGCCACCTTCGGCTGGCTGGAGGCGACCGGCGAGGTCCTGCTGATGAGCCATGGCCCCTATCCCTCCGCCGTCGCCCGGGCGCGCAGCGAGCGGGAAGTGGAAAGCGCGATGCCGATCCGCGCGCTCGGCGAGCTGCCGCGCTACCTGATGATCTGCAGCTGGAAGGCGGCCGACGGCGAGGCCCAGCCGGTGACGCTGGCCTTTGCCGAGCGCGACGACGCCAATGGCCGCCAGTCCAACACCCGCGACTACGCGAGCCTCAGCGTGCCCTGGGTGCCGACCGCCGCGCGGCGGGCGCAGCAGGTCTTCGCTGGCCACGACTGGTGCGGCGAGATCGCCCGCAGCGGGCAGTCGTCGGCGCTGCTCTGGCAGGCCGACACGGCCCGGCGGTAGGGGCCGACCCGGCGGTTTCTTTCCGGCCCGCCGCTGCGCGCTGCCTGCCACTCCGTCGCCATGGCCAGCGCCACCTTCCGCTTCTACGAGGAACTCAACGACTTCCTGCCGGCCGAGCGCCGGCGGCAGGCGTTCAGCTGCGAATGCGCGCGGGCGGCCACCGTCAAGCACATGATCGAGGCGCTCGGCGTGCCGCACACCGAGGTCGAGCTGGTGCTGGTCAACGGCGAGTCGGTGGACTTCGCCCGGCAGCTCGCCGACGGCGACCGGGTGGCGGTCTACCCGCGTTTCGAGAGCCTGGACATCACGCCGCTGCTGCGCGTGCGTGCCCGGCCGCTGCGCGTGCTGCGCTTCATCGCCGACGCCCACCTCGGCGGCCTGGCCCGCCTGCTGCGCATGAGCGGCTTCGACACCCTGTACGACAACGACTTCGAGGACGGCCAGATCGCCGCGCTGGCCGCCGCGCAGCAGCGCATCGTGCTGACCCGCGACCGCGAGCTGCTCAAGCGGCGCATCGTCAGCCACGGCTGCTACGTGCACGCGCTCAAGCCGGCGCTGCAGCTGCGCGAACTGTTCGAGCGCCTCGACCTGGCGCGCAGCGCGCGGCCGTTCACCCTGTGCGTGCACTGCAACCTGCCGCTGCACGAGCTCGACACCGAGCTGGCCCGTGCGCGCGTGCCGCCGCGCGCCGCCTGGCTGTACTCGCGCTTTCTCGGCTGCGACGCCTGCCAGCGCATCTACTGGGAGGGTTCGCACTGGCGCAACATGTGCGCGCTGCTCGGCCCGCTGCTGGCGCGCGCCGGGGACGGTTGAAGGTGGCTGCCGGCTATTCGATCTCGCCGCAGAACAGGTCCCAGCTGCCATCGGCGGGGCTGTTGCGCACCAGCAGGCTGTAGCCGCCGCTGCGCAGCTGCGCCAGCGGCACCTCCACCCGCTTCGACAGCCGCCAGCCGGCCTGGGCGCGGCCGAGGCGGTCGGCGAGCACGATCTGGTTCATCTCCCAGGCAGGCGTGGGGCCGAGGCGGTCGCAGCGGCCGGGGTAGATGAAGGTGTACAGGTGCACCGGCCGGCTGGTGCCGTCCGGGACGCCGCCGACGATGAAGGAGATGCCGGTGCGCTCGCCCTCGGCCACCAGGGTGGCCTGGGCGATCTTGCCGGCATTGTGGTGGGTCGCCGCCAGCGGCACGGTGAGGAGCTCGCGCTCCTGCGCGGTGCCGGACCACGGCGCGCAACCCGGGCCGGCCAGCATCGCGCCGGCCAGCAGCAGCCAGTACCTGATGGACATCGCTCGTCTCCTCCGCCTGATGGGCGGCGTGGTCGCCCGGCGAGCCGCCGGGCTGCCGGCCACGCCAGCCTGTGCAGCGTAGTCGACGGCGCGCGCTACAGCGCCCGGCGCAGCGGCCGCATCGGCGAACGGGCGAAGCCGTGGCGGGCGTAGAAGCGCTGCGCCGCCACGTTGTCGTCGTCGGTGAGCAGGGTGACGCGCCGGCAGCCGCTGGCCCGCGCATGGTCGATGGCGTGTTCCAGCAGTGCCGAGCCGATCCCCGCGCCGCGCGCGCCGGCGTCGACCACCATGTCCTCGAGCAGCGCCACCCGCGCGCCGAGCGCGGTGGACACCGTGTACAGCAGGTTGACCATGGCGACGACGCGGCCGCCCTCGACCGTGACCAGGAGGGTGCCGAGCCCGGGATCGGCGAGGATCGCCGCCAGGCCGCGCTGCTGGGCGGCGCGGTCGGGGCGGAGCTCGGCTTCCTGGGCGAACAGCTGGGCGAGCAGGTCGCACAGCGCCGGGAGATCGGCGGGGGTGGCGGGGCGGATGGTCATGGGCGTGGCTCCGGAGGGGGGAGCGCAAGTCCCAGCAGGAAGCGCGCCAATCCTAGTCCGGCGCCCGGTAGACGCTGCACTGCCAGTAGCCGCTGGCCGGCTGGTGCGGTCCCTGCCAGCCGAGACTGCGCAGTTCGCGGGCGATCAGTTGGCCCATCAGACCATGGCCGACCAGCAGGACCGAGCCGTGCCGGCGGGCCAGTTCGACCAGCCGTTGCGCCGCCTGGCGGGCGCGCTGCGCGGTGACGGGAGCGGGCCGGGCGGGGACGGGAAAGCGGGCCAGGCGGAACATCGCCGCCCAGGCCAGCGGCGGCAGCCGGGTGTCCAGCCAGGCCGGCCAGGGTGGCTCGGCCTCGCGGAACAGCGCCTCGCCGAGCACCGCCCGCCCCGG
>NZ_SSTC01000097.1 GCF_004801855.1 Pseudomonas sp. A-1 | reverse complement strand
CTCGCGCTCGCCGAGCACCAGCGGCAGCGCCGCGGCGGCCTCGCCGGTCGGCCCGCCGATGCACACGAGATCCCCCGGGCGCGCGCCCGAGCGCAGCAGGGCCTGCCCGGCCGGCAGGGCGCCGAACACGGTGACGTTGATGTTGAGCGGACCGCGGGTGGTGTCGCCGCCGATCAGGGCCAGTTGGCAGGCGCGCGCCATGGCGTCGAGGCCACGGGCGAAACCCTCCAGCCAGACCGGGTCGGCGGCGGGCAGGGTCAGCGCCAGGGTGAAGCCGAGCGGCGCGGCGCCCATGGCGGCGAGATCGCTGGCGGCGGCGGCCAGCACGCGCTGGGCGAGCAGGAAGGGATCGTGCTGTGCGGGAAAGTGCACCCCGGCGACCTGGGTGTCGGTGGAGACCGCCAGCTGCTCGCCGGGCGGCAGCTGCAGCAGCGCGCAGTCGTCGCCGATGCCGCGCGCCACGCCGGCGGCCGGCGCGGCGCAGGCGGCCGCGGCGAAGAACTGACGGATCAGCGCGAATTCGCCGAGACCGGCCATGGGCGAGGGATCAGCTGCGCTTGCCGCGCACTTCGGCGCCGCGCAGGCGCGGGGCCAGCTTGTCGAGCACGCCGTTGACGAACTTGTGGCCGTCGGTGGCGCCGTAGACCTTGGCCAGCTCGATGCCTTCGTTGATCACCACGCGATAGGGCACGTCGACGCGGTTGCGCAGCTCGTAGGTGGACAGGCGCAGGATCGCCAGCTCGACCGGATCGATTTCCTCCAGCGGGCGGTCGAGGCAGGGCGAGAAGGCCTCGTCCAGCTCGCCCTTCAGGCGCGGCACGCCATGCAGGATCTCGTGGAAGTAGGCGCCGTCGACATCGCTGAAGTCGTTGTCGGTGCGGAACTGCGCTTCGATCTCGTTGAGCGACTGGCCGGCCATCTGCCAGGAGTACAGGGCCTGCAGGGCCAGGCTGCGCGCCTTCTGGCGCATGGCGATCTTGTTCGGCTTGGCGGGCTTGCCTGCCGGCTTGTCGTGCTCGCTCACTTGGCCTCCAGCTGCGCCAGCAGGCTGACCATTTCCAGGGCGGACAGCGCGGCTTCGGCGCCCTTGTTGCCGGCCTTGGTGCCGGAGCGCTCGATGGCCTGCTCGATGGAGTCGACGGTCAGCACGCCGAAGGCGACCGGCACGCCGAACTGCAGGGACACCTGGGCCAGGCCCTTGGTGCACTCGCCGGCGACGTACTCGAAGTGCGGGGTACCGCCGCGGATCACCGCGCCGAGGGCGATGATGGCGTCGAACTCGCCGCGCTGGGCGACCTTCTGGGCGACCAGCGGGATCTCGAAGGCGCCCGGCGCGCGGATGATGGTCAGCTCGCTCTCGCTGACACCGTGACGCACCAGGGCGTCGATGGCGCCCTGCACCAGGCTCTCGACGACGAAGCTGTTGAAGCGGCCGACCACCAGGGCGTAACGGCCTTTGGGGGCGATGAAGGTACCTTCGATGGTCTTCAGGGTCATGGGACGGATTCCAGATAAAGAGCCGGGGCGCCAGTGCGCCCCGAGAGGATGTGCGTTGATCGCGTTCAGTCGCAGGTCACGTATTCTACAACTTCCAGATCGAAGCCGGATATCGCGTTGAACTTCACCGGCGAGCTGAGCAGGCGCATCTTGCGTACGCCCAGGTCGCGGAGGATCTGCGAGCCGGCGCCGACGGTGCTGTAGGTGGTCGGCTCGGCCGGCTTGGCCTCGCCGAGCTGCTGCTCGACCAGCTCGAGCAGCTCGTTGCCGCTGATCGCGTGGTTGAGCAGCAGGACCACGCCGCTGCCCTGCTCGGCGACCGTCTGCATGGCCGCGCGCAGGCTCCAGCGCCCCGGGCGCTTGACGCACAGCAGGTCGCGCAGCGGGTCCATGTTGTGCACGCGCACCAGGGTCGGCTCGTCGGCCTTGATCTCGCCCTTGAGCAGCGCCAGGTGCACCTGGCCCTCGACCTCGTCGCGGTAGGTGATCAGCTTGAACTGGCCCAGCTCGCTGTCCAGCGCCCGCTCGGAGACGCGCTCGACGGTGCGCTCGTGGACCAGGCGGTAGTGGATCAGGTCGGCGATGGTGCCGATCCTGATGCCGTGCTCGGCGGCGAACTTCTCCAGCTCCGGGCGACGGGCCATGCTGCCGTCGTCGTTCATGATCTCGCAGATCACCCCGCTGGCGCCGAAGCCGGCCATGCGCGCCAGGTCGCAGGCCGCCTCGGTGTGGCCGGCGCGCGCCAGCACGCCGCCGGGCTGGGCCATCAGCGGGAAGATGTGGCCGGGGCTGACGATGTCCTCGGCCTTGGCGTCGCGGGCGGCGGCGGCCTGCACGGTGCGCGCGCGGTCGGCGGCGGAGATGCCGGTGGTCACCCCCTCGGCGGCCTCGATGGACACGGTGAACTTGGTGCCGAAGCCCGAGCCGTTGCGCTGCACCATCAGCGGCAGGCCGAGGCGCTCGCAGCGCGCGCGGTCCATCGGCATGCAGATCAGGCCGCGGGCGTGCTTGGCCATGAAGTTGATGTCCTCGGCGCGCACGCATTCGGCGGCCATGATCAGGTCGCCCTCGTTCTCGCGGTCCTCGTCATCCATGAGGATGACCATCTTGCCCTGGCGGATGTCTTCGATCAGATCGGCGATGTTGTCGAGTGCCACGGGCACCCCCTTGTCAATGCTGTGGTGGAAGGGCTCTCAGCCCTTGAGGAAGCCGTGTTCGGCGAGGAATGCCTCGGTGATGCCGGCGGCGGCCGGCTCGGCGGCCTTGTCGCCGAGCAGCAGACGCTCCAGGTAGCGCGCCAGCAGGTCGACCTCGAGGTTGACCCGGCGCCCGGCCTGGTAGTCGGCCATGATGGTTTCCTGCAGGGTGTGCGGCACGATGGTCAGCTCGAACTCGGCGCCATCCACCGCGTTGACCGTCAGGCTCACGCCGTCGACGGTGATCGAGCCCTTGAGGGCGATGTACCTGGCCAGCTCGCGCGGCGCACGCACGCGGAACTGGATGGCGCGGGCGTTATCGGCGCGCGAGACGATCTCGCCGACGCCGTCGACGTGGCCGCTGACCAGATGGCCGCCGAGGCGGGTGGTCGGGGTCAGCGCCTTCTCCAGGTTGACCCGGCTGCCGACCTTGAGGTCGACGAAGGCGGTGCGGGTGATGGTCTCGCGGCTGACGTCGGCCCAGAAGCCGTCGCCGGGCAGTTCCACCGCAGTCAGGCAGGTGCCGTTGACCGCGATGCTGTCGCCGAGCTTGACGTCGGCAAGATCGAGCTTGCCGGTGGCGACGTAGACGCGCACGTCGCCGCCCTTGGGGGTCATGGCGCGGATGCTGCCGATGGCTTCGATGATTCCGGTGAACATCAGGCCTCCCGCACCGCGCTGGGGGTATTCGCTTGCATGGTCGAACTCCTGTTTTGGTCAAAACAGGGCGCTGGACAGAAAGGGATCGCGCGGGTGCGGCCTAGCCGCCCCGTGGCAGGAATCCCGCTCTCTCTCATCCGGACTGTCACCGTCGGCTCCGGAATCGCACCGGATCTGCTGACCCTGCCGTCCCCGGTCGGGGCAAGGCAGGCGCTCGCGGGCTGGGCGCTGCGCGCCATCACCGCCGGTGGGGAATTGCACCCCGCCCTGAGAACGTCGCGGCCGTTGGCGGCCGCGCGGGACTTTGTACCACATTTTCGCCGCGGCGGAGCACGTCTGGATCGGGGATGACGCCGGCTGGCGATCAGGCCGGCACCGCGATGATCCGCCAGTCGCGGCCCACCGCGCGGATGTCGCGGATGGCCAGCTGCGGCGCCTCGGCCATGCGCTCCAGCGGCCAGTCGAGCAGCGGCCGGGCGCCGGAGCCGAGCAGCTGCGGCGCCATGAATATCTGGTACTCGTCGACCAGCCCTTCGCGGGCGAAGGCGCCGGCCAGGCGCGGGCCGGCCTCGACCAGCACCTCGTTGGCACCGGCGGCGGCCAGCTCGGCGAGCAGCAGGCGCAGGTCGACGTGGCCGTCACCGCGCGGCAGGCGCAGCAGCGCATGGCCGGCGGCGCGGTATTCGTCGGCGCGGCCGTCGTCGTCGCAGCAGGCCACCATCGCCGGGCCGGCCTGGAAGAAGGCGGCGGACAGCGGCACGCGCAGCTGGCCGTCGATCAGTACGCGCAGCGGCGGCCGGGCGGCGGCCAGCGCCGCCTGCTCGGCGTCCACCTCCAGTTCGTCGGGACGCACGGTGAGGCGCGCGTTGTCGGCCAGCACGGTGTCGGCGCCGCTGATGATCACGCTGGAGCGCGCGCGCAGGCGCTGCACCGCGGCGCGGGCGGGCGCGCCGGTGATCCACTGGCTCTCGCCGCTGGCCATGGCGGTGCGGCCGTCCAGGCTCATCGCCAGCTTGACCCGCACCAGCGGCAGGCCCTGCTCCATGCGCCTGACGAAGCCGGCATTCAGATCGCGGGCCTCCTGCTCGAGCACGCCGCTGGCCACCTCGATGCCGGCCGCGCGCAGCAGCGCCAGGCCGCGCCCGCCCACCAGCGGATTGGGGTCCTGCATGGCCGCCACCACGCGGCCGACGCCGGCCCTGACCAGCGCCGCGGCGCACGGCGGAGTGCGCCCGTGGTGACTGCACGGCTCGAGGGTGACGTAGGCGGTGGCGCCGCGCGCGCGCTCGCCGGCCTGGCGCAGGGCGTGCACTTCGGCGTGCGGCTCGCCGGCGCGCACATGCCAGCCTTCGCCGACGATCTCGCCGCCGGCGGCGACTATCACGCAGCCGACGCGCGGGTTGGGATGGGTGGAGAACAGGCCACGGCGCGCCAGCTCGAGCGCGCGCGCCATGTAGGCCTGGTCGCAGGCCCTTGCAGCATCTTGCATGGAATCAACCCTTGCTGGGTTCGCGGGACAGGCGCTCGATTTCCTCGCGGAACTGGTCGAGGTCCTGGAAGTGGCGGTAGACCGAGGCGAAGCGGATGTAGGCCACCTCGTCGAGGCGGCGCAGCTCGTCCATCACCAGTTCGCCGACCACCCGCGACCTGACCTCACGCTCGCCGGTGGCGCGCAGCTTGTGCTTGATGTGGGCGATCGCCTCCTCGAGGCGCTCGACGCTGACCGGGCGCTTCTCCAGCGCGCGCTGCATGCCGGCGCGCAGCTTGTCCTCGTCGAACGGCTGGCGGGTGCCGTCGGACTTGATCAGCCGCGGCATCACCAGCTCGGCGGTCTCGAAGGTGGTGAAGCGCTCCTGGCAGGCCAGGCACTCGCGACGTCGGCGCACCTGCTGGCCCTCGGCGACCAGTCGCGAGTCGATGACCTTGGTGTCGTGGGCGCCGCAGAAGGGACAGTGCATGGTGGTTCGGCCAGCGGATGGATGTGGCGGTCATGGTAACCGATGGCATCGCCAAGACAAGCCGCCGCCGGCGGGTTATAAGGGCGCCCGACCAACCGCCCGGAGCCGCCCATGCCCGTCCCGCCCGCCGAACTGCTCGACCCGCTGCGCGCCCTGCTCGGCGCCGCGCGCCTCACCGCCACCCCGCTGCCGGGCAGCGATCTGCGCCTGTGGCTGATCGACCCCGCCAACATGGACCGCCCCTTCGACGCCGAGGAGACCCGGCTCATCCTCGAGGAGCCGCCGTACTGGTGCTTCTGCTGGGCGAGCGGCCTGGCGCTGGCGCGCTGGCTGGCCGAACGGCCGGAGTGGGTGCGTGGCCGGCGCGTACTCGACTTCGGCGCCGGCTCCGGCGTGGCCGGCATCGCCGCGGCGCGGGCCGGCGCCGCCGAGGTGGTGGCCTGCGACCTCGACCCGCTGGCGCTGGCTGCCTGCCGCGCCAACGCGGCGCTGAACGGCGTGGAACTGGGCTACTCGACGGACTTCTTCGCCGAGGCGGACCGCTTCGACCTGATCCTGGTCGCCGACGTGCTCTACGACCGCGCCAACCTGCCGCTGCTGGACGCCTTCCTGTCGCGCGGCCGCGAGGCGCTGGTCGCCGACTCGCGGGTGCGCGACTTCCAGCATCCGCTGTACCGGCGCCTGGCGGTGCTGGACGCCTGCACCCTGCCGGATCTCGCCGAGCCCCACGAATTCCGCAAGGTCAGCCTGTATCACGCGCAGCGCGGCTGAACGGCGGGCGCATCGCACCAGGCAGGGCGATACTTCAGGAGATCGACTCCCGGGAGCGCCGCCATGCCGACCGACACCCTGCGCCTGTTCTTCGCCCTGCCCTGCCCGCGCGACACTGCCGAGGCCATCTGCACCTGGCGCGACGGTCTGGGCCTGGGCGGCAAGCCGGTGGCGGCGGAGAACCTGCACCTGACCCTGGCCTTCCTCGGCCAGCAGCCGAGCGCACGCCTGGAGGAACTGCAGCTGCTCGCCGCCGCCATCGAGGCGCCTCCCTTCGAGCTGCGCCTCGACCGTCTCGGCGGTGGCCGCCAGGGCCTGCTGTGGCTGGAGCCGAGCCGGATGCCCGATGAGCTGGCGGCGCTGGCCGGCGAGCTGCAGCAGCGCCTGCTGGCCAGCGGCATCGCCCTCGACACCCGGCCGCTGCGCGCCCACCTGACCCTGGTGCGGCATGCCGGCGCCCGCCCGCGCGAGGCGCACCCCGACTTCGCCTGGCCGGTCGAGCGCTTCGTCCTCTACGCCTCGGAGAACACGCCGCGCGGCGTGCGCTACCTCGGGCTGGGCAACTGGCCGCTGGTGCCCGGGCTGCGACTGCCGCGCTTCCGGCCGCCGCACTGAGCCGCACCGCGCCCCCGCCCTTGCTTCCCGCCGCGCGCGCCCCCACTTACCATGCACGCACTTTTCCCGTGCCTGCGCGGCAGGCACCCGCTGCGAGAGTCCCGATGAGCGCAACCCCGTACATCTTCGACGTCACCACCGCCAGCTTCGAGCAGCTGGTGATCGAAAACTCCTTCCACAAGCCGGTGCTGGTGGACTTCTGGGCCGAGTGGTGCGCGCCGTGCAAGGCGCTGATGCCGCTGCTGGCGAAGATCGCCGAGGGCTACCAGGGCGAGCTGCTGCTGGCCAAGGTCAACTGCGACGTCGAGCAGGACATCGTCATGCGCTTCGGCATCCGCAGCCTGCCCACCGTGGTGCTGTTCAAGGATGGCCAGCCGGTCGACGGCTTCGCCGGCGCCCAGCCGGAATCGGCGATCCGCGCCATGCTCGAGCCGCACGTGCAGGAGCCGGCCGCGCCGCAGGCCGACCTGCTGGACAGCGCCCGCGCCCAGTACGCCGCCGGGCAGATCGCCGCCGCCGAACAGCTGCTGCAGCAGCTGCTCACCGAGGACAACCAGAACGCCGCGGCGCTGATCCTCTACGCACGCTGCCTGGCCGAGCGCGGCGCGCTGGACGAGGCGCAGGCGGTGCTGGATGCGGTCAAGGGCGACGAGCACAGGCAGGAGCTGGCCGGCGCCCGCGCCCAGCTGACCTTCCTGCGCCAGGTCGCCAGCCTGCCCGAGGCCGCCGAGCTGAAGAGCCGCCTGGCCCAGGACGCCGGCGACGACGAGGCGGCCTTCCAGCTGGCCATCCACCAGCTCGCCCGCCAGCAGTACGAAACCGCCCTGGACGGCCTGCTGCGCCTGTTCATGCGCAACCGCGACTATGGCGACGACCTGCCGCGCAAGACCCTGGTGCAGGTGTTCGACCTGCTCGGCAACGAGCACCCGCTGGTGATCAGCTACCGCCGCAAGCTGTACCAGGCCCTCTACTGATCGGCCACCGCGCCGGTCCAGCGGTACACCGGCGCATCGCCAGCGGCTTCGACCGCCACCTGCGGGCAGTGGCGCAGGCGCACCAGCAGGCGCTTGCCCGCCTCCTCGCCGCCGGCCAGGGCGCTCAGTTCGGCGAACAGCTGCGGCCCGTCCAGCGCACCGGCGCGGCGCAGCAGCTCCTGGGCCAGCGCCCACAGCCGGTCGCCGGCGGTGGCCGGAGCAGTTGCGGGCGCGCCGGCCGGGGGCGCCTCGTCCGCCACTGCCGGCAGCCCCCCACGCAACTGCGCCCATTCCGCACCGTCCAGCTCGACCGTCAGATCCACCGCCCAGTCGCCGACCCGCCCGTGAATTCGCATCGCCCGCCTCCTCATGCCGATGGCGGCATGCTCCCATGCCGGCCCGTCCCCGCCAAGCGGCGCTGGCCCGCCAGGCGCAAAACTTGTTATAACGTAACTAAACCCATTTCCGGCCAACGGAGCCCTGCCATGCACCTGCTGCTGATCCTGCCTCTCCTCCTGTCGCCCCTGGCCGTCGCCGGCGAGCACGAGCATGCCCACGCGCAGGCCAGTCTGGGCCGCCACGAGCACGGCGTCGGCGAACTGGACGTGGCGCTGGAGGGCGGCGTCCTCGAACTCGAGCTGCGCAGTCCGGCGGCCAACCTGCTGGGCTTCGAGCATGCCCCGCGCAGCGCCGAGGAGCACCGCCAGGTCGCCCGCCTGCGGGAGCAACTGGGCCAGGCGCAGGCCCTGTTCGACCTGCCCGCTGCGGCCGACTGCCGGCTGACCGCGCAGCAGCTGGACAGCCCGCTGTTCGCCGCCACGGATCATGCGCACGACGAGCACGACGAGCACGACGAGCACGACGAGCACGACGAGCACGACGAGCACGACGAGCATGGCGACGCGCACAGCGAAGTCCATGCCCGCTACCGCTTCGACTGCCGCGCGCCCGCGGCCCTCGACGCCCTCGACGCGGCCCCGCTGTTCCGTGCATTCCCCGCCACCATCCGGCTACAGGTGCAGCTGATCGGTCCGCGCGGCCAGCAGGGCGGCGAGCTGCGCGCCGGCGCCAGCCGCCTGGCGCTGTGAGCGGCCAGCGCTTGACCGCAGCGACCCGCGCCGGTAAGCAGTCCGCTCCGCCCGCCATCTTCGGCCCCCGATGAATCCTGCGCTGATCGACATCACCGACCTCGGCTTCGCCTGGCCCGGCCAGGCCGAGCTGCTGGACATCCCGGCCTTCCGCCTGGAGGCCGGCGAACGCCTGTTCCTGCACGGCCCGAGCGGCAGCGGCAAGACCACCCTGCTCGGCCTGCTCGGCGGCGTGCAGCTGCCGCAGCGCGGCAGCTTGCGCCTGCTCGGCGAGGATCTGGCACGCCTGTCGGCCGGCGCCCGCGACCGCTTCCGCGTCGACCACAGCGGCTACATCTTCCAGCAGTTCAACCTGCTGCCCTTCCTTTCGGTGCGCGACAACGTCGCCCTGCCCTGCCGCTTCTCCGCTCTGCGCGCCGAACGCACCCGCCGCCGCCACGGCAGCGTGGCCGCCGCCGTCGCCGGCCTGCTCGAGCATCTGGGCCTCGACGCCACGCTGCACGGCCGCCGCGCCGACCAGCTGTCGATCGGCCAGCAGCAGCGGGTGGCCGCCGCCCGTGCGCTGATCGGTCAGCCGGAGCTGGTGATCGCCGACGAACCGACCTCGGCGCTGGACGCCGACGCCCGCGCGGCCTTCCTCGCGCTGCTGTTCGCCGAATGCCGCGCCGCCGACGCCAGCCTGCTGTTCGTCAGCCACGACCGCAGCCTGGCACCGCTGTTCGACCGCGAGCTGGCGCTCGGCCAGCTCAACCGCGCCAGCCACAGGGAGGACTGAGCCATGCACCTGCTGCGCCTGGCCCTGGCCAGTCTGGCCAACCGCCGCGCCACCGCCCTGCTCACCGTACTGGTGATCGCCCTGTCGGTGGGCCTGCTGCTCGCCGTCGAGCGGGTGCGCACGGAAACCCGCAGCAGCTTCGCCGCGACCATCAGCGGCACCGACCTGATCGTCGGCGCCCGCTCCGGCTCGGTGAACCTGCTGCTCTACTCGGTGTTCCGCATCGGCAACGCCACCAACAACATCCGCTGGGACAGCTACCAGCAGATCGCCGCGCTGCCGCGGGTCAAGTGGGCCATCCCGCTGTCGCTGGGCGACTCGCACCGCGGCTACCGGGTGCTCGGCACCACGACCGACTACTTCACGCATTACCGCTACGGCCAGGACCGCGCCCTGCAGCTGGCCGCGGGCCGGCCGTTCGCCGACCTGTTCGAGGTGGTGCTCGGCGCCGAGGTGGCGCGCGCCCTCGGCTACCGGCTCGGCGACGAGATCGTGCTGGCCCACGGCGTCGGCGCGATCAGCCTGACCCGCCACGACGACAAGCCGTTCCGGGTGACCGGCATCCTGACGCGCACCGGCACCCCGGTGGATCGCACCCTGCACATCTCCCTGGCCGGCATGGAGGCGCTGCACGTCGACTGGCAGGGCGGCATGCCGGCGCGCGGTGCGGCGCGCATCGACGCCGAGCAGGCGCGCCGGCTCGACCTCAGGCCCCAGGCGATCACCGCCGTGCTGCTCGGCCTCGACAACCGCATCGCCACCTTCGCCGTGCAGCGGGCGCTCAACGAGTATCGCGGCGAGCCGCTGCTGGCGATCCTGCCCGGAGTCGCCCTGCAGGAGCTATGGAGCCTGATGGGCACCGCCGAGCAGGCGCTGCTGGCGGTGTCGGCCTGCGTGGTGCTGGTCGGCCTGGTCGGCATGCTCACCGCGCTGCTGGCCAGCCTCAACGAGCGCCGCCGCGAGATGGCCATCCTGCGTTCGGTCGGCGCCCGCCCCTGGCAGATCGCCGCCCTGCTGCTGGCCGAGGCCCTGGTGCTGACCCTGGCGGGCCTGCTGCTCGGCCTGGCCCTGCTGTACCTGGCCATCGCCCTCGGCCAGGACTTCCTGCAGGCGCGCCACGGCCTGTTCCTGCCCCTCGCCGCCCCGAGCCAGCGCGAGTGGCTGCTGCTCGCCGCCAGCCTAGCCGCCGCCCTGCTGCTCGGCCTGCTGCCGGCCTGGCGCGCCTACCGGCAGTCGCTGGTCGACGGCCTGAGCATCCGTCTGTGACCCTCACCTGGAGCCCCGCCATGCTGCGCGCGCTGCTGCTGTCCCTGGCCCTGCTGGCCCCCCCGCTGCTGGCCGAGCCGCTGCGCACCCTGAGCTGGCAGGAGCTGATCCCCGAAGGCGCGCCGCCGCCCCCGCCGCCCCAGGCCTTCCACGACCTGTCGCAGCTGGCCGACGCGCTGGCGGCGGAAAGCGGCCCGGCCGCCGTCCAGCAGTCGCCAGCCGCCCCGGTGGCCGAGGCGCTGGACGGCCAGCGGGTGCGCATCCCCGGCTACGTGGTGACGCTGGACCTCGACGAGGCCGGCCGGGTGCGCGAGTTCCTCCTGGTGCCCTGGTTCGGTGCCTGCATCCACGTGCCGCCGCCGCCCTCCAACCAGATCGTCCACGTGCGCACCACCCAGGAGCTGGCACTCGACGACCTCTGGCAGCCGTTCTGGATCGAGGGAACGCTGCGCGTCGCGCACAGCAGCAGCGAGCTGGCCGAGGCCGGCTACCAGCTGCAGGCCGAGCGCATCCGCCCGTATGAACTGCCGCAAGAATGAGGCAACGCGTTGATATTCCTGTAGACCATTGTTGAGCTGGATCAACGCAGCCACTGCTGGCCGGCCGCTAGCATAGGCACCAGTCGATACAGAACATCTGGATGGAGTTCTCCCATGATCCGCAAGACTCTCACCGCTTCCCTGCTGGCCCTGGCCGTCGCTGCTCCCTTTGCCCAGGCTTTCGAGGCTGGTGACATCATCGCCCGCGCTGGTGCCATCACCGTCGACCCGAACGAAGACAGCTCTGCTGTGAAGCTGAATGGAGCTCCGCTCGGTGGTCAGGCCACTCTGGACAGCGACACCCAGCTGGGCCTGAACT
The DNA here is from genome assembly GCF_004801855.1 of Pseudomonas sp. A-1. Taxonomy (GTDB): domain Bacteria; phylum Pseudomonadota; class Gammaproteobacteria; order Pseudomonadales; family Pseudomonadaceae; genus Geopseudomonas. The sequence continues at coordinate 2,513 of NZ_SSTC01000097.1, read as the reverse complement.
TCGTCTACATGGTCACCGACAAGGTCGGCATCGAGCTGCTGGCCGCCACTCCGTTCGAACACAGCGTAGGCCTGAAAGGTCTGGGTGGTCTCGATGGCAGCTTCGCCGACGTCAAGCACCTGCCGCCGACCCTCAGCGCCGTCTACTACCCGCTGGACAGCAAGTCCACCGTGCAGCCCTATGTCGGCCTGGGCATCAACTACACCACCTTCTTCGACGAAGACCTGAACAGCACTCGTACCGGCCAAGGCTTCAGCAACCTCGAGCTGGACGACTCCTGGGGCCTGGCAGCCCAGGTCGGCGCCGACTTCATGCTGAGCGACAACATCATGCTCAACGCCCAGCTGCGCTGGATCGACATCGACACCGAAGCCACTGCCGATCTGGCAGGTGCTGGCAAGGTCAGCGTCGACGTCGACATCGACCCGTGGGTCTACATGGTCGGCCTCGGCTACAAGTTCTGATCCCGTCACCCCAGCGGCGATAGAAACGACAAAGGCACCGCAAGGTGCCTTTGTCGTTTCTGCCATCCCGCCCACCCGCTGCAACAGGCGCCGGACAACACCAGCTCAGCGGCCGAGCAGCCGCGCCAGCCCGTCGCGCAGCGGCGTCGGCTCGGGGAAGACGAAGCGCGCCAGCAGGCGCCGGTTGTCCGCCCGCGAGTGGCGGATATCGCCTGCACGCGCCTCGCCATGGGTCACCGGCGGCAGGTTACCGAGGATGTCCGCCAGCGCCGCCAGCAGCTGGTTGAGGCTGGTGGCGCGATCGAGGCCGACGTTCACCGCCCCCGCCTCCACCTGCGGCGCCTCCAGCGCCTGCACCAGCAGCGTCACCAGGTCGGCAACGTAGACGAAGTCGCGGGTCTGCTCGCCGTCGCCGAACACGCTGATCGGCAGGCCGGCCAGCGCGCGCTCGGCGAAGATGCTGATCACCCCGGAATACGGCGAGGACGGATCCTGGCGCGGGCCGAAGATGTTGAAGAAGCGGAAGATCGCCGGTTCCAGGCCATGCTGGCGGCGGTAGAAGTCGAGGTAATGCTCGCTGGCCAGCTTGTCCGCGGCGTAGGGGGTCAGCGGCGCCTTGGGGGTGTCCTCGTCGATGGCCGTGCCTTCGCCGTTCTGCCCGTACACCGCCGCGCTGGAGGCGAACAGCACCCGGCGCACGCCCTGCTCGCGCATGGCCTCGCACAGGTTGAGGGTGCCGATGAAGTTGCTCTGGTGGGTGCCGACCGGATCGTCCACCGAGGCCTGCACCGAGGCCACCGCCGCCAGGTGGGCCACCGCGGTGCAACCAGCCAGCGCCGCCTGCACCGCCCCGATGTCGGCCACGTCGCCCTCGATCAGCTCGAGGCGCGGGTTGTCCAGCGGCAGGTTGGCGCGCTTGCCGGTGGACAGGTTGTCCAGCACGCGCACGCGGTGGCCGCGCGCCAGCAGGGCATCGGCCAGGTGCGAGCCGATGAAGCCGGCGCCGCCGGTGACCAGGATCAGGGTATCAGACATGACGGTAGTAGCGGTCCACGACGGCCGGCAGGGCGGCGCGCCAGGCGCGCGGCTTGATGCCGAAGGTGTTGAGGATCTTCCGGCAGGCGAGCACCGCATGCTGCGGTTCTTCCGGCGCGTCGGGACGCTCGGCGTGGGCCTGCGGGGTGAAGTCCTGGGGGATGTCCGGGCGATGGCGGCGCGCCTCGGCCAGGGTGGCCTGGCCCATGGCCAGGCTGGTGGTCGCCTCGATGCCGCCATAGTGGTAGGTGCCCCACAGCGGCGCATTGCAGTCGAGCTGCTTGAGCACCGCGAGGATCACCCGCGCGGCGTCGTCCACCGGGGTCGGGTTGCCGCGTCGGTCGTCGGCGAGGCACAGCGGCTCGCCGCTCTCCGCCCACCGGAGCAGGCGGCCCATGCGCCCCTCCGGACTCTCGTCGAGCAGCCAGCCGAAACGCAGCAGGATGTGCCGCGGGCAGATGGCCCGCACGCTCTGCTCGAAGCGCCATAGCGCCTGGCCGCGCAGGCTCAGCGGGTGGATGTCGTCCTTCTCGCTGTAGGCGGTGGCGCGGGCGCCGTCGAACACCTTGTAGCTGGACGGCTGCAGCAGGACGATCTCGTGGTGCAGGCACAGCTCGGCCAGGCGGTCGATGGCGCGCTCCTGGACGAACAGCCGTTCGGCCTCGATCTGCTCGGCCTGGAACCAGTCGTGGTAGTAGGCCAAGTTGACCAGCGCGTCCGGGCGCTGCTCGTCGAGCAGCACGGTCAGGCTGGCCGGGTCCCAGCCCTGCGGCGGCGGCACCGGGGCGAGGAACTCGACGTTCTCTTCAGCCCCCTGGCGCAGCAGCGCCTGTCCCAGGGCATTACCGCCGCCCAGCAGCATCAGGCGCATGCGCATGGTGATGGACTGCCTCGGCTCAGAACGGGATATCGTCGTCGAAGCTGTCGTAGTCCGGCGCCGGCTGGGCGGCCGGCTGCTGCGGGGCCGGACGCGACTCGCGCGGCGCCTGCTGCTGCGGCTCGCGCTGCGGGCGC
>NZ_SSTC01000096.1 GCF_004801855.1 Pseudomonas sp. A-1 | reverse complement strand
GGGGGCGGGGGGGAGGCGGGGGGTGCGTTCATGCGGGCCGGACCTGTCGATGGATAGGGGGAGCGGGCGCCGCCAGGACCGGCGCGCAGGAGTCAGGGCGACATTATTGCAAATGTTTCTTGTTTGTAAATCATTATGCGTGGTTTTGCGGGCGCAGCCTGCGGCAATCCGGCCTGCCGCGACAGCGCTCTGCCGCGCTATCCTCGGCGCTTTTCCCCCGGAGGATCGCGATGTCCGTTTCCCCTAGCGTGGTGATCGCCGGCTGCGGCGATGTCGGCAGTCGCCTCGGCCTGCAGCTGCAGGCGGCGGGCTGGTCGGTGTACGGCCTGCGCCGCGACGTCGCGGCGCTGCCGGCGGGCCTGCTGCCGCTGGCCGCCGACCTGCTGCAGGCCGACTGCCCGGCGCAGTGGCCGGCCAGCGCGCCGGACTACCTGGTGTACTGCGCCACCCCGGCCAGCTCCGAGGAGAGCGCCTACCGCGCCACCTACGTCGACGGCCTACGTCACGTGCTGGGCTGGCTGGAACAGCGCGGCCAGCGCCCGCGGCGCCTGCTGTTCGTCTCCAGCACCGGGGTGTACGGCCAGCAGGATGGCGAGTGGGTCGACGAGAGCTCGCCCTGCCAGCCGGCGAGCTGGTCGGGGCGGGTGCTGCTGGAGGCCGAGGCGCTGGCGCTGGGCGGCGGCCTGCCCGCCAGCGTGGTGCGCCTGGCCGGCATCTACGGTCCGGGGCGGCGCTGGCTGCTCAGCCAGGTGCGCGCCGGCTACCGGGTGGCAGAGGTGCCGCCGCTGTACGGCAACCGCATCCACGCCGAGGATGCCGCCGGCCTGCTCGCCTGCCTGCTGCAGGCCGACGCCCGTGGGGTGGCGCTGGAGGCGGTGTACCTGGGGGTGGACGACGAGCCGGCGCCGCTGGCCGAGGTGGTCGCCTGGCTGCGCGAGCGCCTGGGGGTGAGCCACTGGGCGGCGGAGTCGGCCAGCCGGCGCGCCGGCAGCAAGCGCTGCAGCAACGCGCGGGCCCGCGCGCTGGGCTGGGTGCCGCGCTACCCGAGCTGGCGCGAGGGCTACGCGGCGCTGCTGGACGCCGGCGAGTAGTTCAGTCGCGCTCGAGCAGCCAGGCGCGGCGGCCGGGGCGGTACTGCGGCAGCTCCTGGTGCAGCGCCTGGTTGTCGGCGACGAAGATGCTCAGCTCGTCGCCCTCCAGGCGGAACAGCCATTCGCGGCCCTGCTCGGCGTTCTGCAGCCAGAGCAGCTCGTGCTCGTCGCTGCGCGTCGCGCAGTCGCCGGACAGGCACAGGGCGTACTGCTCGACGCCGGGCAGGCCCTCGACGCGGCCGTCCGGGTGGAAGCGCACCTGGCCGTTGCGGCCGTCGCCCTCGCGGATCGCCCAGTCGCCGCCGAGCAGGGCGGCGTACAGCGCCTGCTCGAAGGTCTGGCCGGGCAGCTCGTCGTCGGCCGCCGCGGTGGCGACGAAACGCTGCTCGGGGGCGCTGGCGCTGGGCTGCTGGACCAGCTCGTCGCCGTCGAGGACGAGGCTTTCCTGCAGGTCGCGGTTGAAGGTCACCTGCCAGCGTCGCTCGGCGCTGCCGGCCAGGTGGCCCTCGGCGACGTCGACGCCGTTGCTCGACCAGGCGGTGTGGCGCTGCGGGGCGAAGCGCCATTCCAGGGTGGGGCCGTAGGCCAGCAGGGCCTCGCGCAGGCGGCCGTTGTCGCTGGCGGCGTCGATGGCGTTCTGATTGATCCAGGTCCCGGCGATGTCGTCCGGGCCGCTGGCGCAGCCGCCGAGCAGGGCGCTGCACAGCAGCAGGGTCAGGGGAAGGGCATGGCGCATGCGGGCGTCCTTTCCGGAAGGGTGCGGGGGCGCGGGGGGCCGCGGCGGCGGGCGCCGCGGCCGGGACATCAGCCGAGGACCAGGATGCCGTCCATTTCCACCTGGGCGCCGCGCGGCAGGGCGGCCACGCCGATGGCGGCGCGCGCCGGGTACGGCTGCTGGAAGTAGCGGCCCATCACCTCGTTGACGGTGGCGAAGTTGCCCAGGTCGGTGAGGAAGATGTTCAGCTTGACGATGTCGGCCAGCGAGCCGCCGGCGGCTTCGCAGACCGCCTTGAGGTTCTCGAACACCTGCACGGCCTGGGCCTCGAAGCCCTCGACCAGCTGCATGCTGGCCGGGTCCAGCGGGATCTGCCCGGACAGGTAGACGGTGTTGCCGGCCTTGATCGCCTGGGAGTAGGTGCCGATGGCGGCGGGGGCCTTGTCGCTGCTGATGACGCTCTTGCTCATGGGAGCTCCTTGCGGGCTGTGGATGGCAGGCGCCGGGGGCGGCGCCCTGCGTTGGGAAAGCGGGCGGGGGCGGGCCGCCTCAGGCGCGCAGACGGGTGATGTGGCTGACGCCCTTGATGGTGCGCAGGCGCTTGATCACCCGCGCCAGGTGCACGCGGTTGTGCACGCTGACCACCAGCTGGACCACGCTGATGCGGCCGTCGCGCTCGTCCATGCTGATCTTCTCGATGTTGCCGTCGGCGCTGGCCACCGCGGTGGCCAGCAGGGCGATCAGGCCGCGCTGGTGCTCCAGCTCGACGCGCAGCTCGACGTTGAACTCGCCGGTGACGTCCTTGGCCCAGGACAGCGGGATGCACTTGTCCGGGTTGTGGCGGAATTCGCTGATGTTGCGGCAGTTGTCGAGGTGGATGACCATGCCCTTGCCGGCCGACAGGTGGCCGACGATGGGGTCGCCGGGGATCGGCGTGCAGCACTTGGCGTAGCTGATCACCAGGCCCTCGGTGCCGCGGATCGCCAGCGGGCCCTCGTGGCCGGGCATCTGCTCGCTGCCTTCCTCGGCCAGCAGGCGGCGCGCCACCACGTAGGCCATGCGGTTGCCGAGGCCGATGTCCTCGAGCAGGTCGTCGAGCTGCTCGAGCTGGTACTCGGCGAGCACCGCGGCGATGCGCTCGGCGGCGAGCCTCTCCAGGCGGCTGTCGAAGCCGGCCAGCGCCTTGTTCAGCAGGCGCTCGCCGAGGCTGACCGACTCCGAGCGGCGCTGCTGCTTGAGCGAGTGGCGGATGTGGGTACGCGCCTTGCCGGTGACCACGAAGTTGAGCCAGGCCGGGTTGGGCCGCGCGCCGGGGGCGGTGACGATCTCCACCGTGGCGCCGCTCTGCAGCTGTTCGGACAGCGGCGCCAGGCGGCGGTTGATGCGGCAGGCGATGCAGCTGTTGCCGACGTCGGTGTGCACCGCGTAGGCGAAGTCGACCGCGGTCGAGCCCTTGGGCAGCTCCATGATCCGCCCCTTGGGGGTGAACACGTAGACCTCGTCGGGGAACAGGTCGATCTTGACGTTCTCGATGAACTCCAGCGAGTTGCCGGCGCGCTGCTGCAGCTCGAGGATGCCCTTGACCCACTGGCGGGCGCGCTCGTGGGTACCGCGCGGGCTCTGCTCGTCGCTGGACTTGTACAGCCAGTGCGCGGCGATGCCGAAGTTGGCCATCTCCTCCATCTCGCGGGTGCGGATCTGGATCTCGATGGGCACGCCGTGCATGCCGAACAGGGTGGTGTGCAGCGACTGGTAGCCGTTGGCCTTGGGGATCGCGATGTAGTCCTTGAAGCGCCCGGGGAACGGTTTGTACAGGCTGTGCACCGCGCCGAGCACGCGGTAGCAGGTGTCGACCTTGTCGACGATGATGCGGAAGGCGTAGACGTCCATGATCTCGTTGAACGCCCGGCGCTTGCCGCGCATCTTCTGGTAGATGCTGTAGAGGTGTTTCTCGCGGCCCTTGACCTCGCCGTCCAGGCCCTCTTGGGCCAGGCAGTTGACCAGCGACTGCTGGATCTTGCCGACGATCTCGCGGCGGTTGCCGCGGGCGCGGCGCACCGCCTGCTTGATGCGCTCGGCGCGCATCGGGTGCATGGCCCTGAAGCCCAGATCCTCGAACTCGGCGAAGGTGTTGTGCATGCCGAGGCGGTTGGCGATCGGCGCGTAGATCTCCAGGGTTTCCTTGGCGATGCGCCGGCTCTTCTCATGCGGCATGGCGTCCAGCGTGCGCATGTTGTGCAGGCGGTCGGCCAGCTTGACGAGGATCACGCGGATGTCGCGGGCCATGGCCATGGCCATCTTCTGGAAGTTCTCGGCCTGCGCCTCGGCCTTGGTCTGGAAGTCCATCTGGGTCAGCTTGCTGACCCCGTCGACCAGCTCGGCGACGGTGCTGCCGAACTGCGCGCTGAGGGCATCCTTGGGGATGCCGGTGTCCTCGATGACGTCGTGCAGCATGGCGGCCATCAGGCTCTGATGGTCCATGTGCATGTCGGCGAGGATGCAGGCCACCGCCAGCGGGTGGGTGACGTAGGCCTCGCCGCTGCGCCGGCGCTGGCCGTCGTGGGCCTGCTCGGCGTAGTAGTAGGCGCGGCGGACCAGATTGACCTGGTCCGGCGTGAGGTAATTGCTGAGGCGGTCGGCGAGGGCGTCTATGCTGGCCAAAGTATTACTCCAGACCGGTCAGTGCCGGTGATTCAGGCGCGCGACGTCGACCCGGCAATTCAGATCTCCTCGCTGCCGTTTTCCTCGAAGGCGGCGAACAGCGGAGTCTCCTCGACGATGTCTTCCTGCTGCACCACTTCATGGTCGACCAGGCCTTCGGCGATTTCGCGCAGGGCCACCACGGTCGGCTTGTCGTTTTCCCAGGCCACCTTCGGCTCCTTGCCGCCGGTCGCCAGCTGGCGGGCGCGCTTGCTGGCGAGCATGACCAGTTCAAAACGGTTATCGACGTTGTCCAGGCAGTCTTCAACAGTGACGCGGGCCATGGTGTTCCTCGTGATTCAACGGCTGGGCCCGGCAGTCGCCGGGCGGATTGGATAGTCTAAAAAATCGCCAATGGTTAGGGAAGTGGCGAATGCGTCCGGGCGTCAGCGCAGCAGGCGCTCGAGCAGCTCGGCGTGGCGCTTCTGCTGCGAACCCTGGTGCAGCTGGCGGGCGCGGAAGATCGCCTTGAGGTCCTCCAGGGCATGGCTGAACTGGTCGTTGATCACCACGTAGTCGTACTCGACATAATGGCTCATTTCGCTGACCGCTTCGCGCATGCGCCGCTCGATGATCTCCTCGCTGTCCTGGCCGCGGTTGTTCAGGCGGTGGCGCAGCGCCTCCTGCGACGGCGGCAGGATGAAGATCGACTGCGCCTGCGGCATCAGCCGGCGCACCTGCTGGGCGCCCTGCCAGTCGATCTCGAGGATCAGGTCGAGGCCCTCGGCGAGGGTGCGCTCGACCCAGCGCTGCGAGGTGCCGTAGAGGTTGCCGAACACCTCGGCGTGCTCGAGGAACTCGTCCTGCTCGAGCATGCCGAGGAATTCCTCGCGGGCGACGAAGTGGTAGTTCACCCCGTCCACCTCGCCCGGGCGCATGCTGCGGGTGGTGTGCGACACCGACACGCGGATCTGCTCGTTGCTGTCGAGCAGGGCCTTGACCAGGCTGGTCTTGCCGGCGCCGGAAGGCGCGGAAACGATGTAAAGGGTGCCGTGGCTGCTGTTCATGGGGGTTTCTGTCACTACCGGAATCACTCGATGTTCTGCACTTGCTCGCGCATCTGCTCGATCAGCACCTTGAGGTTGACCGCGGCCTGGGTGGAGCGCGGGTCGAAGGCCTTGGAGCCGAGGGTGTTGGCCTCGCGGTTGAGTTCCTGCATCAGGAAGTCGAGGCGCCGGCCGGCGGCGCCGCCGGCCTTGAGCACGCGGCGCACCTCGCGCACATGGGTGCTCAGACGATCCAGCTCCTCGGCCACGTCACTCTTCTGCGCCAGCAGCACCAGCTCCTGCTCGAGGCGCTGCGGGTCCAGCTCGGCCCGCAGCTCGGCGAAGCGGTTCTCGATCTTCTGCCGCTGCGCGGCGAGCATCTGCGGCACCAGCTCGCGCAGGCTGTCGACCTCCTTGAGGATCGCCGCCAGGCGCTCCTCGAGCAGGGCGGCCAGGGCGGCGCCTTCGCGCTCGCGGCCGGCCTTGAGTTCGGCCAGGGCCTGCTCGAACAGTGCCAGGGCGGCAGCGTTGAGCGCCTGCGGGTCGGCGGCGTCGGCCACCAGCACGCCCGGCCAGGCCAGCACTTCCAGCGGGTTCAGCGGGGCCGGCTGGCTGATCAGCGCGGCCACCGCCTCGGCGGCGGCGATCACCTGGGCGGCGCGCTCGCGGTCGACCTGCAGGGCCTTGCCGGCGCTCTCCTCGGCCAGGCGCAGGGTGCACTCGACCTTGCCGCGCGCCAGCGCCTGGCGCAGCGCCTCGCGCACGCCGCCCTCGAGGTCGCGGAACGCCTCGGGCAGGCGCAGGTGCGGCTCCAGGTAGCGGTGGTTGACCGAGCGCAGCTCCCAGCTCAGGGTGCCCCAGGGGCCGGCGCTCTCCACCCGCGCGAAGGCGGTCATGCTGTGTACCATGGGCGATCCTCGCATTGGTAAGGGGGCGGGCGCCCGTGGCGCCGCGGATTCGATCCGCCAGTGTAACCCAGGCGCGTCGGCCCCCCAATCGCGGCGGTGGTTCGCCACGCCTGCGGCCCTCTATAATGGTTCGCACTTTCCCCCTCTTCGACAGGACCTGCCGATGAACCGTCCCAGTGGTCGCGCCGCCGACCAGATGCGCCCGATCCGTATCACCCGCCACTACACCAAGCATGCCGAGGGTTCGGTGCTGGTCGAGTTCGGCGATACCAAGGTGATCTGCACGGTGAGCGCCGAGGCCGGCGTGCCGCGCTTCCTCAAGGGGCAGGGCCAGGGCTGGCTGACCGCCGAGTACGGCATGCTGCCGCGCGCCACCGGCTCGCGCACCCACCGCGAGGCGGCGCGCGGCAAGCAGGGCGGGCGCACCCTGGAGATCCAGCGCCTGATCGGCCGCTCGCTGCGTGCCGCGCTGGACCTGTCCAAGCTGGGCGAGACCACCCTGTACATCGACTGCGACGTGATCCAGGCCGACGGCGGCACCCGCACCGCGTCGATCACCGGCGCCACTGTGGCACTGATCGATGCGCTGGCTACCCTGAAGAAGCGTGGCGCGCTGAAGCAGAACCCGCTCAAGCAGCTGGTCGCCGCGGTCTCGGTGGGCATCTACCAGGGCCAGCCGGTGCTCGATCTGGACTACCTGGAGGACTCGGCGGCCGGCACCGACCTCAACGTGGTGATGACCGACGCCGGCGGCTTCATCGAGGTGCAGGGCACCGCCGAGGGCACGCCGTTCCAGCCCGAGGAACTCAACGCCATGCTGGCGCTGGCGCGCAAGGGCATCGACGAGCTGTTCGAGCTGCAGCGCGCCGCGCTCGACAACTGAGACCGGCTGCGGCCGGGCCGGCGCCTGGTCCGGGAGGTGTGCGATGAACGACGAGCAACTGCCGGCGCCGCCCGGCCCGGACGCCGAGGCGCGCAAGTGGGCGATGCTCTGCCACTACGCGGCCTTCGCCTGGCTGCTGGCGCCGATGATCGGCAACGTCATCGGCCCGCTGCTGGTCTGGCAGCTCAAGCGCGAGAGCGATCCCTACGTCGACGCCCAGGGTCGCGAGGCGCTGAACTTCCAGATCACCGCGAGCCTGGCGCTGCTGGTCTGCGCGACCCTGTCGTGGGTGGCCTTCCCGCTGGCCGCGCTGGTCAGCGTGGGCGCCCTGGTGCTCACCGTGATCGGCGGGATCAAGGCCAACGAGGGCCGCGCCTGGCGCTATCCGTTCTGCATCCGCTTCCTCAGGTAGCGGACATGAAAAAGCCGACCCGCGGGTCGGCTTTTTCGGCGCTGCGGCCGCTCAGATGCTCAGCGTCCAGTCGTAGTCGACCACCAGCGGCGCGTGCTGCGAGAAGCGCGGCTGGCGCGGCAGCTGGGCGCTGCGCACGCTGCGGCGCATGCCGGGGGTGAGCAGCTGGTAGTCGAAGCGGAAGCCGAGGTTGAGCATCTGCGCCTGCTCGGTGTCCGGCCACCAGCTGTACTGCTCGCCCTCGCGGCTGACCTCGCGCAGGGCGTCGACGTAGCCGAGGTTGCCGAACACCTCGTCGAGCCAGGCGCGCTCGGGGGCGAGGAAGCCCGGCGCCTGCTGGCAGTCGCGCCAGTTCTTCACGTCCAGCTTCTGGTGCGCCACGTACAGCGAGCTGCAGTAGATGTACTCGCGGCGCTTGCGGCGCTGCTTGTTCAGGTAGCTGGTGAAGTCGTCCATGAACTTGAACTTGGCGTTCAGGTCGGCGTCGCCCTTCTGACCGCTGGGCATCAGCAGGCTGGCGATGCTGACCTTGTCGAAGTCGGCCTGCAGGTAGCGCCCGTAGCGGTCGGCCTGCTCGAAGCCCAGGCCGAAGATGATGGCCTTGGGCTGCAGGCGCGAGTAGATGGCGACGCCGCCCTGGCTCGGCACTTCGGCATCGACGGCGTACATGGTGTAGCCGTCGAGCTGCCAGGCGGGGTCTTCCATGTCATAGCACGAGGCGCGGGTGTCCTGCAGGCAGATGACGTCGGCGTTCTGGCTCTGCAGCCAGCCGAGCAGGCCGCGCTCCACCGCCGCCTGCATACCGTTCACGTTGACACTGACAATCCGCATAAATGGCCCCTGAAAAAACCTGTGTGTATGATACCCGACTTTCCTGTTTTTTGGCGGAATCGGGCATCTCATGCAAGCATATCAACGCGAATTCATCCGCTTCGCCATCGAGCGCGGCGTGCTGCGCTTCGGCGAGTTCACCCTCAAGTCCGGGCGCACCAGTCCCTACTTCTTCAACGCCGGGCTGTTCAACAGCGGCCTGGCCCTGGCGCAGCTCGGCCGCTTCTATGCCGAGGCGGTGCAGGCCAGCGGCATCGACTTCGACGTGCTGTTCGGTCCGGCCTACAAGGGCATCCCGCTGGCCAGCGCCACCGCCATCGCCCTGGCCGAGCAGCATGGCCGCGACCTGCCCTGGTGCTTCAACCGCAAGGAGGCCAAGGATCACGGCGAGGGCGGCACCCTGGTCGGTGCGCCGCTGGTCGGAAAGGCGCTGATCGTCGACGACGTGATCACCGCCGGCACCGCGATCCGCGAGGTGATGCAGATCATCCAGGCGCAGGGCGCACAGGCGGCCGGCGTGCTGATCGCGCTCAATCGCGAGGAGCGCGGCCAGGGCGAACTGTCGGCGATCCAGGAAGTCGAGCGCGACTTTGGTATACCGGTAGTGAGCATTGTCTCGCTGACTCAGGTGCTGGATTATCTGGCGCAGGATGAACAGCTCCGCCAGCACCTGCCGGCGGTCGAGGCGTACCGCACGCAATACGGAATCTGACCGGTACACGAAGTTTCAGGCCATACAACAACTATTAGAAACTCATTTTTGGATTGGCATGCCAGTTCAAGGCCTGCCAGGCGGTCATGTACGGACATGGCCGTCATGTCACAAGAATAAAAAAGATTAGTCGCGCAGGCTGCGCCATGGCTGGCCTGCATCTCTAACCTTTTCGAATAGTTGAACGTATGACCGACAATAATCAGAAAAGTTACCGCGAACTGCATAAGCCCAAATCACAGTTCGGATCGCGGGAAGAATATCTCGAGCACGAACTGACGATCATGTCGCCGCGGCGCTGGGGCATCAACCTGCCGCTGCGCGACTACCGCTTCGAGCTGGAGGACTGGGTGCCGGCGATGGCCGCCACCATCGGCAAGATCGTCATGGTCGCCGCGGTGGTGGCCGCCTTCGCCGCGCCACTGGGGCTGTCCAACGAGTTCGTCATCGAGAACGCCCGTTACGAGATGCTGATCGCCGCGCTGCTGTTCGTGGTGCTGTTCTCCGGCATCCTCAACCCGGCGGCCAACCTGGCCGGCACCCACGGCCCGCTGATTCCGCTGATTCCGCTGATCGTCGCCTCCGGTGGCCACCCGATGGCGCTGGGCATCATGGTCGGCGTGCTCGGCTTCATCCTCGGCATCAGCAAGGGCGGCAGCCTGCTGGCGCGGCTGACCAGCGACGGGGTGTGCGGCGGCCTGCTGCTGTACCTGGGCTTCATCGGCGTCACCTCGCAGATCAAGAGCCTGTTCGCCTGGGCCGGCGGTTTCGACATGGGTTATCTGGCCTTCGTGATCGTCTTCGCCACCATCGTCATGTATGCCTATCTCGAACATATCCGCATGCGCTGGCTGGCCATTCCGCTGGGCGCGATCATGGCCGCGGCAATTGCCTTCGCCCTCGGTGCGCCCTTCGAGTTCAAGACCGAGCCGGGCATTCCCAACCTGAATCCGGCCTACTGGTGGGGCGAGGACAGCGGCTGGCAACTGGGCCTGCCGGAGTTGCAGCACTTCATCGCCGTGGCGCCCTTCGCGGTACTGGCGGTGGCCATGTGGTCGCCGGACTTCCTCGGCCACCGCATCTTCCAGGAACTGAACTATCCGCCCAAGGCCAAGAAGGTGCTGATGAACATCGACGACACGATGTGCATCGCCGCGGCGCGGCAGATCGTCGGCACTTCCCTGGGCGGCGGCAACCTGACTTCTTCCTGGGGCACCTACATGGTGCCCGCGGCCATCGCCAAGCGGCCGATTCCGGCCGGCGCCATGCTCACCGGCCTGCTCTGCGTGATCGCCGCGCTGTGGGGCTACCCGATGGACCTGGCGATCTGGCCGCCGGTACTCAGCGTGGCCCTGCTGGTCGGCGTCTACCTGCCGCTGCTGGAGGCCGGCATGCAGATGACCCGCGAGGGCAAGACCTCGCAGTCGGCGGCCATCGTGATCTTCTCCTCGGCGCTGGTGAACCCGGTGTTCGGCTGGTCGCTGACCATGCTGCTGGACAATCTCGGCCTGATCGGTGACAAGGAGCGCGGCCAGAGCCTCGGCCATCGCGATCGCTGGATCATCCCGGCCGCGGTGTTCCTCATCCTCTGTGGCGTGATGGCGGCGATCGGCATGTTCCCGGGCATTCCGGCGCTGCTGGAGTCGTTCCGCGACCTGGCCTGATCGGCTGCTCCGCGGCAGACAAGGGGGAGCCTCGGGCTCCCCTTTGTCGTTTTGCCGAACCGCTTCACGCTCTGCCCGTCCCGCGCTTTTGTGGCGCGGCGACGGGGCGGGTATCCTGCGAGATCGGCAGGCGATGTTCCGGGCAGCGGTTGTCCGGTTGGGAGAACGAGGTGAGAGGCTGAGCGATGCGGATGGGGAACGTGCTATTGCTGCTGCTGGGGCTGCTGGCCGCGACGACGGTGCAGGCCGAGCTGTATCGCTACGTGAACCGCCAGGGGGTGGTGGTGCTGGACCGCCAGGGCGTGCCCCCCGAATACGTGGCCAACGGCTACGAGGTGCTCAACGACCAGGGGCGGCTGATCCGCGTGGTGCCGCGCGCGCCGACCGTCGAGGAGCTGCGCCGCCAGGCCGATCAGGCGCGCCAGGCGCAGGCCGATGCCCAGCTGCGCCAGCGTTACGCCAGCCTCGCCGACCTCGAGCAGACCCGCGCCCAGCGTCTGCGTGACATCGACTCCTTCGCCGGGGTCAACCATGCCAACCTGCAGAGCGTGGACGGCCAGCTGGCCTCGCTGGAGCGCCAGGCCGCCGCGCGCCAGCGCGCCGGCCAGGCCGTGCCGGCGGGCCTGCTCAAGCAGATGGAGGATCTGCGCCTCGAGCGCGGCCGCCTCGAGAGCGAACTGCGCCGCCTGGACGGGGTGCGCAAGAGCGTGGAGGCGGAGTTCGCCGCCGACCGTGCGCGCCTCGAGCAGCTGCTCGGCGCCGGTCGCTGACGACGCCGCGGGTGACGCCGCTCCCGGAGGAGCGGCGCTGGCCCTCAGCCCTGGCGGGCGTTGCTGATCAGGGTGCCGACGCCGCTGTCGGTGAAGATCTCCAGCAGCACGGCGTTGGGCACGCGGCCGTCGATGATGTGCGCGCTGTGCACGCCACCCTGCACCGCCTCGAGGGCGCAGCGGATCTTCGGCAGCATGCCGCCGTAGATGGTGCCGTCGGCGATCAGGCCGTCGACCTGCTCGGTGGACAGGCCGGTCAGCACGTTGCCCTGCTTGTCGAGCAGGCCGGCGGTGTTGGTCAGCAGCATCAGCTTCTCGCACTTGAGCGCCTCGGCCACCTTGCCGGCCACCAGGTCGGCGTTGATGTTGTAGGACTCGCCGTCCTCGCCGACGCCGATCGGCGCGATCACCGGGATGAAGTCGCCGGCCACCAGCATGTTGATCAGCTCGACGTTGACGCCAACCACCTCGCCGACGTGGCCGATGTCGATGATCTCCGGCTGGGTCATCTCCGGGGTCTGGCGGGTGACCTTGAGCTTCTTCGCCTTGATCAGGCCGGCGTCCTTGCCGGTCAGGCCGATGGCGCTGCCGCCGTGCTGGTTGATCAGGTTGACGATGTCCTTGTTGACCTGGCCGCCGAGGACCATCTCCACCACGTCCATGGTCGCTGCGTCGGTGACGCGCATGCCGTCGATGAAGTGGCTCTCGATGTTCAGGCGCTTGAGCAGGTCGCCGATCTGCGGGCCGCCGCCGTGCACCACCACCGGGTTGATGCCGACCGCCTTCATCAGCACGATGTCGCGGGCGAAGCTGGTCTTCAGCTCGTCGCTTTCCATGGCGTTGCCGCCGTACTTGACCACCAGGGTCTTGCCGCTGAAGCGGCGGATGTAGGGCAGGGCCTCGGCGAGGACTTTGGCTACCTGTTCGGCAGCTTCACGATTGAGGGGCATGCTGGGCTCCAGTGATGTCAGAAGGGCAGGTCCAGGTCGGGGGCCACGGCCTTGAGCTTGGCGTGGAAGACCTGCTGGATCCGCGAAAGTTCAGCGGCGTCGTCGGCCTCGAAGCGCAGCACCAGCACCGGGGTGGTGTTGGAGGCGCGCACCAGGCCCCAGCCGCGGGGGTAGTCGACGCGCACGCCGTCGAGAGTGAACAGGCTGGCCTCGCCCCACTGCGTGTCGCGCTGCAGGGCCTCGATCAGGGCGAACTTGCGCTCGTCGCCGACCTTGATGTTGATCTCCGGGGTGGACAGGGCGACCGGGAAGTCGGTGAACACCTCGGCGGCGCTGCGGCTGTCCAGGCTGAGAATCTCCAGCAGGCGTGCGGCGCTGTAGATGCCGTCGTCGAAGCCGTACCAGCGCTCCTTGAAGAAGATGTGCCCGCTCATCTCGCCGGCCAGCAGGGCGCCGGTTTCCTTCATCTTGGCCTTGATCAGCGAGTGGCCGGTCTTCCACATCAGCGGGCGGCCGCCGTAGCCGCGGATAAGGCCGGCCAGGCCGCGGGTGCACTTGACGTCGAAGATCACGTCGGCGCCGGGATTGCGGCTCAGCACGTCGCGGGCGAACAGCATCAGCAGGCGGTCGGGGTAGATCATCTCGCCTTCGTTGGTCACCACGCCGACGCGGTCGCCGTCGCCGTCGAAGGCCAGGCCCAGGTCGGCGCCGGTGGCCTTGACCGCGGCGATCAGGTCGCGGAGGTTCTCCGGCTTGCCCGGGTCCGGATGGTGGTTGGGGAAGGTGCCGTCCACCTCGCAGAACAGCGGGATCACCTCGCAGCCGAGTTCCTCGAGCAGTTGCGGTGCGTTGACGCCGGCCACGCCGTTGCCGCAGTCGACCACCACCTTGAGCGGGCGGGCCAGCACCACGTCCTCGACGATGCGCTGCTGGTACTGCTCGAGCGGCGCGCTCTGGCTGCGCGTGCCGCTGCCGCTGGCCAGGTCGCCGTCCTGCAGGCGGCGGTAGAGGGCCTGGATGCGTTCGTTGGCCAGGGTCTCGCCGGCGATGACGATCTTGAAGCCGTTGTAGTCCGGCGGGTTGTGGCTGCCGGTGACCATCACCCCGCTGCGGGCGCCGAGCACGTGGGTGGAGAAGTACAGCACCGGAGTCGGCAGCATGCCGACGTCGGTGACGTGGCAGCCGCAGTCCTGCAGGCCGCGGATCAGCGCCTCGGCCAGCTCCGGGCCGGACAGGCGGCCGTCGCGACCGACCACCACGGCGGGCTCGCCGCAGGCCAGGCTCTCCGAGCCGATGGCGCGGCCGATCCAGTAGGCGGTTTCGCTGGTCAGGCTGTCGCCGACCACGCCGCGGATGTCATAGGCGCGGAAGATCGCGGCCGGCAGTTGCGGGACGTTGGAGGTGTTCATCGGGGCGGGAGGCTCCATCGGAGTGGGCGACAGGCTGTCGCTGTCGAGCAGGTCGAAGACGTCCGCCGCCAGCGGTTTGCCGGCGGGCAGTGGTGCGGGTGCGGCCGGCTTGGCGGCCGGTTCGCTGGTCGGCAGGGTGGCCAGCAGGGCATCGAGGTCGCCGAGGCCGTCGCTCGGTGTCCGCGCGGCGGGGATGAGCGGTGCGGGAGCCGGTCGCGGCGGTTCGCGGCGGCGCTGCAGGGCCGCGCCACCGAGGGCACCGGCCAGCCCCAGCAGG
>NZ_SSTC01000095.1 GCF_004801855.1 Pseudomonas sp. A-1 | reverse complement strand
GCCTGCGCCGGCTTCGGCGCCATCTGCGGCTCCTCGCTGGCCACCGCGGCGACCATGAGCCACGTGGCCCTGCCCGAACTGCGCCGTCACCACTACTCGGGTCGCCTGGCAACCGCCACCGTGGCCTGCGGCGGTACCCTGGGCATCCTCATCCCGCCGTCGGTGCCGCTGATCATCTACGCCGTACTGACCCAGGAGTCCATCGCCAAGCTGTTCGTCGCGGCGGTGATCCCCGGCATCATCGCGGTGATCGGCTACATGATCGTGCTGCGCATCATGGTCGCCCGCGACAGCGACACCGCCGACAGCATCCCCAAGGCGCCGGCCAGCGAGCGCGCCAAGGCCTTCGTCAGCGTGCTGCCGGTGGTTGGCGTGTTCCTGGTGGTGATCGTCGGCATCTACGGCGGCTGGGCCAACCCCACCGAGGCAGCCTCGATCGGCGCCGCGGCCTGCGGCATCCTCGCCGTGATCCAGGGCGGCATGCGCTGGGAAGGCATCCGCACCAGCCTGCTCGGCACTGCCGAGACCACCGCGATGATCTTCCTCGTGCTGCTCGGCGCCGACCTGCTCAACTCGGGCCTGGCGCTGACCCAAATGCCCAACGAGCTGGCCGAGTGGGTGAAGAACAGCGGCCTGGCGCCGATGCTGGTACTGGCGGCGATCCTCGTCCTCTACCTGCTGCTCGGCTGCGTGATGGACTCGCTGGCGATGATCCTGCTGACCATCCCGATCTTCTACCCGGTGATCATGGGCCTGGACTTCTTCGGCCTGGACGCCACCGAGAAGTCGATCTGGTTCGGTATCCTCGCCCTGATGGTGGTGGAGATCGGCCTGGTGACGCCACCCTTGGGGATGAACCTGTTCATCGTCCAGCGCGCCGCCGGCGACGTGCCGCTGACCGAGACCGCCAAGGGCGTGATCCCCTTCCTCGCCTCGGACATCCTGCGCATCATCCTGCTGGCGCTGTTCCCCGCCATCACCCTGTGCCTGCTCAGTCTGTAAGCTGTACCCCCAAGGCCGCCTCCGGGCGGCCTTGTTCATTTCCCCCTCGCGACTTACTGGAGATTGCATGGTCGCCGTCGCCAACCCCCAACGCCTGATCGTCCTGCTGGCCGCGCTGGTGGCCTTCGGCCCGCTGTCGATCGACATGTACCTGCCGAGTCTGCCGCTGATCGCCGCGGATCTCGGCGCACCCGAGGCGCAGATCCAGCTGACCATCAGCGTGTTCCTCGCCGGCCTGTGCGCCGGCATGCTGCTCTACGGCCCGCTGTCCGACCGCTTCGGCCGGCGCAGGCTGCTGCTCGGCGGCATCGCCCTGTACGTGCTGGCCAGCCTCGGCTGCACCCTCGCCGCCGAGGCCGAACAGCTGGTGTTCTGGCGCGTGCTGCAGGCGCTCGGCGGCGCCGGCGCCTCGGTGCTGGCGCGCACCATCGTGCGCGACCTGTTCCCGCTCAAGGACGCCGCCCGGGTGCTGTCGCTGATGCACCTGGTGACCATGTTCGCCACCCTGATCGCCCCACTGATCGGCGGCTACCTGATCCTGATCGCCGGCTGGCGCTCGCTGTTCGTGGTGCTGATGGTCTTCGCCGGGCTGTGCCTGCTGGCCGTGGCCTGGAAGATTCCCGAGACCCACCCGGCCGACAGGCGCGGCACCTCGCTCGCCGCCGCCTTCCGCGCCTACGGCCACATCGCCCTGCAGCCGCAGGCGCTCGGCTACATCCTGTGCATGGGCCTGTCGTTCGGCGGCATGTTCGCTTTCATCACCGCCTCGCCGTTCGTCTACATCCAGTACTTCGGCGTATCGCCGCAGCACTACGGCTGGCTGTTCAGCCTGAACGTCGGCGGCATCATCGTCTTCACCCTGCTCAACGCGCGCCTGGTCGGCCGCCTCGGCCCGCAGCGCATGCTGGTGTTCGGCGCCAGCATCGCCGCCCTCTCCGGCCTGGGCCTGGCGATCCTCGGCGCCAGCGGCATCGGCGGCCTGACCGCCATCGTCGCCTGCCTGCTGCTCTACGTCAGCGTCACCGGCCTGCTCGGCGCCAACAGCGTGGCCAGCCTGCTGGCGCGCTTCCCGAAGCAGGCCGGCGCCGCCGCCGGCCTGGCCGTGGCGGGCCAGTTCGGCCTCGGCACCGCCTGCAGCGCCCTGGTCAGCGCCCTGCACGATGGCAGCCCGCTGCCGATGAGCCTGATTGTCGGCGCCACCGGCGTCGGCTGCCTGCTGGCCCTGCTGCTCACCCGGATGCCGGAGCGCGCAGCCGCCTGAGAGGCATTCCCCCGAAATTGGCACGCCACCTGCATCAGGTAAGGTGTCCAGTTTCGGGGACCACGGTACAGGCAGGCCGGGGATTCCCCCTTTTATGCACGAAGCCCCGGATCGCAGCGCGATCCGGGGCTTTTTTGCACCTGCAGGGCGGTTTCTCCCGGTCGCCCGCCGGCCTGGCGGCAGCGCCCCGGGTGTCGGATTGACGCCAGAACCCGCCCTGACGCACGACCGTTGTGCCCTTCGCACCAAAAGCGTGCCGCTCGGCTACTGACGATAGAGCTCACGACGGAAGATCAGCGCACGCTGCACGGCCTGCACGCCGAAGGTCGCCCGTGCCGAGGCCGCCTCCGGCGTGCCGTCGCCGTTCCAGTCGAACCACAGCCAGGGCAGCGCCGGCGAGGCGCCGTTCAGACCGGACAGCGTCGCCAGCACGCTGCCCGACTTGTTGGGCGCCGGCAGGCGAACCACTCCGCTCGGCGTCGGCGTGGCAACCGGCGGCGCCTCCAGACTGCCGGGAGGCGTCGGGAAATCGCTGGCCTGCAGGCCGCCGCTGAAGCCGGACAGCACCACCTGCCCCAACGCTGCCGGCGTGGAACAAGTGTCCCCCAGGGTCTCGCCCCAGACGCTGCTGCCGCCCTGGCTCTGCCAGCTCTCCAGCCAGTAGGGCAGGTCCAGCGCCTGGTTCTGCGGGCCGCTGGCCGCGTCGAGGCGCAGGCGGCCCAGGCGCAGCTCGGTGCCGCCGAAGGCATGCTCGAAGTCCTGGCAGGCCCCGCCGCTGCCGTAGCAGGTGCCGTCGAGATCGGTCAGTTCGCTGGCCCCAATCCTGAGCCGGACATGTTCCCCCGCGGCGGTCAGCACCAACGGCAGGTCCTCGTCCGACGGCGGCGACGGCAGTTGCCAGCGCAGCGCATCGGCCGGGCGCACACCATCGGCCCGCCAGTCGAAGGCGCGGCGGCCGTCCGCCGCGCCACTGTCGACGATAGCCAGCGACTCCGCATCGCCCAGGCTCTGCAGCCGCGCGGCCAGATTTGGCCTGCCCGCCGCGATCAGGCTGTAGGGCTGGCGCTGCGGCGGCGCCAGGCGCCAGAACGCCCCGCGGTCGTAGTTGCGGGTCACCGCGCCCTGGCGGTTGAAGCCGGTCACCGCGATCTGCGGCTGGCCGCCGGCGAAGCCGATGAGCTGGCCCTGGTAGCTGAAGGCACCGCAGGCCGGGGCCAGGCTGGCCGAACTGGTCACGCCGAGGTAGGCCGGGGTGAAGCGGCCGATCAGGGCGCTGGTGCCGCCGCCGACCGTCTGCCCGTGATAGCTGCCGGCCACAGGCGTTGCAGTGAGTTGGAAGATGCCGACCTCGCCCTGGCTCACCGTCAGGTCGGTGCTGGCGCCCCGGACATGATCGTAGCTGGCGAGCACTGTTCGACTGCCATCGGCATTGTGCCGGTAGAAGGAGCCTGCCACGCCCCCCTCGGCTGGGGTCGGCGCGACCAGGGTGCCAGTCAGGCCGATGCTGGCCAGCTCGAAGTTCGGCGTTTCCTCGTTGTCGCTCAGCGCCGCGGCGGTCAGCGCCTCGCCGTCGGCCTGCCAGGCCACCGCGCGGATGCTCAGCTGAAAGTTGTCGCCGGCCGCAACCCGCTGCCCTTCCACGCTCAGCGCCGCACAATCATCCACCGTGGCTGCACTGCACGCACTATCCTGCTTCGGAATGAATATATGAAGCCCGTAGGGCTTGCTGACGAACTGGTCGGTGCCGGTCATCACCAGACCGCTCTCCAGCCCCGTGCCGTCGAAGCGGGCATTCAGCTGCATCAGACCGGCATCGTCGTAGCGCACCTTCAGCCATGCCGTGGCCTGGTTGTCGAAGACGAGCGGCAGAGCAGTCGGTGACGCCAGAATCTCCGTGTCGTTGATCCACGGCCGCATGCTGCCCGAGCCGGGATCGACATGGCCGCTCGAGAACTGCAGCGTGCGGGTGGCCGGGCCGAAAGCCGGTACGCAGCGCTGGGTCGCGTTGTCCTTGCGTACCGCCTGCAGCGCGATGCCGGTCTGCTCCTTCCTGGCCAGCAGGGTCGGCACGTCGAAGATGAAGCCGCTGTCGGCGAAAGCCACGCTGCAGTTGGTCGACAGCGGCGCCGCGCCGACCTTGCACAGCGTCTGGCTCAGTGCCTTCAGGGGCGGACTGGAGTTGCTCACCCCCAGCGTCACCGTCTGCGCCGTGGTGACCCGCAGGTTGTCCACCAGCGTGCCGCCGCTGAACGTGCGGCTGCTGCCGCCCTCCCAGCCGCTCGGCGACAGGGTGACGCTGACCGGGTCGGTATGGCGCAGCGAGCAGTCGGCATTCAGGCAGGCGCGCACCTCGACGCTCAGCGGATTGCAGGTCAGCGCATTGCCGGCATGCACGAACTCGTAGTGATCGATCTGCTGGCCGACCGGATCCATCCTGGTCGCACACACCTGCAGATCATCCAGTTCGTGGATATTGTTCGAGCCGCCGGTAGATCCCGTGAACGTCAGATAGAAGTTGGCCGGCAGAGCGGCCTGCCCGCTGCTGGCCAACACGTCGAACGAGGGAACCAGTGTCGTGAAGCCCGCTCCGGTATTGCGCTCGACCTTGAGCATGGCCTTGCCGGCAACCGTGTTGTCCAGCGTGATGCGATAGGTATGCCCCGGCCCCGCGGTACCTCCGGATATATCGATACCCGGACTGAGGTTGGCCGCGGTGCCCGCCAGATAACGATAGCCCGTCGTGCCGGAGCCGGAACCGCGTACCGACACCGAGTCCTGACGAAAGCCCGGCCCGCCAACCCGCCCTTCGGTCGGGTTGGAGAAGTTGCCGTACTCGTCCAGCGCCACGGCCAGCCAGCCGCCGGAAAAACCGCTGATGCTGCCGTTCTGGGCATAACCCAGCGAGCCGCCGTAGCCGCCCGGCTGCGGTGTCTGCGTCGCATCGGAGAATGTCACTGCCACCCCGTCGGCGCCGTTGCCGCCATAGGCGTAGTACTTGAACTCCACCTGCACGAAGTTGGCCGAGGCGGGCACCAGCCGCTGGAGGGTGGCTCCTGTGGCGACATTGCCGGAGTTGTCGGTGAGCCGCAGGCGGTTGCCGACGATCTTCGGCACTCCGAAACTGCCGTTGCGGCTCGTCACCGCCCAGTCGCTGGAACCCAGGGCCAGGCGATTGAAGTCGTCGCCGAGACAGGTGGGTGTCGTTACGGTCTGACAGGCGTTGGCCGGTGTCGAGCCGGGCAGGCAAACCCCGGTCACGCGACTGCTCCCGTTGACGTAGACGGTCGAATAACTCGGCGCAGTGAAGCTGCCATAGGCCGTCGTATCGTTGAGCGTCACGGCTCCGCTGACCGAGGTCACAGTCACCGAAGCACTGGTGCTGCCCAATGTGCTTTCGGTAAAGGTGACCGTACTGGCTCCGGACACCGTCCCCGAGGTCATGGTGACCGACGCGAACACGGCTGCATTACCCGCCGAATAGAAGTCACCCTGGATCGAGCCACCGCTGATCGACAGCCCCGAGGAGTCGGAGCGTGCGCCATTCTGCAGGTTCGTGTTGGTGGTGGCGACCACACAGCAGCCGCTTCTCACCAGGCCGCCGATGGTTCCGCCGGTCAAGTTGACCGAACCATTGGTACTGGTCAGGCTGCCGGTCACCGAAGAGCCATTGGTGGTGATGTTGCCACCGGCAAGAAGATTACCGCCCACGCTGCCGCCCGTCAGGTTGACCGTACCCCAGTCGGTGGACAGATTGCCGCTGAAGGTCGAGCCACTGGCAGTCAAACTACCCCCGATCTGCGTATCGCCCCCCACGCTGCTGTTGCTGAAGCTTCCTGAGCCCCCCCCCGTTACATTGCCGGCAATCGAACTACTGGCGGAAATCGCGATGGCACCACTGGTACTCTGCACATCGCCGGCAACGGTGGAACCCGCCAGGTTGATGGCACCGCTGCTCGAGGTTACCGAACTGCTGAAGGTATTTCCGCTCCCCAGCACAGTGATATCGCCATAGTTCGAGATCAATGCAATCGTATTATCACTTGTACCTATCGAGTTATTGCCGTTCAGCAAGAAGCCATTCAACGCTATGAGGCTTATATCCGAGTTTGCCCTGATCCGATCGTCATCAGCCAAGACAACACGCCCGCTGCAGGTATATATGTTGCCATTGCGCGTCCAGGAGCCTCCCACACAGGGAGGCTGATCATTAAGCCCAGGCCTGATGTTGTATGTATCTGCCTGCGCACGTCCCGCAAGTAAAAGCAGCAGAAAAAGCCAGCCGGATATCGCGCGCTTCATGCTCATTTCTCCACCGTCACTTCCAGCCGCCGCCAGGCGTAGTCCACCCGGCTGTCCGGGCTGCCGTTGCCGGCCGTGGCGGTCAGCCGGTACAGGTTGAAGGTGCGGCTGCCCTCCGTGTAGCTCTGCGCGCAGGTGGCCGTCGTGCAGGGCAGCTTGATGCAGGCGAGGTTCACGCTGAAATCGGCGAGGCCGCTGCCGGCCATCGACACGCTGCCCTGCGGGCAGACGCCCGCCACGTTGCTCTCCAGCAGCAACTGGTGCAACCCCCACTCCAGGCCGGCGCGAGCGGCCTGGTAGGCACGGGCCTGCTGCACGGCAAGGTCGAGGCTGGTGTTCTGGGTGACCGACAGCCGACTCATGGTCGCCACCACCGCGGCGATGACGACCATCACGAACAGCGCCGCCACCAGGGCGAATCCACGTTCAGGGCGCATTGCTCACCTGTACCTGCTGAGCCAGACGGATGCTCTCGCCCGCCGCGCCGATGTCCAGACGCAGGCTGGCCAGACCGTCGGCGAAGCGGAAGTCGCAGCCGGTCACCCGGTCGGCCTGCAGGCGGCCGGTGGACGGCAGGGCGGCGGGCAGCGTGGCCTGCAACTGGTCGTGCTCGTAGCGCAGCAAGCGGCCGTCACCCATGCAGCGATAGCCGACCACCCGGTCGGCGAAATAGATGCGTCGCTGCGTCGAGACGGCGGCGAAGGCGAAGGAACCGCCGGGCGGCGCGACGCGGATCAGGCTGATGCCGGGAAAGTCGACCGAGTCCGCCAGGCGGGTGAAAACGGTCCCGGTGGGGGTGATATTGCCGGGGTTGCTCGGCGTCCAGCTGAACGGCGTGCTGGCGACCACCAGCCAGGCGGAGGCCGGCGGCTGGAAGTCCGGGGCGAGCACCTGCAGCACGTTGCAGGCCGGCACGCCGGCCACCAGCGGCCCCCGGCAATCCGCCGAAGGCGAGGTGGCGAAGCTCAGGCTGACGCCGTCGGCACGGTTGGCCAGGTAGCGGCCGGCACTATGGATCAGCAGCAGCTCCAGCGCCTGGCCGTCGGGGCTCAGGCGCAGCGAGCCGGGCACCGCCATGCGGATGTCGCGCTGCATGCGGTTGAGCGCCGTGGCGCCGATGTCCACCAGCTCGGCGCGCCGGCTCTGGGCGACGAAGCCTTCCAGCGGACGCGACAGCACTGTGCTGACCATCACCGTGACGATGGCGGAAAGAACGATCACCAGGATCAGCTCCACCAGGGTGAAGCCGCGCTGGTGGGCCGCAGGCAAACGCAGGGGGGATGGCCACCCCGTGGAAAACCGCGCAGCGTTTTCCAGCCGCTCCCCGGTGGGTAACGCTGCGCGCTTACCCACCCTACGCTGCACATCGAATGCGCTGCGGGTCAGGGTACGCATGCGTAAGCCCCCGTACCATCGTGCTCGCCGTAGCAGGTGCGCCAGCCGGACAGGGTCAGTTGCTGGCCGTCCGGGGCCTCGACCGTCACCACTACCTGCAGCGCCGCCGCAGTGCTCAGGCCATTGAAGACCTGCGGGGCGACCGCGACGCGGACCCGGTAGCCCTGCAGGCCGGCAATCGGGGCGCCATCGGCACCGTGGGCGCCCGCATCGTCGAGACCGGCGTAGTCGCAGACGTTGTCGAAGTCGGCACGTGCCACCGGGGGCGCCGGGCACTGCGCGTGGCTGGCCGGATCGAGGAAGTCCCGGGCGAGGATCTCCTCCAGATAGGCCTCGGCGACGGCCAGGCTCTGCTGGCGCAGCATGGGGTCGGCGGAGCGCCCACCGATGCTGGCCATGGCGCTGTACAAGGCCGCCGCGGCGATGCCGACGATGACGATGGCGATCACCAGCTCCACCAGGGTCATGCCGCACTGGCGCTTCACGGCACGAACCCGGTTTCCGCCTCGACGCGCACGGCATGGCCGGCGCCGAGGGTGACGCTGGCCGCCGCACTGGGTCGGCCGAGAGCATCGAAGTCGACGGTGAGCGGCGCGGACAGCGTCGTGCCAGCCGGGGGCGTACCCGCATAGGGCGTCTGGCCGCTCGCGGGGTCGAGCACGGGCACGAAGGTGGTGCCGCTGCCCTCGCAGTCGGTATCGCGCAGCACACGGTAGCCGGTGGCATCCAGGCTGAAGCGGATGCGGCAGCCGCCGGCCAGCGCCAGCTTCTGCGCATGGCGCAGACCGGCGCGGACCTCCTCGGCGTAGAGGCGCTCGTCGAAGGTCGAGCGCTGGAAGAAGCGCGGCCCCACCACGGCGGCGAGGATGCCGATGATCACTATCATCAGGATCAGCTCGACCAGGGTGAAGCCGCGGGAGTGCATGGGGAGCGTCAGCAGCCGCTGGTCTGTACGCTGATGGAAGGGGGCACGCTACCGGTGAGATTTGCCTGGGTGTAGCTCACGTAGCAGTTCGCCGCGGCCGCCACACCCAGCGGCCGGATGGTCGCCGTGGTGGCAGTGGTGGCGATTTGATAGCTGCCGGTATCGATACCGGCTGCTCCGGCAATTCCGATCGCGCCCGGCAGGGTCACCCTCGCCTGTGGATATCCTCCATAGATCAGCACCGTAGCACCCTCCAGAGTAACCTCGTTGTTGACTCCGCCCTGAGCCAGCCAGCTGGAATGGACGATGGCCGAGGCAGAGCGGATCGAGCCAGCCGCGCCCTGCACAGCGGCGATGCGCGCATCCTGCCCGAGATTGGCGAAGCGCGGCAACGCGAACGCCGCCAGGATACCCAGCACCACGATCACCATGATCAGTTCGATCAGGGTGAAGCCCTGTTGTTGCCTTGCTTGCATGAAAGCGTCCTTGTCTGGATACAGCGGCCGGCTTCGTGCCGGCTCTTGAAGCCGTTCGTTTCAGTCAAAGGTGGGGAATCGTGCCCGCGCGGGAGCGCGGGCACGATTGGGTCTCGCATCAGCAGCCGGCGACGAGACGCTTGGCCGGGTCAATGGTCGGAGCACCGTTGGATGCCGCTTCCTGGTATACGAAGGAGCAAGTGGCCGGGGTCGGCGCATTGGCTACCTGGATGATCACCGACGGCGGAGTGGTGGCGGTTGCGGGGGCAGCAGTAGTGAACTCTGCGCTCAGCTGTGCGGCCGCCACAATGCCCGCAATAGTCGGATAGCCGTTCGACATGGCGACAGGAGTGCCCTCCAGATCCAACGGAGAGGTAGCCGCGTTCCCTTTGGCCAGCCAGGCCGAGTGAGCGATGGCCGAAGCCGAACGAGCAGTGCCAATCGCACCGTCGAGGGTGGCGATGCGCGCATCCTGGCCCAGATTGGCAAACCGCGGCAGCGCGAACGCCGCCAGGATGCCCAGTACCACGATGACCATGATCAGCTCGATCAGGGTGAAGCCACTTTGCTGTTTTTTCATGATTGCTTCCTTACCCGGTTGGGTGTTCAAGTTGAAGGCAGAACGAATCAGTCGGCGTTGCTGGTCACGACGCCGGTGGTAGCGTCATAGACGATGGTGCGCTGACCTGCGGTACGGCCGTCCAGGCGGTAGGTGTAGGTGCAGCCGACACCAGCATTGACCGCTCCCTGGTAGTCAGCGGTGGCGCCAGCAGCGACCGTAGGCGCCGAACCCTGCAGCACCGACTCCCAGATCTGGATGCAACGGGCATTGGTGTCAGGGGCAGCCAGGGTGGTACCAACGGCGACGTTGGTGCCGACCGGCCAGCCGGTAGCGTTAACGTCCATAATCCCTTCACCAAACCCGGTCACGTTGTTGTTCGGGTTGGCGATCCCCTTCACCCGGTTCAGCTCCCACTGCGAACGCACCAGCGCCACGCCGGCCGCCAGCGCGCCGCCGGTGCCGTTGACCGCCGCGGTGTGCGCATCCTCGGTCGCATTCATGAAGCGCGGCAGCGCCACCGCGGCGAGCACGCCGAGGATCACGATAACCACCACCAGTTCGATCAGGGTAAAACCCTTCTGCTGTTTCATCTTTCCATCTCCATTTGCCCTGCGGGCGTTGTCTCGGGGTCAGTCCAGTCCACCGCCCGCAGCTCCACGGCGGTCGGCCGCTCGGCCTTTGCGGTTTCCATGGTTTGCAGTGGAAGACGCACCAACTGCCAGACCTGCACGCCTTCCTTCCCGCCGCTGCGCCAGCCGTCGAAGCGGGCGCGGTACAGCACCCGGGCCTGCTGCGGCAGGAAGTACCAGCAGCCCCGGCGCGGCGTCCGGCTCTCGGCCAGCTCGCCACAGTAGTTGCCCTGCTGCCAGCGCAGCAGGGTGAACGGATTGGGCGCGGCCCGGCCCGCGTCCAGCGGGCGGCCCTGCGCCATATTCTCGGCGGCCAGTGCATTGAGGCTGGCCGCAAGGCGCGCCACCGTCGTGTTCGTGGCTGCCCGCTCGCTGTCGGCTGCAATATGCCACAAGGAGATAACGATCACACTGCCCAGCATCAAGGACAGCAGCCATCGACCGCCTCGGCGCAGCGGCGCCACCAGCAGCAGCCGCGCATCCCGCGCCGGCAGCGGCCTCACTGGACGCCCTTGGCCGCCGCCGACAGCTCCCACATCGGCAGGAACACCCCCAGCGCGAGGATCAGCACCATCACGCCCATGGCGACGATGAGGATCGGCTCGATGGCGTCGGCCAGGCGCTTGAGGTCGTAGTCCACCTCCTGCTCGTAGAAGTCGGCGACCTCGACGAACAGGTCGTCCAGCGCGCCGGTTTCCTCGCCGACCGCCATCATCTGCAGCACCAGCGGGGTGAACAGCCCGCTGGCGGCGGCGCCGCGGGTCAGCGCCTCGCCGCGCTCGACCCCGCCGCGCATGGCGGTGATCGCCCGGCCGATGTGGCGGTTGCCCACGGTGTTGCTGTTGATCGCCAGGGTCTGCAGCAGCGGCAGGCCGGCGCGGTACATCATCGCGAAGGTGCGGGTGAAGCGCGCCAGGGCGATGCGCTCGAAGATGGCGCCGACGATGGGCAGGCGCAGCTTGTAGCGGTCCCAGACCAGCGCGCCGGCCTCGGTGGCGGTCCAGCGGCGGAAGCCGACCAGCGCGCCGACCAGGGCGATGGCCAGCAGCCACCACCAGTGCTGCATGAATTCGGAGAAGCCGATCAGCACGCGGGTCGGCCAGGGCAGCTCGGCGTGGAACTGGGCGAACACCTTGGAGAAGGCCGGGATCACCAGCAGGTTGATCACCGCCAGCGCCACACCCATGGCGACCATCACGAACAGCGGATAGCGGGTGGCCTGCTTGATGCGCTTGCGCGTCTCGCGCTCCATCTCCAGGTAGCCGGCCAACTGGCGGAAAGCCTGGTCGAGCTGGCCGGTGTTCTCGCCGACGCTGATCATGCTGACGAACAGCGGGTTGAACACCTTCGGGTGGCTGCCCAGCGCCACCGCCATGGCGTTGCCCCCCTCCAGGTCGCCACGCAGGGCCTGCAGGATCTCGTGGAAGTAGGGGTTGCGGGTCGATTCGGCGAGCCCGCCGATGGCGCGGATGATCGGCACGCCGGCCTTGCTCAGGCTGTACATCTGCCGGCAGAAGATGATTAGCTCCTCCAGCTCGACCCGTTCGCGGCCGAGCAGCCGGTTCAGCGCGCGCAGGGCATCCTGCTCGCCGCCGGCGGACGCCTGCGCTTCGGCCTCGATGTTCAGCGGGGTGATGCGCTCGGCCAGCAACTCGCCGGCCAGCGCCTCGGCACTGGCGGCCTGGCGGACGCCGCCGATCTTGCGGCCCTGGGCGTCGCGCCCGCTGAAGCGGAAGCTGGCCATCAGACCACCAGCCCGTCACTGAGGCTGGCGCTGACCCGCAGCACTTCCTCGACGCTGGTCAGCCCGGCCAGCGCATAGTCCAGCGCGCTCGCGGCCAGCGGCCGGTAGTGCGGCTGGGTGCGGGCGGCGTCGATGAAGCCCTGCGGGTCGTGGCGGCGCAGGGCGGCGGCCATGGCGCCGTCGACCTCGAGCAGTTCGTAGACGCCGATGCGCCCCAGATAGCCGGTGTTGTGGCACTGGTGGCAGCCGTTGCCGCGCACGAAGCGCCGCCCGGCCAGCGGGGCGCCGTGGATGACCTCCAGCCAGCGCAGCTCGCGCTCGCCCGGCGCCTCCTCGACGCGGCAGTGCTCGCAGACCCGGCGCACCAGACGCTGGGCGACCACGGCGTTGAGGGCGTTGGCCACCAGGAACGGCTCGGCGCCCATGTCGATCAGGCGCAACGGCGAGGTCAGGGCGTCGTTGGTGTGCAGGGTGGACAGCACCAGGTGGCCGGTGAGCGCGGCGCGCAGGGCGATCTCGGCGGTTTCCTGGTCGCGGATCTCGCCGACCAGCACGATGTCCGGGTCCTGGCGCAGGGCGGCGCGCAGCACGCGGGCGAAGGTCAGCTCGATCTTCGGGTTGACCTGCACCTGGTTGACCCGCGGCAGGCGGTATTCCACCGGGTCCTCGACGGTGATGATCTTCTTCTCCGGGCTGTTCAGCTCGGACAGCCCGGCGTACAGGGTGGTGGTCTTGCCCGAGCCGGTGGGGCCGGTGACCAGCACCAGGCCGTGCGGGCGCTGCAGCAGCAGGCGCAGGCGCGCCAGCATCTCGGCCGGCATGCCGGTGCCCTCGAGGCGGAACACCCCGGCGCTCTGGTCGAGCAGGCGCAGCACCACCGATTCGCCGAACTGCACCGGCATGGTCGAGACGCGCACGTCGAGGCTGTGGTTCCTCACCCGGATGTTGAAGCGGCCGTCCTGCGGCAGGCGCTTCTCGGAGATGTCCAGGCCGGCCATGATCTTCAGGCGCATGACCAGCGCCGAGGCGATGCGGGTTTCCTTGATCAGCTGTTCGTTGAGCACGCCGTCGATGCGCTGGCGGATGCGCAGCACCTGCTCGTCGGGTTCGATGTGGATGTCCGAGGCCTTCATCTGCACGGCGTCCTCGAACAGCATCTGCAGCAGGCGCACCACCGGCGCGTCGCTGTTGTCCAGGCTCAGGCCGCTGAAGTCGAAGTCGCTCTCCTCCAGGCGCTCGTCGAGCTGGCCGGCCAGTTCGGCGATCTCGCCGCTGCGGCGGTAGAAGCGGTCGAGGCAGTCGACCAGGTCGCCCTCGCGCACCACCGCCGGCCTGACCGGCTGGCCGAGCAGGCGGGTCAGCTCGTCGAGGGCGAACAGGTCGAGCGGGTCGCTCATGCCGACCAGCAGGGAGTCGCCCTCCTGCACCAGCAGGATGGCGCGGAAGCGCCGCGCCAGGGCTTCGGGCAGGCGCTGGATCAGCGCCTCGTTGAAGCGGAACTGGCGCAGGTCGACCCAAGGAATGTCGAGCTGGCGCGACAGCGCCTCGAGCAGCTTCTGCTCGCTGATGAAGCCCATGTCGACCACCGCGCGGCCGAGCTTGGCGCCGCTGCGCTTCTGCTCGTCCAGCGCCAGCTGCAGCTGGCCCTCGCTGATCAGACCGTTCTGCACCAGCAGGTCGCCGAGGCGGACCTTGCGCCGGCGCTTGTCGCCACCATCCATCAGGAATCTCCTCCCAGGACCTGCACCCGCTCGCGGGCGTAGCGTCGACTGGCGTCATCCAGGCCCTGCCCCTGCAGCGCCTGGCGGTAGTGTCGGGCAGCCTCGGCGCGCTCGCCGAGCTGTTCGAGGGCGATGCCCAGGCCCAGCTGCCAGCTCGCCTGCGCCGGGCGCAGCAGCACCAGGTTGCGGTACAGCCGCGCGCTTTCGCGCCACTGGCCGGTCTGCTGGTAGGTGGCGGCGAGCAGCGCGTGGTAGGCCGGGTCCTCGGCCAGCGGCGGCAGCCGTCCGGCCAGGGTGGCCGCTGCCGCGGCGCTGTCGCCGGCCTGCAGCTGGGCGCGGGCGAGCAGCACGCGCAGCTCGCCGTCGGCCGGAAAACGCGCCAGCTG
>NZ_SSTC01000094.1 GCF_004801855.1 Pseudomonas sp. A-1 | reverse complement strand
CAGCGCCGGCGGTGCGGCGGGCGGCGGCGCCGGCAGGCTGGCGCTGTTGGCCGGCGCCAGCTCGACGCGCTGGGCGTTGGCGCTGCGCGGCTTGTCGGTGAACACCCGGTTGCCGTCGGCGTCGAGGTAGGTGTACACGCCGGCGAAGGCCGGCAGGCTGGTCAGCAGCAGGAGGCAGAGCAGGGTGCGCATGGGCTCAGTTCTGGGGCTTCGGTTGCGGGCGGGGCAGGGCCGGGCTGCCGATGTGCACGCGCTGCACGGTGAAGGTCACGCTGGCGCTGCGCTGCAGCGGCTCGCCGTCGCGCAGGATCTCCGCCTGCAGGCTGTGGCTGCCGCGGTCGAGGCTCTCGAAGTGGAACCGGGTCTGCCGGCCGGGGGGGCTCACCGGCTGGCCGTCCAGCAGCAGCTGCAGCAGGTCGCCGTCCTGCAGGTCCGGCTCCAGGCTGACGCCGACGCTGAAGGTGCCGGCATTGGCGCGCAGGGTGGCGTCCTGGTCGGGCACCCCGGTGATTTCCACGCGGCGGTAGCTCGCGGCCTGAGCGGCGGCGGGCGCGGCGGCCGGTGTGGCCGGTGCGGGCGCGGCCACGGTGTTGGTCGGGCCGAGCTGCACGCTCTCGCTGGTCACGCCCTCGGGCGGCTGGTTGGTGTAGACCGGGTTGCCGCGGTCGTCGGTGTAGCGGTAGATCTCGGCGCTGGCCGGCAGGGCCAGGGCGAGCAGCAGGCAGGCGCAGAGCGGGCGCATGGGCGGATCCTTGCGAAGAGGATGGCGGTGCAGCAAGCCTTGCACCGCAGCGAGGCACTGGCAAGCGTCGTCGTCCCGGGCTGTGCGGGGCGGCGCAATCCGCTGCGCTTGCCGACAGGAAAAGCACAAAGGCCTCCCGAAGGAGGCCTTTGCGACATCACCGCTCGGCGATCAGCAGCTGTAGTACAGGTCGTACTCCAGCGGGTGCACGAAGGTGCGCACCTTGATTTCCTCGGCGGACTTCAGCTCGATGAAGGCGTCCAGGAAGTCCTTGGTGAACACGCCGCCCTTGAGCAGGAACTCGTGGTCGGCTTCCAGGGCTTCCAGGGCCTCCTTCAGGCTGCCGCACACCTGCGGGATGTTGGCGGCTTCTTCCGGCGGCAGGTCGTACAGGTTCTTGTCGGCGGCATCGCCCGGGTGGATCTTGTTCTGGATGCCGTCCAGGCCGGCCATCAGCAGGGCGGCGAAGGCCAGGTACGGGTTGGCAGCCGGATCCGGGAAGCGCGCCTCGATGCGGCGGCCCTTCGGGCTGGCCACGTACGGGATGCGGATGGAGGCGGAACGGTTGCGGGCGGAGTAGGCCAGCATCACCGGAGCCTCGAAGCCCGGGACCAGACGCTTGTAGGAGTTGGTCGACGGGTTGGTCAGGGCGTTCAGCGCCTTGCCGTGCTTGATGATGCCGCCGATGAAGTACAGGGCGGTGTCGGACAGGCCGGCATAGCCTTCGCCGGCGAAGGTGTTCTTGCCGTCTTTGGCGATGGACATGTGCACGTGCATGCCCGAGCCGTTGTCGCCGTACAGCGGCTTGGGCATGAAGGTCACGGTCTTGCCGTAGGCTTCGGCGACGTTGTGCACGCAGTACTTCAGGGTCTGCACTTCGTCGGCCTTGGCGACCAGGGTGTTGAACTTCACGCCGATCTCGTTCTGGCCGCCAGCCACTTCGTGGTGGTGCACCTCGACGATCTGGCCCATCTCTTCCAGGGCGTTGCACATGGCGGTACGGATCTCGTGATCCGGATCGCTCGGCGGGGTCGGCAGGTAGCCGCCCTTGACCGCGATGCGGTGGCCGTTGTTGCCCTGGCCGCCGTTCATGTCGGCGTCGCTGCTCCAGGCAGCCTGCTCGGAGAAGATCTTGAACATGGAGCCGGACATGTCCGACTTGTACTTCACGGAGTCGAAGATGAAGAATTCCGGCTCCGGACCGGCGAACACGGTGTCACCGATACCGGTGGTCTTCAGGTATTCCTCGGCGCGCTTGGCGATGGCGCGCGGGTCGCGCTCGTAGCCCTGCATGGTGGACGGCTCGATCACGTCGCAGACCAGGATCAGGGTCGGCTCTTCGGTGAACGGGTCCATCACCGCGGTGCTGTCGTCCGGCAGCAGGATCATGTCGGAGGCTTCGATGCCCTTCCAGCCTTCGATGGAGGAGCCGTCGAACATCTTGCCCACGTCGAAGAAGTCTTCGTCGGCGTCACGCGCCGGCATGGTGATGTGGTGCTGGCGGCCTTTCGGGTCGGTGAAACGGAGATCGATCCACTTCGCGTTGTGTTCTTGAATCAGTTGCAGCGCCTTCGACATGCTGTCCTCCAGGGGGTACACACGGGCGGTGGGGCGCCCGAGATTCGTTTTTCATCGGGCCTCGGCCCGCCGGAAAATGTCCGGATTTCAAAAGCAAGGAGCGTGCCAGTGCTCGGAAATGGGCATGAGCCGCGGAAAATGCGGCTTTTCCGGGCGTCGCCCGCGATGCGCGCTAGGATCGTGCACCACGGGGGTGCTTTCAAGTGTTGCACTGATTCATTTTGGTGCAATTTGCCGTCGCGCGGATTTCTGCTCAAAGCTTGAGCAATTTCCGCTATAATCCGCGCCCCTCTTTTCGCTGCTCCTGCCTTCGCGCCGTTCGCCCATGAAACTGATCGTCAAACCCTTCGCGGAAATCACCATCAAGAGCCGGCCGGTGCGCAAGCAGTTCATCCGCCAGCTCGGCAAGAACATCCGCACCGTGCTCAGGGATCTCGATCCGGCGCTGCGCACCGAGGGCGAATGGGACAACGTCGAGGTGCAGACCCAGGTCAGCGACCCGCAGGTGCTGCGCGAGATGCTCGAGCGCCTGCGCTGCACGCCGGGCATCGCCCACTTCCTCGAGGTGCACGAGTACCCGCTGGGCGACTTCGACGACGTCACCGAGAAGTGCAAGCTGCATTTTGGTGCGAAGCTTTCCGGCAAGATCTTCGCGGTGCGCTGCAAACGCTCCGGCAATACCCACGACTTCTCCTCGGTCGACCTGGCCGCCCACGTCGGCAGCCGCCTGCGCCGCGAGTGCTCTGCCGCCGGCATCGACCTCAAGCATCCCGAGGTCGAGGTGCGCTTCGAGGCGCGCTACGACCGCCTGCTGGTCGAGCACGCCCGCCACGAAGGCCTCGGCGGCTACCCGCTGGGCTCCATCGAGCAGACCCTGGTGCTGATGTCCGGCGGCTTCGACTCCACCGTGGCGGCCTACCAGATGATGCGTCGCGGCCTGCTCACCCACTTCTGCTTCTTCAACCTCGGCGGCCGCGCCCACGAGCTGGGGGTGATGGAAGTCGCCCACTACCTGTGGGAGAAGTTCGGTCGCTCGCACCGCGTGCTGTTCATCAGCGTGCCGTTCGAGGAAGTGGTCGGCGAGATCCTCGGCAAGGTCGACAACAGCCAGATGGGCGTGGTGCTCAAGCGCATGATGCTGCGCGCCGCGTCGCGTATCGCCGACGAGCTGCACATCGACGCGCTGGTCACCGGCGAGGCGATCTCCCAGGTGTCCAGCCAGACCCTGCCCAACCTGTCGGTGATCGACGCGGTGACCGACACCCTGGTGCTGCGCCCGCTGATCGCCGCGCACAAGCAGGACATCATCGACACCGCGACGCGCATCGGCACCGCCGAGTTCGCCAAGAACATGCCCGAGTACTGCGGGGTCATCTCGGTCAATCCGACCACCCGCGCCAAGCGCTACCGCGTCGAGCACGAGGAGGCGCAGTTCGACATGGCCATCCTCGAGCGCGCCCTGGAGCGCGCGCGCAAGGTGACCATCGACAACCTGATCGACGAGCTGGGTCAGGACCTGCAGGTCGAGGAGGTGCGCGAGGCGCTGCCCGGGCAGATCGTCATCGACATCCGCCACCCCGACGCCGCCGAGGACGAGCCGCTGCTGCTGCCCGGCATCGAGGTGCAGGCCCTGCCGTTCTACGCGATCAACAACCGTTTCAAGGAACTGGATGCCAACCGCCAGTACCTCCTGTACTGCGACCGTGGCGTGATGAGCCGCCTGCATGCCCACCACCTGCTCAGCGAGGGGCATGCCAATGTGCGCGTTTATCGTCCGGCCTAGGCAGCCGGGCCTGCTGGGGGGCAGCATCCGCCACCGCCCCCCCGATTGGCGCTGCCCGCGTTAATCAAGCTGTCGCCGGCAGGCGGGAACAATCCCGTCCGGCATCCGAATCCAAGCGTTACCTATCGAGAAGACACCCCAGTGATCGAACAACTGCGCAACATCGCCATCATCGCCCACGTCGACCATGGCAAGACCACCCTCGTCGACAAGCTGCTCAAGCTCTCCGGCACCCTCGACCGCAAGGAAGCCGAGAACGAGCGCGTGATGGACTCCAACGACCAGGAAAAGGAACGCGGCATCACCATCCTGGCCAAGAACACCGCCATCAAGTGGAACGGCTACAACATCAACATCGTCGACACCCCCGGACACGCCGACTTCGGCGGTGAGGTCGAGCGCGTGATGTCGATGGTCGACTCCGTGCTGCTGGTGGTCGACGCCCAGGACGGCCCGATGCCGCAGACCCGCTTCGTGACCCAGAAGGCGTTCAAGGCCGGCCTGCGTCCGATCGTCGTGGTCAACAAGATCGACCGCCCGGGCGCGCGTCCGGACTGGGTCATCGACCAGATCTTCGACCTGTTCGACAACCTCGGCGCCACCGACGAGCAGCTGGACTTCCCGATCGTCTACGCCAGCGCCCTGAACGGCATCGCCGGCATGGACCACGAGGCCATGGACGACAACATGGACGCGCTGTTCCAGGCGATCATCGACCACGTGCCGGCCCCGGTGGTGGACGTCGAAGGCCCGTTCCAGATGCAGATCTCCCAGCTGGACTACAACAGCTTCCTCGGCGTGATCGGCATCGGCCGCATTGCCCGCGGCAAGGTGCGCACCAACACCCCGGTGACCGCCATCGGCGCCGACGGCAAGAAGCGCAACGGCCGCATCCTGAAGGTCATGGGCCACTCCGGCCTGCAGCGCGTCGAGGTCGAGGAAGCCACCGCCGGCGACATCGTCTGCGTCTCCGGCATGGACGAGCTGTTCATCTCCGACACCCTGTGCGACCAGAACAACGTCGAGGCGCTGCCGCCGCTGACCGTCGACCAGCCGACCGTGAGCATGACCTTCCAGGTCAACGACTCGCCGTTCGCCGGCAAGGAAGGCAAGTTCGTCACCAGCCGCAACATCAAGGACCGTCTGGAGAAGGAACTGCTGCACAACGTGGCGCTGCGCGTCGAGCAGGGCGAGTCCCCGGAGAAGTTCAAGGTCTCCGGCCGTGGCGAGCTGCACCTGTCGGTGCTGATCGAGACCATGCGTCGTGAAGGCTTCGAGCTGGCCGTGGGCCGCCCGGAAGTGGTGATCATCGAGAACGAGGCCGGCGAGAAGCAGGAACCGTACGAGAACGTCACCATCGACATCGAGGAGCAGCACCAGGGTCCGGTGATGGAGCAGATGGGCCTGCGCAAAGGCGATCTGACCAACATGATCCCCGACGGCAAGGGCCGTGTGCGCCTGGAGTACACCATCCCGGCGCGCGGCCTGATCGGCTTCCGCAACAACTTCCTGACCCTGACCTCGGGCACCGGCATCCTGACCTCGACCTTCAGCCACTACGGCCCGATCAAGGCCGGCGAAGTGACCAACCGCCAGAACGGCGTGCTGGTGTCGATGGCCACCGGCACCGCGCTGACCTACTCGCTGGAAACCCTGCAGGCCCGCGGCAAGCTGTTCCTCGAGCCGGGCCAGGAAATCTACGAAGGCCAGCTGTGCGGCATCAACAGCCGCGACAACGACCTGGTGATCAACCCCACCAAGGGCAAGAAGCTCGACAACATGCGCGCTTCCGGCAAGGACGAGGTCATCGCCCTGGTTCCGCCGATCAAGTTCACCCTCGAGCAGGCGCTGGAATTCATCGCCGACGACGAGCTGGTGGAAGTGACCCCGAAGTCGATCCGCCTGCGCAAGAAGATGCTCAACGAGAACGACCGCAAGCGTTACGAGCGTAGCAAGGTCTGATCGCTGAGTCGGCCTTGAGCTGAAATGAAAAGCCCCACCCGGCGCGAGTCAGGTGGGGCTTTTCATTTTTGAGAAGGCTGCGGTGTAGGGCTTGAGGTCCCGTTTTTTGTGGTGCCGGCCGCCTCGCGGCTTTCCTCGCAATCAGAGCCCTACTGAAACATTCAACTTGCCATCCTTTACGGTTATCGACTTGATCGCTCTTGCCGAAACCGCTCCAGACAGTTCGTAAATGGGTATTTGCTCCAGCTTCTGCTCAATGGCAGCTTGGGCAAGGATTCTGATTAGTTCCAGTTTGTCGACGGAAACTCCCTCTATCGATAGTCGCGCGATTTCTGGGCTGGTTATATATACGGTCTTGTTCTCTGCGGAGAAATGTAGGCTTCCATTTATGGTGATCACGCCAGATTTTTCGCCAACGAGAGGGATTTTGGCGATGGCCTTGAGTTCAGCCCCAATCCTGTCGCTTTTCTCGCAGATGGTTACTGTTGGGTCGGATAGTGTAAGCGAAATGAAATATTTCTCATGATATATGGGGAATTTATCATTCACCTTTTTTTGTAATTGCTCTTGCGTGAGGCTGAATGACATTAGTCCCGCGGTGTTAAGTGACTTTATCTTGTCAAGAATCCCCATGGTAAATCTATTCCTATTGGTTGTCCGAGCTTTGGGAGTTTGTCGTAAATGTCTTTGATTTTTTCGTGGCCATGCTTTCTTTCGAGTCTTCTGACTATAAAGTGTCCTCTGGCCATATCTTGAAAGTGGTCAATGAAAACTGTGTTGATCAGTGCGCCCCCTGCTGCCCCGATTGCTGGAATTGCTTGTGCGGCAGCCTTTTCTGTGACTTGGATTCCGAAGCGCTCAGCAATTTTGCTGATGAGCTTTATCAGGAAAGGCGCTCCTTCTTCAGAAAGTTTCTTGGTTGCAAGGAATTCGGTAGCCTCTTTAATCGATTTGGCTAGCATTGCTCGCACGCCATAGTATCCGATTTCAGTTCCGTCGTCAGACTTGCTGTTTCCGCCAAGTGCAAAAACTTCTAAGCAAGCCATTTTTGTTTCGGCGGATGCAATGGATTCGCCCTCGCTTCTTGCTATGTCTGCTATTGAGCGGAGCATTATTGTGGTTGAAATCGGGAGTTCAATGGCAATTGCGCTAATCCCAAAGAATCCACCGACTCCTCCGCTGACGGCCACTCCAAGCTTGTGCCATATATTTGATGACTCCTCGCCTGGCGTGTCCTTCATCGTGAATATTGCGGCTTCGGATGCTTTTAGTAGTGCTGCTTCGGTTGTGCTTCCAAGGCTTTTGTGCCAGCTTTCTGGGAGCATTGCGAGCCCTTTTTCTATTGGGGCTCCAATCAGGTTTGTTGCTTTTGCGGCTAGCCCTGGGTTTTCTAGAAGGTTTTTTGCTTTTTGGAGGTCTGCTTTATCTTCTTCAGGAATTGTCATTTTCGCTCCAGATTTTTGGTGGTTGCTCTTGTGTGAAATTTTTGCTTAGAGAGGTTTCTTCATATTTTGAGTCTGGCTACTGCTCTCGTTGCGAGATGTTTCCATATTCAGTTTCTTATCCGGAATCTCTGCTTCTTTGCTTTTCCTCAAAAACCGCCCTCACCACGAAACCAAACACGAAGCACTCAGATCTTTATGGCTCCTCCTTCGCAGTCTGTGACTTTGCGCTTTTCCAGCTTTTCCGGGGGCTTTTGCGAGAAGTCTTCCACTGCAGTGCGACAGCCTGTGTCGCA
Source organism: Pseudomonas sp. A-1 (assembly GCF_004801855.1). GTDB lineage: Bacteria > Pseudomonadota > Gammaproteobacteria > Pseudomonadales > Pseudomonadaceae > Geopseudomonas. Next base: position 6,945 of record NZ_SSTC01000094.1, on the reverse strand, counting down.
TCTAGCCGGCTGCGCATACATCCCCCGCAGGTTCTCCACCTTCCGCCCGATCTCCTCCACCCACACCTGCGGCGCATGCACGCGGATCTGGTCGTTGAGGCCGAAGATCCACCACAGGGTTTCCTGATCCAGCGGCACGCGGGCGTGCAGGCGTTGCCAGTCGCTGCCGGGCAGCGCTTCGAGGCGCTGCTGGCGGCTGAGCGGGGTTTCGTCGAGCAGCCAGGCGATCTGCGGGGAGACGTCGGCGATCAGTTCGACTTCGTCGGGCGACTGGCGCCAGGCGAAGGCGCCGCCTTCGATGTAGCGGTCGATGTCGAAGCCTTCGTGTTCGCGGGCCGGTTCGTCCAGCAGCTCGGCGGACTGGATGCGGTGCAGGGCGAACTGGCGCAGGTCGGCGTAGTCGTTGGCGGTGCCGATCAGGTAGCTGCTGGAGTGGCGCGACACCAGGCCGGCCGGGTGGATGCGCAGGCTCCTGGCGTCGCCCTTGCTGCGGCTCAGGTAGTCGACCCGCAGCTGGCGGCGTTCGAGCAGGGCGGTGCAGACCTGCGTCCAGATAGCCGGTTGCAGCGGGGCGGGGAGCAGGGCCTTGCCGTTGGGCAGGGTGCGTACGCGGCGCGCCCAGTGGGCCAGGCCGTTGCGCTCCATGCCGTCGAGGTAGTCGCGGGCGCTGCGAAAGTGCGGGTTGAGCTGGTCCAGCACGCTCTGCGGCAGCAGGGTGTTGAGGTGGCTTTCGGCCAGGTGCAGGGCCAGCGCGGAGGCGGTGTCGAGGGCGGGCAGGCCGTGGGCGGCGTCGCGGTCGAGGCTCCAGCGGTAGGGGCGCTGGCTGTCGTCGCAGAGGATCGGGAAGCGCCGCGCCAGCTTGTCGCGCAGGTCGCGCTGCAGGGAGCGGATATCGACCTCGAAGCCCTTGTCCCGGAGCTTTTCCTGCAGGACGGGGGTCGAGATGCGCCCCGGCCAGCGCGGGATCAGCTGCAGCAGGGCGAGGTAGCGGAACAGTGGATCCTTGTTTTCGGACATCGTGCGGCTTCCGTGTCGACGTTGGCGGATGGCCTGTGACCGGTGTCCGCTTGTCGGCGAGTGTAAGACGGCGGATGGGCATTTGGCCACTAGCGGGGCAGTGCCTTGTCGGGCGCTCAGTGCCTGCCGCCAAGGAGCTGCTGCAGCCTGGCCCTGAAGGTCTCGGCGGCGCTGGCCGGGCGCCATTGCAGCGTCTGGCTGCCGCACTGCGGGCAGTGCTCGAACCAGTCGACGCCGAGGATCAGTGCATCGCTGCGCGGGATGACGGTGCGGCACCAGCCGCAGTCGGTACAGCGGAAGGTGGAGGGCGGTGGCGGAATCGGCATGGCGCGGAGGCTCCCGGGTCATTGCAGGTCAGGGCGGGGCTGAGCCTTGCGCTTGGCCAGCTGTTCCTGCAGTTCCTCGTTTTCCTGCTTGAGTGCGCGGTATTCCTGGTAGTGCGCGTAGCCCTTCCGGGCGACGAAGATCAGGCCGACGGCGGCGAGAAGGTTCTTCAGCATGGCGTTGCTCCTGGCGGAAGGCATGGGGCGGTCTTCCGTATCTTCCATGTTGGCGCGACAGCCTGTGTCGCAGCGCATGCGCCCAGCCGCCTCCGGCACAGGTTGCGCCGTCAGCGGGGCGGCGCGGATTGTTGCACCCCACGCAAAACAGGCTTCTCCACATCGGCATTTTTCCCGCGGCGGGCGGGGCGGAAAATATGTCCATGCCCGGCAGCGAACCAGCCTCCGGGCGGCTTTCCACCCAAGAGGTCGAGTTGCTCATGAAATCCAAAGCTCTGTTCCTGACCGTCATGCTGGCCTCTACCGGGGCCTTCGCCGCCGAGGCTTCGGCAGGCAACGACGCGCAGGCGACCGCCTACACCTACGGCATGAATCTGGATGTCGCCGAGGTGATCGCCATCAATGAAGCCCCCCACGGGCGTTGCGAGCTGGTGCCGACCGAGATGACCTACCGCGATTCCCAGGGCCAGGTGAAGACCATCAGCTACACCAAGCAGGACATGTACTGCGAGTAAGCCGTTTGCCGTAATCCGCTTCCTTTCCCGTTTCTCCACGGAGTGCCCCGCGAAGTTTCTGACTTCTCAACGCTCCCTGTTAGGCAGGCTCCCTGAGCCTGCCTTTTTTTGTTTTGCCGTTCGGCAGGGCGCCGCCGTCCGAGGCAGGGAGGCCTGTCGTTCCCATGCGGTGGCGCGCCGCGGCTGCGTTATGCTGGCAGCGGCGGCCGGCGCGTGGGGATCGGCCCCATCCCTGTTCGCGGAGGTCGTCTTTCCCATGGATGTATTGCAGGCCATGCGGGTGTTCGCCCGGGTCATCGACAGCGGCAGCTTCACTGCGGCCGCCCAGGCGCTCGATCTGTCCACCGCCCAGGTGTCGCGGCTGGTTTCCGACCTGGAGGCCAGCCTGAGTACGCGCCTGCTCTATCGCACCACCCGCCGCCTGCGCCTGACCGAGGCCGGCGAGCGCTACCTGCAGCGCTGCCGGGAGATCCTCGTCCAGGTCGACGAGGCCGCCGCCGAGGCCAGCGGCGCGCATCTCACCCCGCGCGGCCGCTTGCGCGTGCACTCCTTCACCGGCCTGGGCACCCAGTACCTGATGCCGCTGGTGGTGCGCTACGCCGAGCTGTATCCGCAGGTCGACGTCGATCTCAGCCTGTCGCAGCGCACCCCCGATCTGCTCGAGGAAGGCCACGACGTGGTGGTGACCCATTGCCGCGAGCTGCCGGATTCCGAGCTGGTCGCCCAGCGTCTGGGCGAGGTCTTCAACGTGGTGTGCGCCGCGCCCGACTATCTGCGCCGCCTGGGCACGCCATCGTGTCCCGAGGCGCTGCGCGAGCACCGCTGCCTGCGCCTGCTCGACCCGGTGTATCCCGGCGACTGGGTGTTCGAGCGCGCCGGCGAGCGGCAGGTGATCAGTCCCGGCGATGGCTTCCAGGCCAACGTTTCGGAGGCCATGGTGCAGGCGGTGGTGGCCGGCATGGGCGTGGGGCTACTGCCCAACTTCGTCGCCGCCCGCGCGTTGCGCGAGGGCAGCCTGGTGCGGGTGCTGCCCGAGTGGCAGCTGCAGGAGCGCAGCCTGTATGCGCTGTACTCCTCGCGGCGCTTCCTCGACGCCAAGATCAAGACCTGGATCGAGCTGCTCAAGGCCGAGCTGCCGCGGCTGCTGGCGCGCGATGCGGCCGATCTGGGCAATCCCGCCTACTGGGCCTGAGCGGCCGCCGCGCCCTGGCGCACGATCACCGTGCAGGTGATGCCGGCGGCCAGCAGCACGCCGTCGGGCACCTTGTCGAGGGCGATGCGCACCGGCACGCGCTGGGCCAGGCGCACCCAGTTGAAGGTCGGGTTGACGTCGGCGATCAGCTCGCGGCTCTGCGGGTTGTCGCGGTCGTAGATGGCGCGGGCGATGCTCTCGATATGCCCTTCCAGGCGCTGTCCGCTCATCAGCTGCATGTCCACCCTGGCGCCGATCTCGAGCAGCGGCAGCTTGGTTTCCTCGAAGTAGCCGTAGACCCAGTAGGAGTGGCGGTCGACCACCGCCAGCTGCGCCGCACCGGCCTGGGCGTAGTCGCCGGGGCGCACGGCGAGGTTGGTCACGTAGCCGTCCACCGGGGCCAGCACGCGGGTGCGGGCCAGGTCCAGCTCGGCCTGCTCCAGCTGCACCAGCGCCCGGCGGTACTCGGCGCGCGCCGCGTCGGCGGCGTTGGCGGCGTCGTCGCGGTCCTCGCGCGATACCACCTGCTCGTCCAGCGCCAGGCGGCGCCTGGCGTTCTGCTCGCGCATCGCCAGGCTGGCCCGGCGCGCGGCGACCAGGGCGCGGGCCTCGTCGACGGCCAGCCGGTAGCGCGCCGGGTCGATCTGCAGCAGCAGGTCGCCCTTCTTCACCGTCTGGTTGTCGCGCACCGGCACCTCCAGCACCAGGCCGGCGACGTCCGGCGCCACGGTGACCACGTCGGCGCGCACGCGGCCGTCGCGGGTCCAGGGCGATTCCATGTAGTTGACCCACAGGCTGCGGCCGAGCCAGAGGGCGGCGAGCACCACGCCGAGGGTGGCGAGAAAGCTGATGATCGATTGGCGGGACAACATGGACGGTCTCCGGCTCAGGGGTAAACGGTCAGGGCCATGCCGGCGAACACGCAGGCGAACAGGCCCATGCGCAGCAGGCTCGGGTGCCAGGCGTGGCGGTAGACGCCGCTGCCGGCGAGCAGGCGGTCGAGGCCCCAGGTCAGCAGCATGGCGAGCAGGAACAGTGCGGCGACGCTGGGCAGCAGCACGCCGTGGAAGGCGATCTCTCGCGGCAGGGGATCAGGCAGCATGGGCGGCTCCGGGCAGGCGCTCGGCCAGCGGCGAGTGCGGGTCGAGCAGGGCGGTGCGGATGAAGTGCAGGTAGCTTTCCAGGCGGCGCAGCGGCGAGCTGGCGAAGTGCGGCGCGCGCGCCTCCGGGGTGCGCCGCACGGCATCGATGGCCTGCTCGACCCGGGCCAGCGCCTGGCTCAGGTGCGCCGGCGTGGGCCGCGCGAACAGCCGCACCAGCGCCGCGGCCAGGGCGTCGAAGGCCAGCCGCCAACTGGTTCCCGCGGCGTAGCTGGACTCGTCGGGCAGCGCGGCCTTCTCCTGGCGCAGCTCGATCACCGCGTGGCCGATCTCCAGCACCAGGGTCATCCAGCGCAGCAGGTCGCGCTGCACCGCGGGGTGGCCGGCGGCGAGGTCGTGGGCCTGGGTCAGCAGGTCGCGGGTGGAGCTGTCGAAGCGCGCGGGCAGCCCGGCGAGCGGCGCGCGCACCGCATGCACCACGCGGCGGCGCAGGTCGCGCTCGAGGTGGCGCCACATCCACGGCCGGTTGGGTGGCAGCACGCAGGCCATCACCACCGCCACCAGCAGCTGCGACAGCACCAGGGCGATGTAGTTGTTGAGCAGGCTGGCCGGGTCGTGAACGGTGTAGTTGGCCGGGAGGGTGCCGAAGCCGAACAGGATCAGCAGGCCCATGCCGTAGCCGGCCCAGCGCGGGCGGGTGACCAGGTACAGGCCGAACAGGAACACCGGGGCCAGCGCCAGGGCGAGCATGGGGAAGCCGCCGATGCGCGGCAGCACCAGGAAGCTCTCGACGAAGCCGAACAGCGCGGCGAGGAAGGTGCCGCCGGCCATCTGCAGGGCCATGCGCGCCGGATTGGCCGAGGCCGAGCACAGGGAGCCGATGATCACCGCGGTGATCAGGAACATGTGGCCGCTGGGCCAGGCGCTCTGCAGCCAGAGGGCGCTGCCCAGGCCGATCAGCAGCAGCATGCGCAGGGCGGCGACGCCGACGGCCAGGCGGTTGGCGCGCGGCGCGAAGCGCTCGCTCCCGCGCTCGCGGGGATGGCGGGTCGGCGCCAGCGCGGCGTGGGTCTGCGCGTAGTCGTGCAGGTCGTCGGCCAGGCGGTAGAGCAGTTCGGCGGCGGTGTCGAAGTCCAGGCGCAGCGGGCTGTCCGCGGGCAGCTCGCCGAGGTCGGCGCGGCACTGGCGGATCAGCGGCAGCAGCTGCGCGCGGTAGGCCTCCAGCTGCGTGGCCAGTTCGGCGGCGCCGCGTTCGTCCAGCGTCCGCTGCTGCCAGGGAGCGAGCAGGCCGCTCAGGCTGTCCAGGCAGGGGGCGAAGGCGTCCAGGGCCAGGCTGGCGCCCTGGCTGCGCAGGCGCGCGAGCAGCTGCTGCAGGGCGTGGAAGCGGCTGCCGATGGCCATGAAGTCGTGGTTCAGGCGGCTCAGGCGGCCCATGCGCAGGGCGAGCTGCGGGTCGTCGTAGCCGCTCATGCTGCGCAGGGTTTCCAGGCGCACGGTCTGCGCGGCGAGGCGCGCCTGGGCGGCCTCGAGGGTGGCGCGGTCGCCGCCGTGCAGGTGCGTCACGGCCAGCGCGGCGAAGTCGCCGAAGCGCCGGGCGACGGCCTGGCGCATGGCGCTGCCGGTGCTCTGCGGCAGGATGGCGGCGCTGAACACCGAGCAGCACAGCACGCCCAGGCCGATCTCCAGCACCCGCCACAGCGCCTGGATGAAGGCGGTCTGCGGATGCTGGATGGCGGTGAGGCTGACCAGGGTGGCGGTGTAGCCGGCCAGCAGGCAGCTGTAGCTGCGCAGGTCGCGGTAGCGCGCCGCGCCGGCGGTGCACAGGGCGACCCAGAGCGCCATGCCGCCGAGGAACAGCACCGGCTCCTGGTTGAACAGGGCGATCAGCGGCAGCATGGCCAGCAGGCCGATCACCGTGCCGAGCAGGCGGTGCAGGCTCTTGGCGATCACCTGGCCGCTCTGCGGCTGCATGACGATGAACACCGCCATCACCGCGGTGCTCGGCTGCGGCATGTCCAGGCGCATGGCCAGCCACAGGGTGGTCAGCGCCGCCGCCAGCATCTTGAAGATGAAGATCCAGCTCAGCCCCTCGCTGCGCGCCCACACGGCCAGGTCGTCGCGCAGGCTCATCGTGCGCCGGCTCCGGCAGACACCACCGGCACGCGGCGCGGCTCGAGCAGGCGCTCGGCGGGATCGTGCCGCGCATCGAGCAGGCCGCCGCCGAGGGCGGCCATCAGTTCGGCGTGGGCTGCCAGGCGCGCCGCCCACACCTGCTGCTGCACGCGCTGCTGGGCGAACAGGCGGGTCTGCGCCTCGAGCACGGCCAGATAGTCGGTCAGCCCGCCGCGCCAGGCCTGCTCGGCGATGCGCCAGCTGGCCTCGGCGGTGGCGGTGGCCTCGGCGGCCAGGCGCTGCTGCTCGTCCAGCGAGCGCAGGCGGATCAGCTGGTCGGAGATCTCGCGCAGCGCGCTGATCAGGGTCTGGTTGTAGCGCGCCACCGCGGCGTCGTAGTCGGCGCTGGCGGCGCCCAGCCGGCCGCGCCGGCGGCCGCCGTCGAACAGCGGCAGGGACAGCGCCGGGCCGATGCTGCCGCCGAGCTTGCCGGCCTGCAGCAGCGCCAG
>NZ_SSTC01000010.1 GCF_004801855.1 Pseudomonas sp. A-1 | reverse complement strand
ATCGTCATCGCCGTCGGCGAGGGCGCCAAGGCCTCGCTGAGCGCCTTCGACCACCTGATCCGCCAGGGCTGATCGCCAGGCACTCCAGAACGCCCGCTCCGGCCAGGCCGGGGCGGGCGTTTTTTGTGTGGCGGCGGCTGGCGCGGCAACCCGATGCCCGAGCGGCGTCCGTGTGCCATGCTTGCAGTGATGTTCTTCCCTGCCACCCCGTTGCGGGGGCTGTCGACAAGCGAAGTCATTGAGGAGAACCGCAATGAAGAATCATCTGTTCTGCGTGGGGGCCGAAGTACGGCCGTCGCCGGCCAGCGGCCAGGCACGGGATTTCGTCAGCTGCCATGTCAATGTCTATGCCGCTGCCAATACCCTGCGCGAGGCACTGGAGCGGGCCGAGGGGGCGCTGCGTCGCGATGGCTACGAGGTGAGCTTCATCCGTGGCTGCTGGGTCGTGGATGCGGCCTGCAACGACGGATTCTGTCCCGCCGACGAGCTGCCCACGGAGGTGAGCGGGGAGCTGATGTTCAGCGACGAGGTTCACTATGGCGCTTTTCGCGAGCTGAGCAGCGAAAGCGACTACGTCTACTGAGGGGGCGGGCCCCGTGGGGGCCGCCACTGGCTGGATGGCTGGGCGGGAAACCCGCGCAGGTGTTGCGGGGTTCCCGCTTGCCGCTCAGCCGTCCTCGCCGTCGCCCAGCGCGGTCAGCCGGCTCTCGTAGGCCGGCGCCGCATAGATGCCGATTTCCATCGACAGCTCCAGCAGCCGCGGCAGGTCGCGGGTGTAGATCAGCACCATCTGCAGTCCGCCGTCCAGCGGCTCGCCGAAGTCGACCAGTTCGTAGCCTTCCGTTTCCGGATACAGGTCGCTCAGCGCCACCTGGATGCGCTGCAGGGCGGTCAGCAGATCCTCCCCGGCAAGATCTCCAGCCTCGAACGGGAAGGGCGACGACGTGCCGAACGAGTCGATCACCTGCTGGAACAGCTCGTCGGCCTGCTTGGCCTGGAACAGCACGCTATCCGGCAGACTGCCGAGCAGTACCCATTCCCCGGGCGGGATCGGGCAGCCGTCCTCGTAACCGCTCTCCGGATGGGCGGCGAGGAAGGCCGGCGGATCGGCATAGGCCTGGGCTGCCTCGTCGGCGATCCGCTGGATGTCGTCGTTTCCCATGCTGCCCGAGCTGATCAGGGTGATCAGCTCCACCAGTAGTTCCTTCATGTCGTGCCCCCCCCAAGGGATCGTCGTCGGCTTCGTCGGCGGGTGTTGCAGGCCTGGCCGGCAGCGCTCCCGCCGCCCGCGGCTCGCTCCGGTCGGGACGGCCCAGCCGCGGGTTGCAGAGCAACCATAGTTCATCCGCGCGCGGTGCACCCCCTGCAGCGAGCCCCGAGTCTGTCCCGGGTCGGCCGGCGAGCCCTTCAGCCACGCGGCCGGGGGCGGGCCGTCACTTCTTCTGCGGGCAGGTCTTGATGCCGAGCAGGCTGTAGGCCGGGCACCAGTTGAGCAGGCCGGTGGCCAGCGGCAGGATGCCGATCCACGCCCACACCGGGCCGCCGGCGATGGCCCAGACGATCAGCGCTATGCCGACCACGATGCGGGCGATCTTGTCGATACCGCCAACGTTCTTCTGCATGATGTATTGCCTCTCGGGTTGCGGGATGGGATGCCGTGCGGTCGGTTCAGTCGAACACCGGCAGGCTCGGCGTCAGCACCGCCTTGCCGGCCGCACTCCAGGCGTCGAAGCCGCCGGCGATCGACTGCACGTTCAGGTAGCCCATGTCCTGCAGGGCACAGGCGGCCAGTGCGGCGCGGCCGCTTGTCTTGCAGTACAGCACGATATTCAGGTCGCGGGCGGACAGTCCCGGACTGGCGCTGAGCCGGAACTCCAGCAGGCCGCGTGGGATATTCACCGCGCCGGGGATGTGCCCGGCGTGGAACTCGTCGGCCTCGCGCACGTCGAGCAGCGCGTCGGCGCTGCGGATCGCCGCTTCGGCGGTGTCGAGGTCGATTTCGTCGATGCGGGCCTTGGCTTCGGCTACCAGGTCATGGGCGTTTTTCACTGTCGCTTTCCTGCAGTTGGGGGTGAACGAATGGCAGTCCGTTGCGGCGCTGGCCGATGGCGCGTCGGGTGGTCTGCGGGTCGAGTTCGGCGAGGGCCTCGAACTGGCTGATGAATACCCGGCCGCCGAAGTGCGCGAGGAAATCGGTCTGGCTGAGGCGGTCCATCACCGGGCCCTTGACCTCGGAGAGGTGCAACTGGATGCCGGCGGCATGCAGGCGCGCGCTGATCGCCTCGAGGCTTTCCAAGGCGCTGGCGTCGATCAGGTTGACGCCGGGGCACATCAGCACCAGGTGCTCGGCCTCCGGGTGACGGGTGACCAGTTCGGCGATGCGGTCCTCGAGGTAGCGGGCGTTGGGGAAGTACAGGCTCTCGTCGACGCGCACCGAGAGCACCTTCGGGCTTTCCACCACGGCGAAGCGCTCGATGTTGCGGAAGTGCTCGCTGCCCGGCAGCTGGCCGACCACCGCGATGTGCGGCTGGCTGGTGCGCCAGAGGAACAGCAGCAGCGACAGGCCGACGCCGATCAGGATGCCGGCCTCGACGCCGACCAGCAGTACGCCGAGCATGGTCGCGGCCATGGCGGCGGCATCCTGGCGCGAGTAGCGCCAGGTGCGCCTCAGGGCGCCGAGGTCGACCAGGCTGAGCACCGCGACGATGATGGTGGCGGCCAGCACCGCCTGCGGCAGGTTGTGGAACAGCGGGGTGAAGAACAGCACGGTGACGGCGATGCCGACGGCGGTCAGGGCGCCAGCCAGCGGGGTCTGCGCCCCGGCATCGAAGTTGACCACCGAGCGGGCGAAGCCCCCGGTGACCGGGAAGCCGCCGCTGAGCGCCGCGGCCACGTTGGAGGCGCCGAGGGCGACCAGTTCCTGGTTGGGCTCGATGCGCTGGCGGCGCTTGGCGGCCAGGGTCTGCGCCACCGAGACCGACTCGACGAAGCCGACCAGGCTGATCAGCAGGGCGGCCGGCAGCAGCTGGGTGGCCAGCGCCAGGTCCAGGGTCGGCAGGCTGAACGCCGGCAGGCCGCTGGGCACGGCGCCGACCACGCGCACGCCGGCTTCGGCCAGGTCGAGCAGGCTGACGGCCAGTATCGAGGCGAGCAGGGCGAGCACCGGCCCGGTCTTGGCCAGGCTGCCGGCCACGCGCGGGGTGAAGCCGAGCGCCTGCAGCCAGGGGCTGAGCTTGCTGCGGACCAGGAACAGGAAGGCCAGCGCGCTGGCGCCGATGGCCAGGGTCGGCAGGTGGGTATCCGGCAGGTTGGCGAGCAGGTCGAGCAGCAGTTGCGGGGCGTGTTCGCCGGCAGCCCGGATGCCGAGGATGTGCTTGAGCTGGCCGAGGGCGATGAGCAGGCCCGAGGCGCTGATGAAACCGGAGATCACCGGGTGGCTGAGGAAGTTGGCGAGAAAGCCCAGGCGCAGCACCGCCATGGCCAGCAGCAGGGCGCCGGAGAGCAGGGCCAGCAGCAGGGCGGCGCCGGCGTATTCGGCGCTGCCGCTGGCGAACAGCGGGCCGAGGGCGGCGGCGGTCATCAGCGAGACCACCGCCACCGGACCGACCGCCAGGGTACGGCTGGTGCCGAACAGGGCGTAGGCAATCAGCGGCAGGATGCTGGCGTACAGGCCGTTGATCGGCGGCAGGCCGGCGAGCATGGCGTAGGCCAGGCTCTGCGGGATCAGCATCAGGGTGACGATCGCCGCGGCCAGGAAATCCTTGCCGGCAGCGTCGCGGTCGTACTGCCGTGCCCACTGCAGGCACGGCAGGAAGCGGGCGAGCCGCTCTTTCATCACTTCTTCTCCTGGGTGAAGTCACAGGCCGCCGGCGATTCCACCGGGCGCGGCTCGAAGTCCAGGTGCCTGGGCTCGGCCAGCCATTCGTGGCCCTTGAGCATCAGGTCGAAGTAGATGCCCGGCATCCACTTGGTCTTCAGGTCCCAGGCCAGGCGGCGCGGCACCCGCGGGTCGAGGGGGAAGGTCGGCAGCAGCTTTCCGCCGTAGCCGAACTCGGCGAGGATCACCTTGCCGCGCTCGACCGTCAGCGGGCAGGAGCCGTAGCCGTCGTAGATGGCCCGCGGTCCGCGGCCGGCCAGCACGGCGATGACGTTCTCGGCGACCACCGGCGCCTGCTTGCGCACCGCGGCGGCGGTCTTGGCGTTGGGCGCGGCGCACACGTCGCCGAGGCTGAAGATGTTGCCGTAGCGCGGGTGGCGCAGGGTCTCGTGGTCGACCTCGACCCAGCCGTCGGCGTTGGCCAGCGGGCTCTGGCGGACGAACTCGGGGGCGCGCTGCGGCGGCACCATGTGCAGGAAGTCGAACTCGCGCTCGACCAGTTCGCTGCCGCCGTCGGCGGCCGCCTTGCGGAACCAGGCCTTGCGCGCTTCGCCATCGACCTTGACCAGCGTCTCGCCGAAGTTGAGGTGGGCGCCGTAGCGCTCGACGTACTTCATCAGTGGCGGTACGAAGTCGGCGACGCCGAACAGCACGGCGCCGGCCGAGCAGAAGTCGACCTCGATGCTGTTCAGCACGCCCTGTTTCAGCCAGTGGTCGCAGGACAGGTACATGGCCTTCTGCGGCGCGCCGGCGCACTTGATCGGCATCGGCGGCTGGGTGAACAGCGCGCGGCCGCCGCGCAGGGCCTGCACCTGCTGCCAGGTGTAGGGCGCCAGCTCGAACACGTAGTTGCTGGTCACGCCGTTCCTGCCCAGGGCCTCCTTCGCTCCCTCGATGGCGCTCCAGTCGAGGGTCAGTCCCGGGCAGACCACCAGCGCGCGGTAGCCCAGGCGGCTGCCGTCCTCGAGCACCACCTGCTGTTGCTCCGGCTCGAACGCCGCCGCGGCGGCGCGGATCCACTGCGCCCTGGGCGGGATGCAGCGGGCCATGTCGCGCTCGGTGCGGGCGCGGTCGAACACCCCGGCGCCGACCAGGGTCCAGCCGGGCTGGTAGTAGTGCTGTTCGCGCGGTTCGACGATGGCGATGCGCAGGCCCGCATCGCGCTTGAGCAGGCTGGCGGTCACCGCGCAGCCGGCGGCGCCGCCGCCGATCACCAGCACGTCGTAACGCGGCGTGTGGGCGAACTGGCTGGGGGATACCGGCTGGTTGGGCAGGGTCTGCCAGCGCAGCTCGAGGCGCGGCTGCAGGGCGGCGAGGTCGTAGCCGGCCTCCCTGGCCGTCTGCAGCAGGGCGTCAGGGGCGAGATGGTGGGCTTCGGCCAGTGCCCACAGGGTGGTGGAGCGGGTGCCGGTGCGGCAGAAGGCCACGACCGGGCCCCTGACCCGGTCGAGCAGTTCGCGGAAGGCCGCGACGTCCTCGTCGGTGATCTTGCCGGAGACTACTGGCAGGTCATGGTACTCCAGGCCGGAGGCCTCGGCCGCGGTGCGCATCGCGGCGCTGGAGGGCTGGCCTTCGCCCTCGTTGTCCGGGCGGTTGTTGATCACGCAGCGGTAGCCGCTGGCGGCCAGGGCTCCCATGTCGGCAGGTTCGAGCTGGCCAGCCACGGCGATGAACGGGGTCAGGCGCTTGATCGGTTGCATCTTGTCGTTCTCCAGTCTGCGTTGGAGTGCGGGGGCGGCGTCACAGCACGTCGAGCGGGATCTTCAGGTAGCGGCTGCCGTTGGCCTCGGCGGGCGGCAGCTCGCCGGCGCGCATGTTGATCTGCACCGAGGGCAGGATCAGGGTCGGCATGCCGAGGGTGGCGTCGCGGGCCTGGCGCATGGCGACGAACTGCTCCTCGCCGATGCCCTGGTGGATATGCACGTTGTGCGCACGTTCGGCGCCGATGGTCGTCTCGTACAGGTACTCCTCGCGGCCCGGCGCCTTGTAGTCGTGGCACATGAACACGCGGGTGGCGTCCGGCAGGGCGAACAGCTTGGCGTGGATCGAGTGGTACAGGGCGCGCGCGTCGCCGCCGGGGAAGTCGCAGCGCGCGGTGCCGTAGTCGGGCATGAACAGGGTGTCGCCGACGAAGGCGGCATCGCCGATCAGGTAGGTCATGCAGGCCGGGGTGTGGCCGGGGGTGTGGATGGCGCGGGCCTGGACGTTGCCGACCAGGAACTCTTCGCCGTCGGCGAACAGGTGGTCGAACTGGCGGCCGTCGGTGGCGAACTCCGCTTCGGCGTTGAACAGCTTGCCGAAGGTCTGCTGGATCACCGGGATGCGGTCGCCGATGCCGAGCTGGCCGCCGAGCTGTTCCTTGAGGTAGTGGCCGGCGCTCATGTGGTCGGCGTGCACGTGGGTCTCGAGGATCCACTGCACGCTGAGGCCATGCTCGCGCACGTAGGCGATCAGGCGGTCGGCGCTGTGGTGCGAGGTGCGCCCGGCGGCGGGGTCGTAGTCCAGCACGGGGTCGATCAGTGCGCACTGGCGGCTCTCGGGATCGCTCACCACGTAGCTGTAGGTGAAGGTGGCGGGGTCGAAGAAGGCTTCGATGCGGGCATTCATGGGGCAATCCTCCGTCAGTCCTTGTATACCCATGGGGGTATGTCATGAATACAGCCTACTGCGATTTTTGGTTCTATGTATAGAATAAATAATCATAAGCGGGAGAGGCCATGATCCGGCTTACCAGTGTGGACCATGGACGCCGATCGGCACTTGCCCGCCGGCCGTCCGCGCTGGCGCAACGCGTCGCCGCAACGGGCCGTCGGGCGTGCGCTTTTGACAGGTCGCCGGGGTTTGGGCAGAGTGCGCGCCTTTCGCCCGCGGGCGATCCCGAAATCTGGAGTGAAGACATGAATGCGGTACTCATCGCCGTCGGCCTGATGCTGGTGCTCAGCCTGTGCCGGGTGCATGTGGTGGTCGCCCTGATCCTCGGCGCCCTGGCGGGTGGCCTGGTCGGCGGCCTGGGCATCGAGGGCACCCTGGCGGCCTTCAACAAGGGCCTCGGTGGCGGCGCCACCGTGGCGCTGTCCTACGCACTGCTCGGCGCCTTCGCGGTGGCCATCGCCCGTTCCGGCATGGCCCACGCGCTGGCCGACAGGGCGCTGCATCTGGTCGGGCGTCAGGAGGCCAACGGCGGCGGCACGGTGAAGTGGCTGGTGCTCGGCCTGCTGCTGGTGGTGGCGGTGTCCTCGCAGAACATCCTGCCGATCCACATCGCCTTCATCCCGCTGCTGGTGCCGCCGCTGCTCTACGTGCTGAGCCGCCTGCAGCTGGATCGCCGGCTGATCGCCTGCGTGCTGACCTTCGGCCTGATCACCCCGTACATGTTCCTGCCGGTGGGCTTCGGCAGCATCTTCCTCAACGACATCCTGCTGGCCAACGTGGCCAGGAGCGGCGTCGAGGTGGCCGGGGTGAGCGTCACCGAGGCCATGGCGATCCCGGCGCTGGGCATGCTCTTCGGCCTGCTGGTGGCGGTGTTCGTCAGCTACCGCAAGCCGCGCCGGTACGACCTGGCGCTGATCGAGCAGGCCGAGCAGGTCGAGCGCCGCTACAGCCTGCTGACCCTCGGCGTGGCCGGGGTGGCGGTAGCGGTGGCCTTCGCCATCCAGCTGTGGCTGGACTCGATGATCATCGGCGCGCTGGCCGGCTTCGTGGTGTTCTCCGCCTCCGGCGTGGTGCGCTGGAAGGAGGCCGACGGCCTGTTCACCGAGGGCATGAAGATGATGGCGATGATCGGCTTCATCATGATCGCCGCCGCCGGCTTCGCCGAGGTGATGCGCGAGACCGGCCACGTCAAGTCGCTGGTCGACGCCTCCGCCGGGGCGATCGGCAACAGCAAGGCGCTCGGTGCGCTGCTGATGCTGCTGGTCGGCCTGCTGGTGACCATGGGCATCGGCTCGTCGTTCTCCACCGTGCCGATCATCGCGGCGATCTTCGTGCCGCTGGGCGTCGAGCTGGGTTTCAGCCCGCTGGCCATCGTCAGTCTGGTGGGCACCGCCGGCGCCCTGGGCGATGCCGGCTCGCCGGCCTCCGACTCCACCCTCGGCCCGACCGCCGGCCTCAACGTCGACGGCCAGCACAACCACATCTGGGACAGCGTGGTGCCGACCTTCCTGCACTACAACCTGCCGCTGCTGGCCTTCGGCTGGGTGGCGGCGATGGTGCTGTAACGCGGCGCCAGAAACGCAAAAGCCGGAGCATGCTCCGGCTTTTTTCTGTCTGCCTGCCCGATCAGGACGGGAACAGGTCGCCCAGCTTGAGGGCCAGCATCATGTCGCCCTCGGTGCGCAGCTTGCCGGTCATGAACGCCTCCATGCCGCTGATCTCGCCCTTGAGCACGCCCTTGAGGGTGGCGCTGTCCATGATCAGGGCGACGTTGGGCGACTCGGCGTTGCCTTCGGTGAGGCTGCAGGTGCCGTCCTTGATGCTCAGGTAGTAGTTCTCCGCATCCTCGATGTTGAACTGGAACACCAGGTCGAGGCCGGCGGCGGCGTTGGCATTGAAGCGGGCCTGCATGGTTTCGATGACTTTGGCGACGCTGCTCATGAAGGGGTCCTTGTGTTTGGCGGGGAGTCGTGCCGGCGGCAGGAAGCGTTTGCAGGCGAGGGTAGGGGGCTGCCGGCGGGCTGTCAACGCGACCATACGCACGTTTGAAACGTCGCCGCGGTCGTGCCGTCACGCTGGCGGTGGCCGCCGCCGGTCGGCGCCGGTATGCTTTGCAGACCGCCACAAGCCATCAAGGAGAGCCCGTGGAGTTTCTTGTCGAGTATGCCGGTTTCCTGGCCAGGACAGTGACCGTGCTGGTGGCCATCCTCGTCGTCCTGGTCGCCATCGCCGTGCTGCGCAGCCGCGACCGCCGCTCCGGTGGACATCTGGACGTGCACAAGCTCAACGACTTCTACAGGGCCCTGCGCGAGCGCCTGCAGGACAGCGTGCTGGACAAGGAGCAGCTCAAGGCGCTGCGCAAGGAGGAAGCCAGGACGGAAAAGGCCGAGAAGAAGGCCGCCAGCCACCGGCCGCGGGTCTACGTGCTGGACTTCGATGGCGACATCAAGGCCTCGGCCGGCGAGCACCTGCGTCACGAGGTCACCGCGCTGCTCAGCCTGGCCACCCCGCAGGACGAGGTGGTGGTGCGCCTGGAGAGCGGCGGCGGCATGGTGCACAGCTACGGCCTGGCCTCCTCGCAGCTGGCGCGCATCCGTCAGGCCGGCGTGCCGCTGACCGTGTGCGTGGACAAGGTGGCCGCCAGCGGCGGCTACATGATGGCCTGCATCGGCGAGAAGATCCTCGCCGCGCCCTTCGCCATCCTCGGCTCGATCGGTGTGGTCGCCCAGTTGCCCAACTTCCACCGCCTGCTGAAGAAGCATGCCATCGATTTCGAGGTGCTCACCGCCGGCGAGTACAAGCGCACCCTGACCGTGTTCGGCGAGAACACCGACAAGGGCCGGGAGAAGTTCCAGGAAGACCTGGACATCACCCACGAGCTGTTCAAGAACTTCGTCGCCCGCTATCGCCCGCAACTGGCCATCGACGAGGTCGCCACCGGCGAGGTCTGGCTCGGCCAGGCGGCGCTGGGCAAGCAACTGGTCGACGAACTGATGACCAGCGACGAATACCTGGCCGAGCGTGCCCGGCACGCCGACCTGTACCAGCTGCGCTACCACGAGAAGAAGAGCCTGCAGGAACGTGTCGGCCTGGCCACCGGTGCCGTGCTCGACAGCGTGCTGCTGCGCTGGTGGAGCCGGTTGTCGCAACCCCGTTTCTGGCAGTGAGCCGGGCGCCGGCGCATCGACCGGCGACATGAGGAGGACAGGATGACGAGTTTCAAGGCCCTTTGGGTGACCGAAAGCAGCCCGGGGGTGTTCGACCAGGCGGTGGTCGAGCGGCGCATCGAGGACCTGCCGCCGGGCGAGGTGCTGATCCGCGTGCGCTGGTCCTCGCTCAACTACAAGGATGCGCTGTCGGCCAGCGGCAACCGCGCGGTGACCCGCGAGTACCCGCACACCCCCGGCATCGACGCCGCCGGCGAGGTGGTCGAATGCTCCACCGGCGAATTCCAGCCGGGCGAAGAGGTGCTGGTCACCGGCTACGACCTGGGCGCCAACCACGCCGGGGGGCTCGCCCAGTACGTGCGCGTGCCGGCCGCCTGGGTGCTGCGCCGTCCCGAAGGGCTGTCCCTGCGCGAGGCCATGCTGCTCGGCACCGCCGGGCTGACCGCCGGGCTGTGCATCGACAAGCTGCAGCGCATGGGCCTGGATGCCGCGGCCGGCCCGGTGCTGGTCACCGGCGCCTGCGGCGGAGTGGGCAGCGTCGCGGTGCTGCTGCTGACCCGGCTGGGCTATACCGTGGCGGCGTCCACCGGCAAGCTGGAGCAGGCCGAGTTCCTGCACCGGCTGGGCGCCCAGCAGATCATCGACCGCACCCTGCTGCGCGACGGCACCGACAAGCCGCTGCTGAAGATGCGCTGGGCCGGTGCGGTGGACACCGTGGGCGGCGACATCCTGTTCAACGTGGTCAAGTCGCTGCAGTACGGCGCCAGCGTGACCTGCTGCGGGCTGACCGCCAGTGCGGCGATGAGCCGCGCCTCGGTGCTGCCGTTCATCCTGCGCGGGGTCAACCTGCTCGGCGTCGACTCGGTGGAGCTGCCGCTGGCCACCAAGGCGGCCATGTGGGAAAAGCTGGCCGGCCCCTGGAGACTCGACAATCTCGAGCTGGTCTGCCACGAGATCGGCCTGGAGGAACTGCCCGACGCGGTCTACCGCATCCTCGCCGGGCGCATGGTGGGGCGCACCCTGGTGCGCATCGACTGAAGCGGGAACGTCCCGGTTCGAGCCGGTGGTGCTCGCCGGCTCAGTGGAAGCGGTCGAGCACCTCGAGGGGCGTGAGCATCTCGCCGCTGTCGACGATCTTCACCAGTCCCCTGATCTTCGCCCAGGCGTAGGAATGCAGGCGGCCGTCCTGCCGGTTGCGGCCACGGAACTCCAGCGCGTTGAGTTCCTCGATCTCGACGGTCTGCTGACCGAGGGTGGCGTAGCTGAAGCTGGCGACGAACCTCGCTGTGGCTCCCGTCTGTGGAGCGGGCTCTGCTGCCGGTGGCGCGGGCCGCTCCGCGGGTGCGGCCTGTGTCTTCCTGCGCCCGAATTCGTCCAGGCCGCGTTCGGCCATCATCTCGCGCAGCGTCTTCTTCCGTGCGAAAAACCCCAGGTCTTTGTTCAGCCAGAACCTGGCCTGCCTGGCCATTGCGGAAACCAGTCCCATCGAGGTGCGCCAATCCCACGCGAAAAATTGTGATCCGTTTCACAATTATAACAGCGGCGCTTCACAGTTGCATGAGGGTGCAACCTTTTGGCAGGTGCGGGCTGCCGCCTGTGCGGGATGCGGAGGCTGGCGCGTGTGAGGGGCACAGGCGCAAACGACGAGGCCCGCATCCTGGGATGCGGGCCTCGTTGGCATGCGTCTCTCCGGCCCGGGGCCGGGAGGCGGATGGTTCAGCGGCGGCGGAACAGCGGCAGCGGCTGGTCGACCCCGGTCTGGTAGGTCACCGAGAAGTCCGACAGGCCCTTGAGCGCGTCGTACGGGTCGCGGTCCGGGCGCACGGCGAAGGCGTCGAAGCCGCAGCGGTGCATGAAGAACAGCTGGTCGCGCAGCACGTCGCCGATGGCGCGGATCTCGCCCTTGTAGCCGTAGCGCTCGCGCAGCAGGCGGGCGCTGGAGAAGTGGCGGCCGTCGGTGAACGCCGGGAAGTCGAGGGCGATGACCTGGAAGTGCTTCAGGTCGTCGACGATGTCCTCGATCTGCTCGTGGCTCTGCAGCCACACGCCCAGGCCGCCGTCGCGCACCTTGAGGGCGTGGCTGGATTCCAGCCACAGGCCCAGCGGCACGATCAGGTCGTCGCTGTTGGAGATGCCGTCGAGGGTGGCGTCGACCGGCAGCAGGTGCCAGCGCTCGTCGATGACCTCGCCGTTCTTAATGATTCTTTGCATAGACGCGTTCCTTGAAGGGATCGATGCCGATACGGCGGAAGGTCTCGATGAAGCGCTCGTCTTCATGGCGCTGCTCGACGTAGACATTGATGATCTTCTCGATCACGTCGGCCATGTCGTCCTGGGCGAAGGACGGGCCGAGGATCTGGCCGAGGCTGGCGTTGCGCCCGGCTTCGCCGCCCATCGACACCTGGTAGAACTCCTCGCCCTTCTTGTCGACGCCGAGGATGCCGATGTTGCCGATGTGGTGGTGGCCGCAGGCGTTCATGCAGCCGGAGATGTTCAGGTCGATCTCGCCGAGGTCGAACAGGTAGTCGAGGTCGTCGAAGCGGCGCTGGATGGCCTCGGCGATCGGGATCGACTTGGCGTTGGCCAGCGAGCAGAAGTCGCCGCCGGGGCAGCAGATGATGTCGGTCAAGAGGCCGATGTTCGGCGTGGCCAGGCCCAGCTCGCGCAGCTCGTTCCACAGGGCGAACAGCTTGGACTGCTCGACGTCGGCGAGGATGATGTTCTGCTCGTGGCTGGTGCGCGCCTCGCCGAAGCTGTAGCGCTCGGCCAGGTCGGCGACGGCGTCCAGCTGCTTGTCGGTGACGTCGCCGGGGGCGATGCCGGTGACCTTCAGCGACAGGGTGACGGCGCAGTAGCCCGGCTTCTTGTGGGCGACCACGTTGCGCAAGCGCCAGCGGGCGAAGCCCGGGTGCTCTGCGTCCAGCGCGGCGAGGGCGGCGCTCTGGTCTGCCTGGGCCTGGTAGGCCGGGTCGACGAAGTGCGCGGCGACGCGGTCCAGTTCGGCCTCGGTCAGGGTGGCCGGGCCGTCCTTGAGGTGCGCCCACTCGGCAGCGACGCGCTCGGCGAACACTTCCGGGGTCAGCGCCTTGACCAGGATCTTGATGCGCGCCTTGTACTTGTTGTCACGGCGACCGTAACGGTTGTACACGCGCAGGATGGCTTCCAGGTAGGTCAGCAGGTGCTGCCAGGGCAGGAATTCGTTGATGAAGCTGCCGACGATCGGGGTGCGGCCGAGGCCGCCGCCGACCAGCACGCGGAAGCCCAGCTCGCCGGCCTCGTTGTGCACCGGCTCCAGGCCGATGTCGTGCACCTCGATGGCGGCGCGGTCGGCGGCCGAGCCGTTCACCGCGATCTTGAACTTGCGCGGCAGGTGGGCGAATTCCGGGTGGAAGGTGGCCCACTGGCGGATGATCTCGCACCACGGACGCGGGTCGATCACCTCGTCGGCGGCGACGCCGGCGAACTGGTCGGTGGTGACGTTGCGGATGCAGTTGCCGCTGGTCTGGATGGCGTGCATCTGCACGCTGGCCAGTTCGGCGAGCATGTCCGGCACGTCTTCCAGCTTCGGCCAGTTGTACTGCACGTTCTGGCGGGTGCTGATGTGCGCGTAGCCCTTGTCGTAGTCGCGGGCCAGCTTGGCCAGCATGCGCAGCTGCGGCGCGGAGAGCAGGCCGTAGGGCACGCAGACGCGCAGCATGGGTGCGTGGCGCTGCACATACAGGCCGTTCTGCAGGCGCAGCGGGCGGAATTCCTCCTCGCCCAGTTCGCCGGCCAGGTAGCGCTCGGTCTGGCCGCGGAACTGCGCGACGCGCTCCTCGATGATCCTCTGATCGTATTCGTCGTATACGTACATGTAATTCTCTGCTCTCAGGCTGTCGGCGGCGCCGTGCGGGCTGGACAAGGCGTTTCTGCTGCGCACACGGCTGCGCACTCCGATGGAGTGGCGGCACGATAGCAGCTCGTGCTTATGCAACAAAGTGAAGAATAACTATATGTACATAACCTTAATAGATAAGGCCGAGCCCGAGCCGCGGCTTGCGCGCGATCGCCTCACGGCTGGCAGCTTGCCGCGGCACTGTTCACCCGGTTGCGTCCCTCGCGCTTGGCCCGGTACAGGGCCTGGTCGGCCAGCTGCAGCACGCCGTCGACCTCGTGTGCGCTGTCCGGCCAATGGGCGACGCCGACGGAGAGGGTGAAGCGGATGCCGTTCGGCGCCGTGGCGGATTCGGTCCGCTGGCGCAGGCGTTCGGCGACCTGGCAGGCGGAGTGCAGGCTGGTGCCCGGCAGCAGCATGACGAACTCCTCGCCGCCCGAGCGGCAGAGGACGTCGTCGCGGCGCGAGCAGTCGCGCATCAGCCCGGCGAAATGGCGGATCGCCCGGTCGCCGGCTTCATGGCCGTGGTTGTCGTTGATCAGCTTGAAGTGGTCGATGTCGAGGGCCAGCACGGCGAAGGGCTGCCCGCCGCGCACCCACTGCTCCAGGGCAACCTGCAGGCCGCGGCGGTTGAGCAGGCCGCTGAGCGGGTCGGTGAGGGTGTCGAGGTTGAGCTGGCCGATCTTCTGCTGCAGCAGGGCCAGGCCGGCGAGCAGGGCACGCTTGAGCTGGGCCGCCTCGTAGTACCAGGAGCGTACCCGGTGGATCTGCTCGCTGGCGGTCGGCGAGTCCAGATGCTGGGCGGTGTTGGCCAACTGGCGCAGGGGCTGGGAGACCATCCGCGCCAGCCCCCAGATGGCCAGCAGGCTGAGCAGCGAGAAGGGCACGGCATTGCTCAGCACCCCCAGCATCAGGCTCCGCAGCTTGGCCATGACGCTGGCGGTGGGGCGCTGGGAGACTATGCCCCAGCCGGTGCTGGGCACGGGCGCGTAGCCGGCCAGCATGTCCACGCCGCGCGAGTTGATCAGCCGGCGGCTGCCGTCCTGCCCGCGGATCACGTCCTCGATCACCGGGTTGCCGTGCACCACCTCGCCGATCCGCGCGGCTTCCGGGTGGTAGAGCAGGCGGCGGTCGCGGTCGATCACGTACAGGTAGGAGCCGTCCTTGTAGTGGTGCTCGCCGAGCAGGGTGTTGAGGATGTTGTGCTGCTGCAGGTAGATGCTGCCGCCGACGTAGCCGAGGTAGTTGCCCTGGCGGTCGTGGATCGGCTGGGAAATGAACACCACCAGGTTGCCCAGGGCGGAAATGTAGGGGGCGCTGATCAGCGGCCGGCGCTCGCTCAGTGCCTGCAGGGCGCCGTGGCTCTGCACGGTCTTGCCCACCTGCTGCAGGGTCTGCGGCGAGGAAGCCAGTACCTTGCCGCTTGCATCCACCACGAATACCGAGTTGAAGCTGACCGTCTGCAGGCGCAGGCGGTCGACCTCCCGGTTCAGGCGCTCCTCGTCCTGCATCTGCCCGGGCAGCAGGCTGGCGCTGTAGGCCAGTTGCTGGCGGGTGCCGGCGAGGAAGTGCTCGGTGCTTGCGGCCAGCTTGACGGCATAGACGCGGTTGGACTCCAGGCTTTCCTGGATCAGCAGGTCCTGCTGCACCAGGTAGCTGGCATAGAAGGTATTGGCGAGGGTGAGCAGTGCCGTGGCAAGGGTGAGCAGCAGGATCAGGCGGCGCAGATCGAGACGCAGCAGGGATCGGAGGGAAGGCATTGCGGCGCCGGCGAAGTCAATCCATGGAAAGCGTGCGACCTTATCACATCGGCGCCCCTTCCCCCAGTAGCACCCGCAGCCGATCAGGCCGCGCCGGCGATGACCACCCGGTTGCGCCCCTGGTGCTTGGCCGCGTAGAGCGCCTGGTCGGCCTTCTTCAGCACCGTCTCGGTGCCGTTGCGGCTGTCGGGGCAATGGGCGACGCCGAGGGAAATGGTCACCGTGGTGCCGTCCGGGCTCGGGCTGTCGGCCACGCACTGGCGCAGCCGCTCGGCCACGCCGCAGGCGTCGACCAGGGTGGTGCGGGGCAGCAGCATGACGAATTCCTCGCCGCCGAAGCGGCACAGCACGTCGGCCTGGCGGGCGATCTGCTGCATCAGCTGGGCGAGGTGGCGCAGCAGCTGGTCGCCGACATCGTGACCGAAGCGGTCGTTGACCTCCTTGAAGTGGTCGATGTCGATGGCGATCACCGCATAGGCATGGCCGCTGAGCTGCCACTGTTCGAGGGCGAGCTGCATGCCGCGGCGGTTGAGCAGCCCGGTCAGCGGGTCGGTGATCGAGTCGAGGTTGAGCTGGCCGATCTTCAGGCTGAACTGTGCCAGCCCCGCCAGCAGGGCCTGTTTGAGCTGGCCTGCCTCGTAGTACCAGGCGCGCACCTGGCGGATCTGCTCGCCCGCCGCCTGCGAGTCGAGGTGACGGGCGTTGCTGGCCAGTTGCCAGAGCGGCCGGGCGATCAGCCGCGACAGCCACCACAGCCCCAGCAGGGTGAGCAGCGAGACGGGGATCGCGTTGCCCAGGATGCCGAGCATCATCTCGTTCAGCTCGGCCAGGGCGGCCTGGGTCGGCCGCTGGGCGACTATGCCCCAGCCGGTGCTGGGCACCGGCGCATAGCCGGCCAGCATGTCGACGCCGTGGCGGCTGATCACCCGACGGCTGCCGCTCTCGCCGCGGATCACCGCCTCCAGCGCCGGGTCGGAGCGCATGGTTTCGCCCACCCGCTCCGAGTCTCGGTGATAGAGGACCTGCCCGTGGCGGTCGACCACGTACAGGTAGGAGCCGTCTCGGTAGAAGTGCTCGCCGAGCAGGGCGCCGAGCACGCTCTCCTCGCGCAGGTAGATGGCGCCGCCGACATAGCCGCGGTAGTGGCCGTCGCTGCTGTGGATCGGATGGCTGATGGCGATGACCAGCCGGCCGCTGGCCGACATGAAGGGCCGGCTCACCAGCGGCTCGCGCTTTTCCAGGGCCTCGCGGGCGCCGTCGCTGTCGATGCTGGCGCCCACGCCGTGCAGGGTCGGGGGGGAGACGGCGAGCAGGGTGCGGTCGTCGCGGACGATGAAGGTGGAGTTGAAGCTGTCGGTCTGCAGCCGCAGGCGCTCGGCCTCCATGGCCAGCTGCTGCGGCTGGTCGAGCTGCGGCGCCAGGTGGGTGGCGCTGTAGGCCAGTTGCTGGCGTGCCGCCGCGAGCAGGCTTTCGGTGCTCTCGGCGAGCTTGCTGGCGTAGACCCGGTTGGCCTCCAGGGTCTGGCGGATCAGCAGGACGCGCTGCGCCTGATAGCTGGCATAGAAGGTATTGGCCAGCGTCAGCAGGGCGGTCGTCACGGCCAGGAGCAGAATCAGGCGACGCAGATCGATCCTGAACTCGGTGGAGAGGTGCATGTCGTGACGCCGCCAGGTTCGTGAGCTGATGTCTGTCGCAAAGCCTAGCATGGCCGCGGCGAGGCGGCGGGAAATGGCTGCTGGCAGAATGCCGGCAGCGGCCTTGAGCGCCGGCCGGCAGTGGTCTTGACTCAGGAGGAGCAGACCCACAGGGGAATCGACGATGAACGAGCACGACAGCCACGACCGCGCCGACAGCAAGGCCGACGCCCGGGCCGCACTGGCCCTGATCCTGATAGCGGTGAGCACCGCGCTGATGTGGGTCAGCCAGCAGTGACCCGGGATACCGGGGCCGGCTAGCTAGCCGACCCCGGCGAGGTTCAGCACCAGGCGCACCACGCCGAACAGCAGCAGCACGAACAGCAGGGTGAACAGCAGGCCGAGCAGGATGAAGTGACTGGGCTTGCCACGGCTGAAGTCGCGCTGGCGGTTGCGATTGCTCTGCACGCCGAAGGCGGCGGCCAGCACGCTCTGCAGCATCTGGCGCAGGCCGAGCGGGCGCTCGTGCTGCTTGTCGGTGGGCTTGTCGGGCTGGTTCATGGCCACCTCTCTCGCGGGGTCTGCAGCAAGCTTCGTGCGCATTCCCGGGCTGCGCAAGTCGCCCTACAGCTGGATGCGCGCCCAGGCGCGGCGCTGCCACATCAGGCCGAACACCGCCGACACCAGGCCGCGCTGCAGGATGTACAGGCTCCAGATCGCCAGCAGGCCGTAGCCGAGCACGGGGCCGAGCAGGTAGGTCAGCGGCAGCAGCACCAGCCACTGGTTGCCCAGGCTGATCGCCATCACCGTGCGGCTGGCGCCGGCGCCGAGCAGTGCCTGGGTCAGCACCAGGGTGCCGGCGTCCAGCACCATGCCCAGCCCGGTCAGGCGCAGCGGCAGGGTGCCCAGCTCGATCAGCGCCGGATCGGTGACGAACAGGCCGAGGATCGCCTCGGGGCACAGCCAGAACGGCACGCCCAGCAGGGCCAGGCCGAAGGCGGCGATGCGCACCACCTCCCAGCCCCAGCGGTGCGCCGCCTCCACGTCGCCCTCGCCGAGGCTGTGGCTGACCAGGGTGGTGGCCGCCATGCCCAGGCCGATGGCCGGCAGGATCAGCAGCAGGGTCAGGTTGATCAGCACGTGGGCCACCGCCAGCTCGGCGGTGCCGATCTGCGCGATGATCCAGAACAGGATGGTGATGCCGGTGGCGAACAGGAACTGGTGCAGCGAGTTGGGCAGCGCCAGGCGCAGCAGCACGCGCAGCTCCATGGCTGGCGGGCGCTGGCGCAGGAAGCCGCCGCCGCGCGCCACCCGCCAGGTCTGCACCGCGTAGACCAGCGAGCCGAGCCACAGGGCGATGCAGGTGCCCAGCCCGGAGCCCTCGGCGCCGAGGGCCGGCAGGCCGAGCCGGCCGTGGATCAGGCAGTAGCTGAGCGCGGCGTTGAACAGGTGCATGCCGAGCAGGATGCGCATGTACATCCCGGAGCGGTGGCTGCCGTTCCAGAAGCCGCGGAAGGCGAAGTTCAGGCCGACCGCGGCGACCGCCAGCACCCGCCACTGGAAGTAGTCCTGGCCGATGGCGGCCACCGCCGGGTCGTCGGCCAGCAGGTCGATGATCCAGGGCGCGGCCCACCAGCACAGCAGCCCCAGCGGCAGGCCGACCAGCAGGGCGAGCAGCAGGCCGGCGTTGAGCGGGCTGGCCACTTCGGCCAGGCGTCCTTCGCCGCGGCGGCGCGCCACCAGCGCCTGCACGCCGGAGCCGAGGCCCATGACCAGGGCGATGACCATGAAGTTGGCGTAGCTGCCGATGCCGACCCCGGCCAGCGCCGTTTCGCCCAGGTGGCCGACCATCGCCGCATCCACCAGGTTGATCAGGCTCTGGCTGAGCATGCCGCCGATGATCGGCAGGCCGAGGACGAGGATCTGGCGCAGGCGCTGGGGCTCGGGCATGGAGGAGCGGGTCTCGGAAGGCGGGGCGGGCATTCTAACCCGGAAACTCCCCCCGCCAGGCGAGTGGGCCTGTGCCTTGCCGTTCCGCTCGGTTGCCTGGTCCATGGCGGGCTGCCGGGCGGCTACGACTGGCGGTGGCCTTCGGCGTGCTGCGCAGCGTGGTCGGTGCGCGCCGCCATGATGAAGTCGTTGCGGTGCAGGCCGCCGATCTTGTGGGTCCACCAGGTCACGGTGACCTTGCCCCACTCGGTGAGCAGCGCCGGGTGGTGGCCCTCCATCTCGGCGAGGGCGCCGACCGCGTTGGTGAAGTTCAGCGCGCGCTGGAAGTCGGGGAAGGCGAACACCTTCTCCAGCTGCATGACGCCGTCGCGCACCTCGATGTTCCAGTCGGGGATCTCGTGGATCAGTTCGGCCAGTTCGCGCTCGGAAACCTGCGGGGCATCGGCGCGGCAGGCTTCGCAGTGGGCTTGGGACAGCGTGTTCATGGCGGGCTCCTCTGCTCTCGGAGGGTGGGGCTCCCGGTCCGGGGCGAATTCATTCGCCTTGGCGGGGCATTTGGGCGAATGAATTCGCCCCTGTAGCGGATTGGCCAGCCCGGATGCCAGTCATGCGATTGCCCTGGGACGGCGTCCGGTATTCGGCCAGTATAGTCCGGCCGCCTCTGTCATCCCGCGGCCCGGGCGCTAAACTGCGCGGCCCGCGTTGCGCTGCCCATGGATGCCTCTATGTCCCTGACCGATTTCCTGCTCTTCGGCCTGCCCGCCGTGCTACTCACCGGCCTGTCCAAGGGCGGCTTCGGCGGCGCCCTCGGCGGTATCGCCGTGCCGCTGCTGGCGCTGGGCCTGGCGCCGACCCAGGCGGCGGCGGTGATGCTGCCGATCCTCTGCGTCGCCGACCTGGTCGGCCTGCGCGCCTACTATGGCAAGTGGGACATGGCCAACCTGAGGATCATGCTGCCGGGGGCGCTGGTCGGCGTGCTGATCGGCTCGCTGACCTTCGAGCTGCTCAACGAGCGGGTGATCGGCCTGCTGATCGGCGGCATCGCCGTGGCCTTCGTGCTGGCCAACCTGCTCAGGCCGGCGCAGCCGCGCCCCGGCCTGCCGCCGCCGAAGGGCAAGGGTACCCTGCTGTCCACCCTGGCCGGCTTCACCAGCTTCGTCGCCCACGCCGGCGGCCCGCCGATCATGATGCACCTGCTGCCGCAGCAGCTGGACAAGGTGCGCTACGTGGCCACCATCAACGTCTTCTTCCTGCTCACCAACGCGGTCAAGCTGGTGCCCTACGCCTGGCTGGGCCAGTTCAGCCGGGACAACCTGCTGATCAGCCTGAGCCTGGCGCCCTTCGTGCCGCTGGGCGTGTGGGCCGGACTGTGGCTGCAGGACAAGGTCAACCACCTGTGGTTCTACCGCATCGCCCGCGCCGGCATGCTGCTGGCCGGCATCCAGCTGCTGGTCAGACACTGGTAGCCGGCGGCTCCCCCTGCAGGGCGGCGAGGATCTCGGCGAAGTCCGGCCGCTCGCCGACCCACGGGCTCAGGCAGCGCTCGCTCAGCCCGGCCAGCGCGTGCCGGCGCTCGGGCTGCCGCTCCTCGGGGCAGCGCTGCAGCAGCTCCTCCAGCAGATGGCCGAAGGCGCGCGCCTCGATGCGCTGCAGGGCCCGGCCCTGAGCGCTGGCGGGATCGAAGAACGAGGCGGCGCCGAAGTCGCCGAGCAGGCAGGCGCCGGCCGGGTCGACCAGCAGGTTGTGGGCGTACAGGTCGCCGTGCAGGATGCCGCGCCCGTGCAGGTGGGCGACCGCCGCGGCCGCGCCGCGGGCGATGCGCAGCGCCTCGTCGAGGTCGAAACGGCGCTCGCTGGGGTAGCAGTCGCGGGTGCAGCTGGCCAGCGACGGCGGCCCGGCCAGCGGCCGGAAGGCCGGGTCGATCAGCTCCAGCAGCAGCCCGGGCGCGGCGCCGGCCTGCTCGGCCAGCGGGCCGGCGACGCCGATCAGGTTGGGATGCGCGCCGGCGGCCAGGCAGGCGGCCATCTCGCTGTGCGCCAGGCCGTCGCTGGTGACGTGGCCCTTGAACAGCTTGGCGGCCATCGGCTGCGCCGTCTCGCCGTCGAGGCGCCACTCGGCGCGCTGGATGATCCCCGATGCACCCTGACCGAGCACCTCGCCCAGCGCGATGCTCGTGCGGGCGATCGGCGGCAGCGGATGCTCGGCCAGCACCTGCGCTTCGCGGGTATCGCTGCACGGATTGCCGGCGAAGGCCAGCCAGGCCAGGCGCGGCAGCTCCATCAGCCAGCCGGGCAGGGCGTCGAGGCGGTTGGCGGAGATGCGCAGCAGCTCGAGGCGCTGCAGGTCGGCCAGGCTGTCCGGCAGCGCGGTCAGGCGGTTGCCGGCCAGCGCCATCTTCTGCAGGCGCTGGCAGTTGCCCAGCTCGGCCGGCAGGCGCTCCAGGGCGTTGTCGGTGAGGATCAGCCAGCGCAGCCGGGCGGGCAGCGCCGCCACCGGCAGCTCGCGGATCCGGCAGGCCTTGAAGCCGACCATCTCCAGCTTTTCGCAGTCGCCGAGCACTTCCGGCACCTGCTCGAAGGGGTTGTCCGAGCAGAACAGGATGCGCAGCTTGCCCAGCCGCGGCAGCCAGTCCGGCAGATGGCGCAGGCGGTTGCCGGAGAGGTTGAGTACCTCGAGGCTGTCGGCGAGGGAGAGGATTTCGTCGGGAAGCTCGGTCAGCCCGGCGGACAGGTCGAGGCGGCGGGCGCCGGCCAGTTCGCCGCGGCGCAGTTGTTCGAGAGTGTGCATGGGAAGCTCAGTCGTTCTTCAGGCCCTGCCGGCGGGCGGCGAGGCGGACGAGGATGCCCTGGGTGATGGGGATGATGACGAACACCATGCCGGCGATCATCTGCGGCACGATGATCGCCGCCACCTGCCACTCGGGGCGGCCGGCGATCACCGGCCGCCACAGCTTGAGCAGCAGGGTGATCAGCAGCCAGGCCGGCAGCAGGATGGCGGCGGCCAGTCTGGCGCGGGCGAGGAAGATGTGCACGCTCAGATCGCCCGCTCGAAGTAGGTGGCGGTCTCGGTGAGGCGGGCGACCTCGTCGACGTAGGCGCGCACCGCCGGCGGGAAGGCCATGTCCCTGACCATGCTCAGGTTGCGCAGGCCGGGGTAGAGCAGCACGTCGTCCCAGCCCAGGGTGCCGCCGTGGGCGCTGGGCAGCGGCAGGGGCGGCAGGCTGGCCAGCATCGCCTCGACCGCGGCCTTGTGCTCGGCGGTTTCCGCCAGGGCCTGGCTGAACGGGCGCTGGATGATCTGCTCCTTCTTGGCCTGGAAGTAGTCGCGCGCCGCCGCCGTGGCGAACTCCGGCAGGTCCAGGGCGATGTCGCGGGGGAACAGCAGGCACCAGATGGCCAGGCGCACCTCGTTGATGTGCTCCTGGATCGGCAGGTAGTCGCCGTGCGGGCGGATCGGCCGCGCCGGATCGCCCAGTTCGTCCAGCCTGCGGGCGATGTCCAAGCTCTCGCCCATGGCGCGGCCGTCGTCGAACTGCAGGATCGGCACCTGCTTGGCGCCGATCAGCGCGAAGCAGCTCGCCTCGTCGTCGTTGAGCAGGTAGACCTGCTCGACCGGCACCTGCTTGTAGTGGGCGACCATTTCGGCGCGCACGCAGAAGGGACAGTGGTCGTACAGATAGAGCTTCATGCAGCCTCCTCGGTCTGGGCAGGCTGCAGAGTTTAACCGTTCGACCCGCGCCCGAGCCTCTCCATGTTGTGCTTGATCACCTCCCGCACCGCGGCGGTCATCACCCCGGTGGAGATTCCCAGCATCAGCACGCCGTTGCCGGCCTCCAGGGCGCCGAGCAGGCGCCAGCGCTCGGAGAGGACGATGTCGCCATAGCCGAGGGTGGCGAAGGTCACTCCCGAGTAGTAGATCGACGTGGCGAACGCGTCGAACTCGCCAAGCAGCATGAACAGGCCGGCCCACAGGATGATCTGCACGAAATAGCCGAGCATCATCAGCAGCATCACCAGGCCCAGCACCAGGCAGTCCCACAGCAGGGTCTGGTCGCCTGCGCCAGTCTTGCCGGTGCGGCTGTAGTAGTTCACGTAGTAGCGCAGGCACATGACCACGACGTAGGCCTCCATGAGCAGGCACAGCAGCATGGCGGGAATGCCGACCAGCAGGTTGAGCAGCATGGCGATCTCCTCAGCAGCCGGGCTGGCGCAGGCGGCCCTGGCGGTAGCGGTCGAGCAGGTAGACCATCAGCCAGGCGTACAGGCTGATGGCGACGAACAGGCCCATGCGCAGGGCGAAGGCGCCGTAGACGTCCTTGCCGTTGGCGCTGTCCTCGACCGACAGGCCGAGCAGGATGAGCATGGTCACCAGGCCGTTCAGCCAGAAGCCGGGGCTCAGCCGGGTCGGCGCGAGGCCGTAGAGCCGGCGCGCCACCAGCAGGCCGAACAGCAGCATCCACAGGAAGAACATCCACAGGTGCACGAACAGGCCGAGCGCCCACCAGAACAGCACGGCCATGAGGCCGCCGAGCAGGGTCGAGCCGATCAGCTCGCGCGCCGCGTCGCGCGCCGTGGCGCTGCAGCTCTGCTGGCCGAGACCGACCGCCTTGAGGATGATCGCCATGTAGCCGGCCGGGTCGATCAGCGCCAGCAGCCAGGCCGGCAGCACCACCAGGGCGGCGCGCAGCGCCACCCAGTTGGCCTCCACGGCGGGCAGGCGCGGCTCGGTCGGCGGCGGCCGGGCGCCGGCCGGCTCGGGAAACAGCCAGTGGCCGACGGGCAGCACCAGCACGGCGAGCAGCAGGCCCTGCGCCAGGGCGGCGATGACCAGCAGCGCCAGGCCGAAGTCGGTGGTGCCGGCGGCCGAGATCATGGTCAGGCCGACGGTGAGGAAGGTGGTGAGCAGGGCGTTGCCGCCGCCCAGGCCATGGCGGAAGGCCAGGAACAGGCACAGGCCGACCAGCAGCACGCCGCTGAACGGGGCATGGCGCAGCAGGGGGATCAGCAGCAGGCCGCTGCCGGTGGTCAGGATCACCACCAGCGTCAGGCCCAGCCCGGCCTTGGGCGACAGCGGGCGGTCGAGCCGGGCGAACAGGAACAGGGCGAACAGCGGGGCAACGAACGGCAGCGGCAGCCCCAGGGCGTAGCTCGCCGCCAGGCACAGCGCGGTGCCGCTGGCCAGGCGCAGCGCGCGCTGGGCGCGGGGCCCGCGCTCAGTAGCCATAGGACAGCCAGCTCATCAGGTAGAGGAACAGGCGGCCGAGCGGGTTGAGCGGGTTGCCCTGCGTCGGGAACGCCATCACGTCGGCCTGGCCGCCGACGCGGATGCCGCGCAGGCCGGCCAGCCTGGCCACCTCGCCCGGGGCGAACTCGACGATCACGGGGAAGCGCTGCGCCGGACGCAGCCAGTCGCGGCTGTTCTCCACCTTGGGCAGGGTGCCGGGCGCGGTGCTCTGGCCGACGCTGACGCCGAAACCGACGCTGCGCACCCTGCCGGCGAACACCTCGCCGGGCAGCACGTCCAGCACTATGGCCACGGGGGTGTCCGGCACGATCCGGCCGAGGTTGTTCTCGGTCATTTCCGCATTGATCCACACGTCCTGGATGGTGATCAGGGTCATCACCGGATTGCCCGCCACGGCGAACTGGCCGACATCGGTGCGCAGGTCGGTGATCATGCCGGCCGAGAGCGCGCGTACCCGGGTATTGGCGAGATCCAGCTCGGCCTTCTCCACGGCGGCGGCGGCGCTGCGCAGCAGGGCGTTCTGCTCGTCGCTGCCGCCCTGCTGCTCGCGCGCCCGCTGCACCTCGGCGCGGGCGGCGGCGACCTGGCTGATGGCCTGCACGTGGGTGGCCCGCGACACCTCGAGGCGGCGCAGGGAGATGGTGCCGGGATCCTCGCGGTACAGCCGTTCGAGGCGGTCCCGGTCCTGCTGCGACTTGAGCTGGTTGGCCTCGGCGGCGCGCAGCGAGGCCAGCGCCGAGTCGATGCCGGCGGTGCTGGCGGCGATCTGCCGGCGGGTCGACTCGAGGTCGGCGCGCGCCCGCTCGACGGCGATCTGGTACTGCCCGGGGTCCACCTCGAACAGCACCTCGCCGGCCTCGACCATCTGGTTGTCGCGCACCCGCACCCGGGTCACCCGGCCGGCCACCTCGGCGGCCACCGGCACCACGAAGGCCTGCACCCGCGCCTGTTGCGTGTAGGGGGTGAAGCGGTCGGCCAGCAGGTACCAGAGCAGGCTGAGCAGGATCACCCCGAGCACGCCCTTGACGCCGCGGGAGACCGGGTCGGCGGGCGGCGGGGCAGGCGGGGCCGCAGGGGCGGGCGGCGTCTCGTCACTCATCTTCGCGCTCCTCGTCGGGTGGCGGCGGTTCGTCCAGCAGATCGCCCCAGTCGGTGCGGCGCTGCATCTGCATGCGGCTGGCCTCGTCGATCCGCGGGCGGGCGCTGTGCCAGCCGCCGCCGAGGGCCTTGTACAGGGCGATCAGGCTGCTCACCGCGCTGTTGCGGGTGACCAGGTAGCCGTCCTGCTGGACCAGCAGGGCCCGCTGGGCATCCAGCACGCGCTGGAAGTCGGCGTAGCCTTCGCGGTACTGGGCGCTGGCCAGGGTCAGCGAGCGCTCGGCGGAGACCGCCGCCTCGCGCAGGATGCGTTCGCGCTCCAGCGCCTTGCTCAGGCCGCGGGCGGCATCGTCGGCTTCGCGTGCGGCCTGGCGCACGCTGTCGCGGTAGACCTCGATCAGCTGCTGCAGGCGGGCGTCCTGCACGCGCACGTTGTTGCTGATGCGCCCGTAGTCGAGGATGTTCCAGCGTAGGCTGGGGCCGCCGACCATATCGAGGGTGTCGGGTGCGCCATCCAGCGAGCTGGTCGACCAGACGATGCTGCCCAGCAGGCTCAGCGAGGGGTACAGATCGCTCCTGGCCACGCCGATCAGCGCCGACTGGGCGGCGACGTTGAGCTCGGCGGCGCGGATGTCCGGGCGGCGGCGCAGCAGGTCGGCCGGCACGTCCTGCAGCACGGCGCGGTCGAGCAGCGGGATCAGGCCTTCCCGTTCGGCCAGCTCCGGCAGCGGCCCGGGCGGGCGGCCGAGCAGCACGGCCAGGGCGTTGCGGGTGCGCGCCACCTGGTCCTCGAACTCGGGGATGCTGCTCAGGGTGCCCAGGTACTGGGTCTTGGCCTGTTGCAGGTCCAGCTCGTCGCTCTCGCCGCTGACGAACAGGCGCTCGGTGATCTCGAAGCTGCGCTTCTGCTGCTCGGCGTTGCGGCGGGCGACGCGCAGGCGCGCCTCGGTGGTGCGCAGGGCGAAGTAGGTTTCCGCGACCTGGGCGCGCAGCAGCACCAGCACGTCCTCGTAGTTGGCCTCGGCGGCGAAGTAGGCGGCGTCGGCCGACTCGATGGCGCGGCTGAAGCGCCCCCAGAAGTCCAGCTCCCAGCCGATGTCCAGGCCCAGGCTGTGCTGCCAGAAGCGGCTGTCCTGCGGATTGCGGCCGCCGGACTGGTTGCGGTCGAGGTAGATGCTGTCGGCGCTGGCCTGCTGCAGCTGCGGGTAGCGGCCGCTCCGGGCGATGCCCAGCTGGGCGCGCGCCTCCATCACCCGCAGGCCGGCGATCCGCAGGCCGGCGTTGTGGGCATCGGCCTCGGCGATCAGGCGGTCGAGCAGCGGATCGTCGAACACCCGCCACCACTCGCGGATGTCGGCCTCCGGCCGCTGCTGGCTGGCCTGCTCGATGGCCGGGCTGCGCCACTGCCCGAGCCAGGCCTCGCCGGGCGGCTGGAAGTCCGGCCCCACGCGCATGCAGCCGCCCAGCCCCAGTGCGCCGAGCAGCAGCCAGCGAGCGCGGGCCATGGGCTCAGGACTGCTTGTCGGTGCCGGGCTGGTCCCTGACCCACTGCCAGAACAGCTGGTAGCCGACTGCCAGGACCACCGGACCGATGAACAGGCCGATGACGCCATTGGTGACCATGCCGCCCAGGGCGCCGATCAGCACCACCGGCATCGGCACATCGACGCCCCGGCCGAGCATCAGCGGCTTGAGCACGTTGTCGGCCAGGCCGGCGATGAACACGTAAATGGCGAAGACGATGGTCGTGGTGCTGGCGCCTTCGGTGGTGAAGACGAAGGCGATCACCGGGATGGTGATCAGGGTCGCCGGCAGTTGCATGATGCCGAGCAGCAGCACCGCCAGGGCCAGCAGGCCGGCGCCGGGAATGCCCTTGACCACGAAGGCGACGCCGACCAGCAGCATCTGGATGAAGGCGATGCCGACCACGCCCTGGGCCACCGCGCGGATGGTGGCGGTGCACAGTTCGGTGATCTTCGGCCCCTTTTCCGGGCCGGAAAGCCGTGTGGCGATCTCCACCGCGCTGCGGCTGCCGCTCTCGCTGTAGGCCATGAAGATGCCTGCGATGACCAGGGCGACGATGAACACCAGCAGGCCCATGCCGAGGCCGGCGAGCTTGCCGAGCAGGGCGAGCACCAGCTCCTTGATCTGCGGGGTGAACTTCTGCGCCACGCCGGACAGATCGGTGGAAGCCTGCAGCCAGAAGGCATACAGCGGCTTGCCCACCAGCGGCCAGCCGGCGACCGACTCGGCAGGGGGGCGGATATGCACGTTGCCGCTCCTGACCATGGTCAGGGCATTTTCCACCGAGTCGGCCAGCGATGAGCCCAGCAGGTAGATCGGCACCATGAGGATGGCGATGGCGACCACCACGATCAGCGTCGCGGTGCGGCCGTCGCTGTTGCCCAGCCTGCCCTTGAGCCGGCGATGCAGCGGATAGAGGGTGATCGCCATGATCAGCGACCAGAGCATCAGGTTGAGGAAGGGGTGAAAGATCTGGAAGCAGAACATCACCAGCACGGCGATCAGCCCGGCACGGATCAGGACATCGAGCAGGCCGCGCGACAGGGCCTTGTCGGAAGGGAAGCTGGGCAGCATCGCTGGACTCCTCGCGGGGCATGGCATCGGTAAGCCCAGCATAGACACTGCGACCGGAGGGAAGGGGGCGTGCGGCACGGCGGTGCCCGCCCACAGCTGGCGAGGGCGGCGGCATCGCTGCAGCGAAGGCGTGCGTCGGGTTGTTGGCGGCCGAGTCTCTTCTATGCTTGTCCATGCTTGGCTTGAGTGGATTTCCGACGACCTGCAGCGGGTCGCCGGGAGCCGCTCTGCGGTAGCCGGCGACCTGGAGCGTCAAGGCCTCGCTTGCCGGTGCTGCAGTCTGCCGATTGCCGCTGTTCCGGCGCTCGCGCCGCGCTTCCGGATAACGACATTCCTGCCGCGATCCGTCCCGCGGCCAAGCGTCCCAGAGGAGCCGCTCGATGAGTCTCTCGCCAACCCCGTTGCCGCCGGCCCTGGCGCAGCGCTATCCGGTGCTGGTCGCCGCGCAGATCCAGGGGCACGAGGACAGCTACGTCGCCCAGAGCGCCCGGGCGGTCGCCCTGGCGCTGGAGGGCTACGGCCTGCGCGTGCAGCTGGTCGGCGCCCTCGACGACGTGGAGACGGCATTCCGCGCCGATCCCGGGTTTTCCTGCGTGATCCTCGGCTGGGGGCCGTGCGAGCAGGATCTGGACAAGGCGCAGCAGGTGATCCGCCTGATGCGTCGGCGCACCGCGCAGTTGCCGATCATGCTGGGCATGAGCAAGGCGCATCATGGCCAGGTGCCGCTGGCGTTCGTCGAGAACATCGACGGCTTCATCTGGCTGCCGGAAGACAGCCCCGAGTTCATCGCCGGGCGCATCGCCGCCGCCGCGCACCGCTACCTGGATACCATCCTGCCGCCGTTCTTCGGCGCGCTGGTCAACTTCGCCGACACCCACGAATACTCCTGGCACACCCCGGGCCATACCGGCGGCACCGCCTTCATGAAGACCGCGGTGGGGCGCAGTTTCCTCGACTTCTACGGCGAGCAGATGCTGCGCTCCGACCTCAGCGTGTCGGTCGGCGAGCTGGGCTCGCTCAACGACCACTCCGGGCCGGTGGCCGCGGCCGAACGCTACGCCGCGCGGGTGTTCGGCGCCGACTACACCTTCTTCTCGGTCGGCGGCAGCTCGGCCAGCAACCAGATCATCCTGCACTCGGCGGTCACCGACGGCGACCTGGTGCTGGTCGACCGCAACTGCCACAAGTCGCTGAACTACGCGCTCAACCAGTCCGGTGCGGTGCCGCTGTACCTGCGCCCGCGGCGCAACGCACGCGGCCTGATCGGCCCGGTGCCGCAGGGCGAACTGACCCCCGAGGCGGTGGCGAAGAAGATCGCCGAGAGCCCGCTGGCGCGCGACAAGCAGGCCCGCCCGGTGCTGGCGGTGCTGACCAACTCCACCTACGACGGCCTCTGCTACAACGTGCGGACCACCACCGGCGAGCTGAGCAGGAGCGTCGACCGCATCCACTACGACGAGGCCTGGTACGCCTACGCGCGCTTCAACGCGCTGTACGAGGGGCGCTACGGCATGCACCGCGGCGAGCGCCACGCCGACGACGCCACGGTGACCGTGACCCACTCCACCCACAAGCTGCTCGCCGCGCTGTCGCAGGCGTCGATGATCCACATCCGCTCGGGCAAGGTGCCGGTCGAGCCGGCGCTGTTCAACGAGGCGTTCATGATGCACACCTCGACCTCGCCGCAGTACAGCATCATCGCCTCCACCGATGTTTCCGCGAAGATGATGGACGATGCCGGCGAGTATCTCACCGAGGAGTCGATCGGCGAGGCCATCGCCTTCCGCCAGGCCATGGTGCGCCTGGGCAACGACATGCGCATGCGCGATGCGCATGACTGGTGGTTCGGCGTCTGGCAGCCCGATGTGGTGGATGGCGTGCCTTTCGGCGACATCGACCCGCAACGCCTGCATCACGGCGATGCCTGGGTGCTCAGGCCCGGCGCCAGCTGGCACGGCTTCGGCGACCTCGGCGCCGACTACTGCATGCTCGACCCGATCAAGGTCACCGTGCTGACCCCGGGGATGAGCCTGGAAGGGCAGATGCAGGGCAGCGGCATTCCGGCGCCGCTGGTGTCGCGCTTCCTGTCCAGTCGCGGCATCGTGGTGGAGAAGACCGAGCCTTACTCGTTCCTGCTGCTGTTCAGCGTCGGCGTGACCCGCGGCAAGTGGGGTTCCTTGGTCGCCGGGCTGATGGAGTTCAAGCGCCACTACGACGCCAACTCGCCGCTGGAGCAGGTGCTGCCCGAGCTGCCGGGCAGCTACCCGGAACGCTACGCCGGCATGGGCCTGCGCGACCTGGCGGAGGCGATGCACCAGGACATGCTGGCCACCCGGATGCTGCACAACATGGATGCCGCCTTCACCCTGCTGCCCGACCCGGTGTCCTCGCCGCGCGACACCTACGCCCGGCTGGTGCGCGGCGAGGTCGAGCAGATCCCGGTGCGCGACATGCAGGACCGCACCGTTGCCGTGCAGCTGGTGCCGTATCCGCCGGGCATCCCGCTGATGATGCCGGGCGAGAAGGCCGGCGCCGACAAGCGCGCCGTCATCGATTACCTGCTGGCGATGGAGGTGTTCGATGGGCATTTTCCCGGTTTCGAGCACGACAACCACGGCGTCGAGATCCACCGCGACGCCCAGGGGCAGCCGGTCTACATGATCTACGTCGTCAAACGGTAACCGATAGGCCCGGGCCGGCGGCGCGCTGCAGGCCGCCGGGGGCAGGGCCGGCGTCGCACATCGCGCGAGGAGTCTCGTATGGCTGATTCAAGCAAGAAGATGGGCCTGTTCGGCCTCACCACCCTGGTGGCGGTCAACATGATGGGCTCGGGCATCATCATGCTGCCGGCGAACATGGCGCAGCTGGGCGCCGTGTCGCTGCTGTCGTGGATCATCACCGCGGTCGGCTCCATGGCCATCGCCTACTGCTTCGCCCAGTGCGGCATCTACTGCAACC
This sequence comes from Pseudomonas sp. A-1, assembly GCF_004801855.1. Taxonomy (GTDB): domain Bacteria; phylum Pseudomonadota; class Gammaproteobacteria; order Pseudomonadales; family Pseudomonadaceae; genus Geopseudomonas. Next base: position 52,348 of record NZ_SSTC01000010.1, on the reverse strand, counting down.
GCTCCGGCGGCATGTCGGCCTACAGCGAGGAGGCGCACGGCAAGTCGGAATTCTTCCTCTGCTCGTTCCTCTACTTCCTGTCGCTGGCGATCGGCAACGTGGCGATCGGCATTTCCGCGGTGGGCTACCTGACCTCGTTCATCCCCTGGCTGGGCAGCGGCGCCATCCCGCTGTGCATCGGCACCATCGCCCTGCTGTGGATCACCACCTTCGCCAACTTCGGCGGGCCGAGCATCACCGGCAAGATCGGCACGGTGACGGTGTGGGGGGTGATCATCCCGGTGGCCGGCCTCAGCGTGATCGGCTGGTTCTGGTTCAAGCCGGAGGTGTTCGCGGCCGCCTGGAACCCCAACGGCATCGCGGTCAGCGACGCCATCACCCAGAGCATCCCGCTGACCCTGTGGGCCTTCCTCGGCATGGAGTCGGCGGCGCAGAGTTCCGACGCGGTGGAGGATCCCAAGCGCAACGTGCCGCTGGCCTGCCTGTTCGGCACCCTCGGCGCCGCGGTGGTCTACGTGCTGTCGACCACGGTGATCCAGGGCATCGTGCCCAACGCCGAGCTGGCCAACTCCTCGGCGCCGTTCGCCTACGTCTACGCGCAGATGTTCAACCCGCTGGTCGGCAACATCATCATGGCGCTGGCGGTGATGGCCTGCATCGGCTCGCTGCTCGGCTGGCAGTTCACCCTGGCGCAGACCGCCAAGATGACCGCCGACCAGGGCATGTTCCCCAGGCTGTTCTCCAGGGTCACCGCCGCCGATGCGCCGATCATCGGCATGCTGGTCTGCGGCGTGATCCAGACCCTGATGGCGCTGTCGACCATCTCGCCCAATGCCAGCGAGCAGTTCGGCAAGCTGGTCAGCCTGGCGGCGGTGACCAACCTGATTCCCTACGTCACCGCGCTCACCGGCCTGCTGGTGATCATGCACAAGTCCAACGTCAGTGGCGCGGTGTACAGCCGCAACGTGGCGGCGCTGCTGATCGCCATGGCGTACTCGTACTACGCCATCTATGCCTCCGGCAAGGATGCGGTGTTCGGCGCCCTGATCGTGATGGCGATCGGTTACCTGCTCTACGGCTTCATCGCCAAGAACTTCGTCGAAGAGCGTCCGGCGGCCATGGCCACCAGGGCCTGAGCGCCATCTCCGGGATTGCCATGACCTCCGAATGTAGGGACCAGGACATGAACATGAAGCCACACAAATCAGTCAGTCTGCTGCTCGCCGGCTTGCTCGCGCTGCTGCCGATGCTGGCGGGCGCCCAGACGCTCGAGCGCGTGCGTGCCAGCAATGCGCTCACCCTGGGCTATCTGCCCGACCTCGCGCCGTTCAGCAGCGAGGAGAGCGGCAAGCCCGGCGGCTATGCCATCGACCTGTGCCTGAAGGTCGCCGACGCCGTGAAAACCGGGCTGGGGCTGAGCGACATGCAGGTACGCTACCGGGCGGTCAGTGGCGAGCATGCCATCGCCGCCATCACTTCGGGAACGATCGACATCCTCTGCAGCCCTACGCCGGAAACCCTGGAGCGGCGCAAGTCGGTGAGCTACTCGCGGCCGGTGTACACCGCCGGTCTCTCCGCCCTGGTCCGCAAGGACGCGCCGCCGTCGCTGGTCAACGCGCTCAATGGCGAGGCGGTGCACAGCGGGCCGACCTGGCGGGCCACCATCAACCAGGGGCTGGCCAACCACACCTTCGCGACCATCGAGGGCGGGGTCACCGAGGACTGGGTGCGCGACAAGATGCGCAAGCTCGGGGTGATCGCCACCCTGGTCACGGTCGGCAGCCACGAGCAGGGCATGCAGATGGTGGCCGCGGGCAAGGTCGATGCGTTCTTCGCCGAGCGCATGCTGCTGCAGCATGGCCTGAGCAAGGCCGAGGGCGCGGCGGGGATGACGGTGCTGGACCGCATCTTCGAGATCGCCCCGGTATCCATGGCCATGGCGCGCAGCGACGAGGATTTCCGCCTGCTGGTGGATACCGTGCTCAGCGAGATGTACCGCACGGGCGAGCTCGAGCAGTTGCACACCCGCTACTTCGGCGCGCCCGGCGAGATGCTCAAGATCCTCTCGCGCGTCTATGCATTGCCCTAGCAGCCGTGGTTTCCAGTGATCCCGATGGCGCCTCGATGCGAATGAAGGGCGCTCGTCGACCGACCCGTCAAGGCACAGGAGAAACACATGAAGCGCTCCACTATCGTTCTCACCGGGCTGGTGCTTTCGGCACTGCTGCTCGGCGGCTGCGCGTCGCAAGTCACCAAGCCGGAGCAGTATTCCGGGTTCCTGGCGGACTACTCGCGGCTGCAGCCGGCCACGTCGGCCACGGGGCAGCCGGTCATGCGCTGGATGGCGCCGGGCGTCAGGCTGGACAACTACCGGCACGTGATCGTGCAGTCGATCGGTTTCTATCCTGCGCCGACCCCGTCCGAACAGATCGGCGCCAAGGCGCTGGCTGACCTGCAGGCGTATGCCGCCCAGCAGGTCAAGACTGCCTTCGGCAGGCGCTTCCAGGTGCACGACCCGGCCAGCACGCCGCAGGGCTCGCTGCCGCGCGGGCAGACCCTGGTGCTGCGCGCCGCCATCACCGGCGTGGATACCAAGGCCGAAGGGCTCAAACCCTACGAGGTGATCCCGATCGCCCTGGTTACCGCCGCCGCGACGACGGCGGCCGGTGCGCGCGACCGTACCACCGAGCTGTTCGTCGAAGCCGAGCTGATCGACGCCGGCACCGGCCAGCCGGTGCTGCAGGTGGTGCGCAAGGGCTACGGCAAGGAGCTGGAAAACAAGGAAGAGCAGGTGACCCTGAGCACGCTCAAGGGCGTGATCGACGGCATCGTGCGCGATATCGAGAAGTTCGAGTAGCGCCCTGTGGCCGTGCGTGATCGAGCCGCCCCGTGACGACCGTTGATGGACGACGCCATGTCAGAAAAAATCAGTCAACGCCAGCTGTCGAGGATGATCATCGCGCTTCTGCCGATGCTCCTGATCGGCTGCGACAGCAAGGCGCCGCCGCCGGCGGCGGTGATGGAGGTTCCGGTCGTCACCGTCGCCGCCAGGGACGTGAACATCCCCCTTGACGTGATCGGCGAAACCGTCGGCTCCACCGACGTGACCATCCGCGCACGGGTCGACGGCTTCCTCGACGGCATCCACTTCAAGGAAGGCACCTTCGTCGACAAGGGCGCGCTGCTCTACAGCATCGACCCGCAGCCGTTCCAGGCCAAGGTCGCGCAGGCCAACGCGATGCTGGCGCAGGCGCGCACCAGCCTGGTGAAGACCAAGGCGGACCTCGACCGCATCCGGCCGCTGGCCGAGATCAACGCGGTCAGCCAGCTGGATCTGGATGGCGCGGTGGCCAACTACGAGGCGGCCAAGAGCTACGTGGAAGCGGCCAGGGCGCAGGTCGAGCTGGCCCAGCTCGAACTGGGCTACACGAAGATCCGTGCGCCCGAGCGCGGCCTGATCGGCCTGTCCGAGGCGGAGGTGGGCGACTTCGTCAGCCAGCGCAACAACGGCGGCCTGCTCAACGTCATCTCGCGCACCGACCCCATCGCCGTGCGGGTGTCGATCACCGAGCGCGGTTACCTCAACGCCGCGCGGCGGCTGGCCGACCAGCAGCAGGGCAAGGCCGCCGATGGCAGCATCGCGACCGCAGGCCAGCGGCCGCTGTCGCTGATCCTCGCCGACGGCAGCCTGTACGAGCAGCGCGGCGTGCCGACCAAGGTCGACCGCAACATCGACCCCACCACCGGCGCGCTGACCATCGAAGCTGAGTTCCCCAATCCCCAGGGACTGCTGCGCCCCGGCATGTTCGCGCGCATCCGCTTCGATGCCGACGAGATCAAGGGCGCCATCCTGCTGCCGCAGCGCGCGGTCAGCGAGCTGCAGTCGGTGCACCGGGTGTTCGTCATCAAGGCGGACGACACGGTGGAGGTGCGCCAGGTGCAGGTGGGCCAGCGCCTGGGCAGCGACTGGGTGATCGAGTCCGGCCTGCAGCCGGGCGAGCGGGTCGCGGTGGCGTCGCTGCTGCGCCTGCGTCCGGGCATGACCGTCAAGCCGCGCCCGGCCGATGCCAGCGAACTGCCGCCGGTGGCGGAGGGTGGCAAGAATGGGTGAGTTCTTCGTTCGCCGGCCCATCTTCGCGATGGTGATCTCGATCATCATCGTCATCGTCGGCCTGGTGGCGATGGGCAGCCTGCCCATCGCCCAGTACCCCGACATCACCCCGCCGGAGATCAAGGTCGAGACCACCTACGACGGCGCCAACGCGGTGAACGTCGAGCAGTCGGTGGCCACGCCGCTGGAGCAGAAGGTCAACGGCGTCGAGAACATGCTGTACATGAAGTCGACCAACGCCAGCAACGGTCAGATGACCCTGTCGGTGGCCTTCGAGGTCGGCGCCGATCTCGACATCTCCAACGTGCTGGTGCAGAACCGCGTGTCCGAGGGTTCCGCGCAGCTGCCCGAGGACGTCAAGCGCCGCGGGGTGAAGGTCAAGAAGGCGCTGGCCTTCCCGCTGATGCTGGTGACCCTGCGCTCGCCGGGCGGCAGCTACAACGCCGACTTCCTCACCAACTACATGTCGATCAACGTGCTCGACGAGATTGCCCGCATCCAGGGCGTCGGCCAGGTCACCATCTTCGGCGGCGCCGACTACGCCATGCGCATCTGGATCAAGCCGGACCAGCTCAGCCGCCTGGGGCTCACCGTGCCGGACATCGTCACCGCCGTGCAGCAGCAGAACGTGCTGACCCCGGCCGGCAAGCTCGGCGGCCCGCCTGCCGCGCCGGGCACCGAGTTCGCCTACGCGGTGCAGACCCGCGGCCGCCTGGAGACGCCCGAGCAGTTCGGCCAGGTGGTGGTGCGCTCCAATCCGGACGGCTCGCAGGTGTTGCTGCGCGACGTGGCGCGCATCGAGCTGGGCGCCGAGACCTACAACCAGATCGGCGCCTTCGGCTCCAAGCCGGCGGCGGTGCTGGCGGTCTACCAGTTGCCCGACGCCAACGGTCTGGAGGTGGCGGAGAAGATCCGCGCGGCGATGGAGCAGATGAAGGAGCGCTTCCCGCAGGACGTCGAGTACGTGGTTTCCCTGGACACCACCAAGCCGGTGTCGGCGGGCATCAAGGAGATCGTCCGCACCCTGTTCGAGGCCACGGTCATCGTCACCCTGGTGGTGTTCATCTTCCTGCAGAACTTCCGCGCCACGCTGATCCCGACCCTGGCGGTGCCGGTGGCGCTGGTCGGCACCTTCGCGGTGTTCCCGCTGCTCGGCTTCTCGATCAACACCTTCTCGCTGCTCGGCCTGGTGCTGGCCATCGGCATCGTGGTGGACGACGCCATCGTGGTGGTGGAGGGCGTGTCGGAGAAGATGGAGCGCGGCATGCCGCGCCGCGAGGCGACCATCCAGACCATGAAGGAGGTCAGCGGCCCGGTGATCGCCACGGCGCTGTCGCTCACCGCGGTGTTCGTGCCGGTGGCCGCCATGTCGGGCATCACCGGCCGGCTCTACCAGCAGTTCGCCATCACCATCGCCATCTCGGTCATCATCTCGGCGATCGTCGCCCTGTCGCTCAGCCCAGCGCTGTCGAGCACCCTGCTGCAGCCGCACGGCCATGGCAGCAAGGGCTGGCTGGGGCGCTTCTTCGCCGGCTTCAACCGCATCCTCGACGCGGCGACCGACAGGTACATCGGCCTGACCAGCCGCTTCACCCACCGCCCGCTGCGCGCGCTGGCGGTGCTCGGCGTGCTGGTGGTGCTGCTGGTGGCGCTGTTCCGCAGCGTGCCCGGCGGCTTCGTGCCCGAGGAGGACCAGGCCTACCTGATGGCCAACCTGCAGCTGCCCGACGCCGCCTCGCTGGAGCGCACCCACGCCGCCGCGGCCAAGGTCGAGGCGATCCTCGCCGCCGAGCCGGCCATCGAGTCCTACACCACGGTCACCGGCTACAGCTTCCTGTCCGGCGCCTCGTCGACCAACAACGCCTTCTTCTTCATCCAGCTCAAGGACTGGGACGAACGACCGGCAGCGCAGGACAAGGCCACCAACGTGGCGCACCGTCTGAACGGCAAGCTGGCGGCGGTCAACGAGGGCATCGCCATCGCCTTCGGCCCACCGGCCATTCCCGGCCTCGGCACCGGCTCCGGCTTCTCGATCATGCTGCAGGACCGCGTCGGCAACAGCCCCGACTACCTGGCCGAGCAGACCCGGGCGTTCATGGAGGCGGCCGGCAAGCGCCCGGAGATCGCCGGGCTGTACACCACCTACCGGGCCACGGTGCCGCAGATCTACATGGACGTGGACATCCAGAAGACCATGAAGCTCGGCGTCACCCCGGCGGACGTCAACCAGACCCTCGGATCGTTCCTCGGCGGCGCCTACGTCAACGACTTCAACCGCTTCGGCCGGCTGTACAAGGTCTACGTGCAGGCGGAGAGCGACTACCGCAAGGATCTCGCCGACGCCTCGCTGTTCTACGTGCGCAACGCCGCCGGCGCGATGGTGCCGATGAACACCCTGCTCACCGACGAGTCCACCAACGGCCCCGAGTTCACCTACCGCTTCAACATGTTCCGCGCGGCCGAGGTCACCGGCCGTCCGGCGCCGGGCTACAGCTCGGCGCAGGCGCTGAAGGCGCTGGAGGAGGTGGCGGCCGAGGTGCTGCCCAGCGACATGTCCTACGCCTGGAACGCCATGTCCTACCAGGAGAAGGCGGCGGAGGGCTCCGGCAGCATGGTGTTCGTCATGGCGCTGGTGTTCGTGTTCCTGATCCTCGCCGCCCAGTACGAGAGCTGGTCGCTGCCCTTCGGCGTGCTGTTCGGCACACCCATCGCGATCTGCGGGGCGATGTTCGGCCTGTGGCTGGCGCGCCACTTCAGCGCCAGCTACGAGAACAACGTGTTCGCCCAGATCGGCCTGGTGATGCTGATCGGCCTCGCCGCGAAGAACGCCATCCTGATCGTCGAGTTCGCCCGTACCGAGATCGAGAAGGGCAAGGGGCCGGTGGAGGCAGCGCTGGCGGCGGCGCGGCTGCGCTTTCGGCCGATCCTGATGACCTCGTTCGCCTTCATCCTCGGCGTGATCCCGCTGATCCTCGCCAGCGGCGCCGGCGCCGAGGCGCGCAAGATCATGGGCATGACCTCGTTCGCCGGCATGCTCACCGCCACCGTGGTCGGCGTGGTGCTGGTGCCGGGGCTGTTCGTGGTCGTCGAGAAGTACCTGACCGGCAGGAAGAAGAAGCCGCCGCAGGCCGAGCACGTGAACGAGGAGGCCAGGCCATGAAGGGATTCGTCCGCCGGCCGCTGCCGGCGACCGTGCTGCTGTCCGGGCTGCTGCTGGTCGGCGGCTGCATGGTCGGCCCCGACTACCAGCGCCCGCCGCTCGACATGCCGGTCGCCTGGAAGGAGCCGGCCGCCACCGATGCCTCGTTCGCCAACCTCGACTGGTGGGACGTGTTCGCCGACGACCGCCTCGACGCGCTGATCCGCGAGGCGCTGGACAACAACCGCGACCTCGGCGTGGCGGTCGCGCGCATCGAGGAGGCGGCGGCGCTGCTGCGCATCGAGCGGGCCAACCAGTTCCCGGTCCTCGACGCCGAGGCCGGCGCCGGGCGCTCCTCGCAGAGCCGCAACATCCTGCCGGGGGCCGAGACCGAGAGCAGCTACTTCCTCAACGGCGCCGCCTTCTTCGAGATCGACCTGTGGGGCAAGCTGCGCCGCGCCACCGAGGCGGCGCGGGCCGACCTGCTGGGCAGCGAGGAGAACGCGCGCAGCGTGACCATCTCGCTGGTCGCCGCGGTGGCCACCACCTACTTCCAGCTGCTCGACCTCGACGACCGCCTGCGCATCTCCACGCGCACCCTGAAGTCGCGCGAGGACGCCCTGGCGATCATCCGCGCGCGTTTCGAGAAGGGCACGGTGCCGGAGCTGGACGTCAACCAGGCCGAGATCGAGGCCGCCGACGCCCAGGCCTCGGTGGCGGCCTTCGACCGCGCCGTGCGCCAGACCGAGAACGCCCTGAGCGTGCTGGTCGGCTCGCGGCCGCGGGCCATCGAGCGCGGTACGCAACTGGCGCAGCAGAGCCTGCCGGTCGAGGTGCCGGCTGGCCTGCCGCTGAACCTGCTGGAGCGCCGGCCGGACATCCTCGCCGCCGAGCAGATACTGGCCGCCGAGACCGCGCGCATCGGCGTGGCTCGTGCCCAGCGGCTGCCGTCGCTGTCGCTGACCGCCAGCTTCGGCTATGCCAGCCGCGACCTCAGCGACCTGGTCGAGGGCGACAGCGAAAGCTGGAACGTGCTCGGCAACCTCTTCGCGCCGATCTTCAACGCCGGGCAGCTCAAGGCCGTCGAGCAAGCCCAGCGTCAGCGCGCCGAGCAGGCGCGGCTGGGCTACGAGCAGGCGGTGCTCAACGGCCTGCGCGACGTGGACGACTCGCTTGCCGGCCTGCGCACTGCGCGCGACGAGCACGTCGCCCGCCAGCGCCAGCTCACTGCGGCGCGCACCGCGGCGCGCCTGTCGCGGGCGCGCTACGACGGCGGGCTGGTCAGCTACCTGGAGGTGCTGGACTCCGAGCGCAGCCTGTTCCAGGCCGAGCTGCTGGAGTCGCAGACCCGCCAGCAGCAACTGAGCGCGGCGGTCAGCCTGTATCGGGCGCTGGGCGGCGGCTGGTCGCCGTCCGATAGCCGGCCGTGAGCGAGGACTGAAGCTATGCGCTGGCCTTTCCTGCCCCTGCTGTTGGCTGCGGTGCTGGGCGCGCCGGCGCACGCCGGGCAGGTCATGGACAGCATCAAGGCGCGCGGCGAGCTGCGCTGCGGGGTGAGCGAAGGCATTCCCGGCTTTTCCGAGGCGGACGCCGGCGGGCGCTGGCGCGGCCTCGACGCCGACTTCTGCCGCGCGGTGGCGGCGGCGCTGCTGGGCGATGCCGAGAAGGTGGCCTTCGTGCCGCTGCGGGCCTCGACCCGTTTCCCCGCCCTGCAGGCGCGCAAGATCGATCTGCTGGTGCGCAACACCACCTGGACGCTGACCCGCGAGGCCTTCCTGCAGGTGCAGTTCCCGGCGGTGCTGTTCTACGACGGCCAGGCATTCATGGTGCCCGGCGCCAGCGGCCTCTCTGGGCTGGCCGATCTCGCGCAGGCGACCGTCTGCGTGGTCAAGGGCACCACCCACGAAGGCAATCTGGCCGACCACGCCCGGCTCAATGGCCTGAACTGGCAGCCGCTGGTCAGCGATTCGCTGCCCGCCGCGACACAGGCCTTCCTGGCCGGCCGCTGCCAGGCGCTGACCGCGGATTCGGCGCAACTGGCCGCCATGCGCCTGGGCGCGCCGGGTGGCCCGCAGGCCTTCTTGATCCTGCCGGAGCGCATCTCCAAGGAGCCGCTCGCGCCGGTGGTGGCGGGGGAGGATCTGCAGTGGGTCAGCCTGGTGCGCTGGGTGCTGCACGTGCTGGTGCTGGCCGAGGAGTACGGCGTGACCCAGGCCAATGTCGATGCGCGCGTGCGTGAGCTGGGTGGGTCCACCGGGCGCCTGCTGAGCAGCGAGGACCGCCGGCTGGCGCAGGCGCTGGGCGCCCGCGAGGACTGGGCGCTCCGCGCGGTGAAGGCGGTCGGCAACTATGGCGAGCTGTACGAGCGCAATCTCGGCGCCGCCAGTGGGCTGCACATCGAGCGGGGACTCAACCGCCTGTGGCGCGACGGCGGGCTGCTGTACGCCCCGCCGATCGACTGAGCGAGGATCGCATGACCGACCTGCAGATCTACCTGACCCTTGGCGTGTTCTCGGCGGTGATCCTGGCGATCGCCTTCGATGTGATCGACATGGCGGTCGCCGCGCTGCTGGGGGTGGGTGTGCTGCTGGCGGCTGGCATCCTGACCGACAACGATCTGGTGGCTGCCCTGCGTACGGCGGGGGGGCCGATCTCGCTGCTGTTCGGCGGCATGGTGGTGGCGCGCGTGCTGGCCAGTACCGGGCTGTTCGAGCGCATCGGCGACATCTATCTGCACGCGACAGGTGGCAGCGGCAGGCGCTTCCTGATCCTGCTGGTGCTGCTGGTCGCCCCGGTGTGCGCCTTCCTGCCCAACGCCACCACGGTGATCCTGCTCGCCCCGGTGATCATCCGCGTGGCCCGTGCGCTCAAGGTGGATATCGTCGGGCCCATGGTCATCACGGCGATCGTCAGCAACGCTGCCGGCATGCTCACCCTGGTGGGCGATCCGGCGACCTTCCTGGTCGGCAGCTCGATCGGCATGAGCTTCGTCCAATATCTGCAGACGGTCAGTCTGGCCGGCCTGCTGGCGGTACTGGTGGTCATTCCGCTGTTGCCCTGGCTGATGCCGCAGGTATGGACTGCGCGGATCGATTTGCCGGCCGAGCGGCCGGCGGTGCCTCTGGAGCGGCGGGGGTTCGCGCTGCTGGCGCTGGCCGTGCTGGCCCTGATGGTGCTGCTGTTCCTGTTTGGCGAGCAGCTGCCGGTGCACATCGTGCCGCCCTCGGTGGCGATCATCGCTGCCAGCCTGGCTTTGCTCGTTGTCTATGAGGTGCATGTCGAGCCAGTCGAAGCGGTCCTTCGCGACATCGACTGGAAGACCCTGGTGTTCCTCGGCGCCATCTTCTGCCTGGTGCAGGCGTTCACCCAAACGGGGCTGCTGCAGGGGCTGGCCCTCAAGCTGCACGACTGGTTTGGCGTGGAGTTCACCCTGGTGGCGCTTGCCCTGCTGGCGGGCATCGGGGTGATGTCGAGCCTGCTTGCCAATGTCCCGGTGGTCGTCGCCGCGCTGGTGATGACCAAGGGCTATCTGGTGGCCGCCGAGGCGGTGCCGGAGATCGCCCTGGGCGCGGGCTTCACCGACTGGCCGGCGGCCACGCTGCCGGTGTTCATCGCCCTGATGTTCGGCGCCACGCTGGGGGGCAACGCCACGCTGATCGGTGCCTCGTCGAATATCGTGGCGGTCGGCATCTGTTCCGCGCTGGGAGAGAAGGTGACCTTCGTGCGGTTCTTACGCTACGGTTTGCCGATCACTCTGGTGCAGCTCACTGTATCGGCGCTGTATGTGGTCGGCCTGTTCTGGCTGGCGCGCTAGCCGAGGGGGGGCGATGAAAGGGCTCTCGTTCGCGGCGCTGGGGTTGGCGGCGCTCTGCGTGGCCCTTGCGGGCTGCATGAGCATCGGCCCCGGCACCGTGGAGCGTGACCGCCTGGACTACTCGGCCGCGGTGGGCGACTCGTGGAAGAGTCAGATGCTGCTGAACCTGGTAAAGCTGCGCTATGGCGATGCGCCGGTGTTCCTCGACGTCGGGCAGATCGTCGCCGGCTACTCGTTCCCGCGCAGCCTCGGCGCCGTCGCAGCCGTCAATCAGACCGACGGCGCTCCGGTCATCAACAGCTCAGTGGGCCTGTCGGCCGGGGCCACCTTCAACGACAGCCCCACCGTCACCTATGCGCCGATGACCGGCGAACGCTTCGCCCGTTCGCTGATGACGCCGATACCGCCTTCGGTGATCCTCAACATCATCCAGGCCGGCAACCCCGTGGAGGAGGTGTTCCGCACTTCGGTCCAGTCGGTGAACGGCGTCGACAACCGTCGCGTCGGCCGCCTGTTCGTGCGGCGGGCCAATCCGGAGTTCTACGCCCTGCTGCCGAACCTCGAGCGCCTGCAGTCCTCGGGCGACATCGGCATGCGCGTCCGGCAGGAGGGCGGCGAGGCGCAGCTGCAGATGATCTTCCGCCCGCGGACCGCCGCCGCCGAGGAAAGCGCCCGGCGCAATGTGGCGACCATCCTCGGCCTGGACCCCGAGGCGCGGGAGTATCAGGTCAGCTATGGAACCGTGGCCGGCAGCGACCGGGAAATCGCCCTGCTGACCCGCTCGATCTACGAGATCCTCGTCGACATCGCCTCGTTCATTTCGGTGCCCGAGGCGCATGTGGCTGAGCGGCGGGTGCGGCCGACCGCGGAGGGCGACATCGGACCCAGCGGCGCCATTCCGCCGCTGATCCGGATTGCCAGCTCTGCGCAGCAGCCGGCCGATGCCTTCGTGGCGGTTCCGTACCAGGGCTACTGGTTCTACATCGACAACCGGGATATCCCTTCCAAGCAGGTGTTCTCGTCGATCATGTTTCTGTTCACCTTCGTGGAGACCAGAAGCCATGAGGCCGCGCCCATCCTGACCATTCCGACGACGCGCTGAGACGGGCTCAAAGGAGAGCGTAAATGTGCCGCAAGAGTACGCGAGTGCTGCTGCTTACCCTGTTGATCCTGCCGTGTCTGGGATCGGCCCATGCCAGTCCCCGGTCAGCAGAGCGTAGCCTGCTGCCGATCACCATCGCTTTTCAGGCGAACACCGACTGGCTGCTGCTGGTGGCCAGGGATCTGCACCTGTTCGAACAGGCCGGCCTGCGGCCGAGCTTCGTCAAGTTCGTCGCCGGACCGCCGATGATTGCCGCCGCCCGGGAGCAGAGCATCGATGTGGCTTCCATCGGCAGCGTGCCCTTCATCAGCGGACTGACCCAGGGCGTCGACTGGGTGGTGGTCGGGATCAATCCGGAGAATGCCTACGGCGAAGGCCTGGTCGCCCGGCGGGGCAGCGGCATCGAAACGGTCGCCGACCTGGCCGGCAAGCGCATCGGCTTCTTCCGGGGGTCGACGGCGCATTTCGGGCTGATGATGACTCTGCGCCAGCTGGGCATCCGCCGCGACCAGGTCGAACTGCTCGACATGCCCCCTGCGGAGCAGTTGAGCGCGCTGGCCGGCAACAGGATCGACGCCGCCATGGTCTGGGAGCCCTGGATGCAGAAGATGGTGCATGAGGCGAACGGCCGCCTCATCGTCACCGAAGGAGCCATGGGCATCTACACCTCGGTATCGGTCTACGCGGCCCGCAGCGCATGGCTGCGGGAAAACCGTGAAGCGGCGGTGCGCTTTCTGCGTGCGCTATTGATGGCCAGCAAGGTCATGCAGAAGAGCCCCGAAGTCGGCATCAAGGCGCTGGCGCGGGAGATGAGCATCAGGGAGGAGTGGGCCGAGGCGATCCACGAAAATTCCCCGCCACCCGACCTGACCCTCTGGGTGAATGCCCGTTACCGGTATTCGCTGGTCAAGGACGCGGAGTTCCATCGCCGCCTCGGCTATCTGGTGACCTTCCTGCTCGAGGAGGAGGTCATCAGCGAGGAGGTGGACGTGCGCAACATCCTCGACGTATCGGTGATCACCGAGGCCTTGAAGACGCGGGAAGCCGGCCGCTGAGGGCCTATGGGCCCTCAGTCGTGGAGCTGGCGTGCGGGTTCTACTCCTCCTCGATGAGCGCCTGCAGCCGTCCGGAGTTCACCGCCTCTACCAGGACCGCATGGTCCCGCGCGGTCTGATCGGCATAGGCGAGGGAAAAGTCGCCCAGCGCCTCGTCGAAGGTATCGCCCTTGCCCAGATAGCCGCTGATGGTCGCCGCATCCCCCGACTTGGCATGGGCCCGGGCCAGCACCAGGCCGCAGAGTCCGGCGTAGCGCTCGAGTTGCGTGGCCGAGACTCCCTCCAGGGGGATGGACATCTTCATGTCCCGCAGCTGGCGCACGAAGAAGTCGCGCCCGGTCCGGCCGCGGGCCCAGCCGAGGAAGATGTCGCTGGAGGACTGCATCAGCCGTTGCCCCATGACGATGCGCTGGCCCTGGTTTTCATAGCGGCTTTTCCCGGCGTAGGGTTCGAGGACCGAGTGACAGGCTTCCTTGAGCTGGAGAATCAGAGGGTGGTTTTCTTCGGAGAGCATCAGCGCGATGAAGCAGCGGGTGCCGACGCTGCCGATGCCCACTACTTTCAATGCGGCATCCACCAGACGATAGCGGTCCAGCAGCACACGGCGCTCGTCGGACAGCGTCGCCCGGTAATCCGCCAGGCCCTCGTGAACCTTGTCCATGAACTCGGGATCGGCGACGTGGTAGATGATCGGCGGCTGATCGACGATGCGGGGGTGCCCGGCCACCTGCTCGGCCAGCTTGGGGAAGACGTTCTCGATCACCCGTTCGTGGGCCTTGTCGGCGAGCTGCTGGCGCAGCTTTCTCACCTTTTCATCGGGGGCCATCTCGATCAGGGTTGCCTCGTCGAGGCGCGAGTACCAGACCTCCAGCGGGCTCATCCTGGAGTATTCGCGCAGGTTCTCCCGATAGGCGCGCACGCAGGCCACGGCAGCGTCCCGCGACTCATCATCGGACAGCCGGTTGTCGCGTCCGGCGACCGCGAAACTGGCGGCCAGCCGCTTGATGTCCCACTCCCAGAGGGCGGGAAGGGTTTCGTCGAAGTCGTTGAGATCCAGGACCAGGTTGCGTTCCGGCGTGGCGAACAGGCCGAAGTTCATCAGGTGGCAGTCGCCGCAGGCCTGCACGCGGATGCCGGTGCTGGGGGTGATGGCGAGATCGTGGGCCATCAGCGCCGCCGAACCGCGCAGGAAGGCGAAGGGGCTGCGCAGCATGCGCCCGTAGCGGATCGGCACCAGCTCGGCCAGACGATCCTCGTTCGACTTCTCGAGGATGGCGATGGGGTTGCGGTGCCTGGCCGGCGGCGTCCAGGCGGCATGGCTGCTGCGCGGCACCTTGTCGCGCAGTGCCCGGCCTGCAGCGATGCGCTCGTCGCGGGAGCGGAAAACCGGGGCGGGCTCGGCTGTCTCATGGGGCGCTGCCCTGGTCTTGGTATGCGATTTTTTCGTGCTGCTCATGGTTGCCCCTGCAAATGTCGACTGCGGTCGGCTGGCGGTAATGTCCCTAGAACGGTCTTCCCAGATAGAAATAGAAGCTGTCGTTGCCATCCTTCGCACGCCCATAGCCAAGATAGACCGGGCCGAGCGGACTATCGGCAGCGATGAAGATGGCGGCGGACCTGAGCCAGTCTTCGCTGTTGCCCGGAACCAGCGGATTGCCGATCCGGCTGGCCTCCAGGGAAAAGCCGGTGTAGGCGCCTTCGAAGATGCTGCCTTCGAGGATCCGGTGGTAATACATCAGCCTGCCGAACTGCAGTTGCTCGCCCAGCAACTGGCCGGTGGAGTAGCCGGAGCCGGTCAGGAAGCCGCCCCACTGGAACTGGTCGTAGCGTGGCAGGGGGGCGCTGCCGATCTTGTCGCCGGCCTTGAAGGCAAGGTTGAGGGTGTGGTTGCCGAACGAGAACGCGCCGTTGCCGTCGGCGTCCCACTTGGTGTACTCGTCGTCGGCGCCGAGCGCGCCGGTCGAGTCGAAGATGCCGGCTCCGGCGCGCCAGCCCGAACGGGGGAAGTGCACGCTGTCGAGCTGGTCGAGCCTCAGCCGGGCGCGCCAGGCCCCCTGGATGATCCGCGAGTCGCCGGGCGACAGGCTCTCGGGGCCGGTGTCCAGTTGCGGCTTGAGGCGTCCGCCGACTGCACCGATACGGAATTCGCCGTAGCGACTGAACTGGCTGCCCACATCCACCCCGCCGAGCATGGATGTCATCTCGTAGCTGGCCACGCGGTCGTCGTCGCGGTAGAGATCGGCGGTGCGCCGCTCGATGGCGGCATGCGGCGCGATGAAGAAGCGGTTGGTGGCGCTGAACGGCTGGTAGAACTCGGTGTAGAGGCCGCTGGTATGGCCGAGCTGCACGTCGGTGCGCCACTCGGCGCCGCGGTCGTTGATCCAGGTCTTGCGGTAGCTGCCGAGGATGTTGAAGAACGCATCGCCGCTGAAGTCGCTGGACAGGCCCAGACCGAAGCGCAGGTAGTTGGGGCCCCAGGATTTCTCCACGGCGTCCACGGCGAGGATGCGCTTGCCGGGCTCCTCGATGAAGCGGTAGTTGACGTGCTCGAAGTCGCCGGTGCCGTAGATGCGGCGCATGTCGCTGTCGAGGGTGTCCTGCTCGATCTGCTCGCCGGGCCTGGTATCCATGGCCGCCTGGGCGCTCTGCGGGTTGACGCGCTTGAGGTTCCCGAAGCGGATCTCGTCGACCGGGCGCAGGTCGGGCGCCACGGCGATGGTCTGGCCCTGGCGCAGCGCCGCATACTCGGCGGCCGGCAGGGACAGCCGGGCGAGGCGGTCGGCGACCTGGCGCGCCGCCGCCTCGCCGATCGGGGCGATCTGCTCCAGGTGGTCGAAGTCGCCGGTCGAGAAGTCGCCGAGGTCGGGGGAGATGAGGATGTCCTGCGGCTGCAGGGTGGCGAGCGAGGCCTGCACGTTCTGCTCGGTGAGGATGCTGAGCATCTGCCCGGTGACGCCGAAGATGCCGCTGAGCTGCTCGCGGGTGAGCAGGGGGGTGCCGACGTTCACCGCGATGACGATATCGGCACCCATCTCCTCGCGTGCGGTCTGGATCGGCAGGTTGCTGGTGAGCATGCCGTCGACCAGGATCATGCCGTCGAACTCCGCCGGCGCCACCGCGCCGGGTACCGACATGCTGGCGCGCATCACGTTGGCCAGCTCGCCCTGGTTGAACACCACCGCCTTGCCGGTCACCAGGTCGGTGGCCACGGCCCGGTAGGGAATCGGCAGCGTGTCGAAGCGGTAGTGCCCCTTGGCCTTGGACAGCCGGCGCAGCACGGTTTCCAGCTGTACGCCGGTGACCACGCCCTTGCCGAACTTGACCTGGCCGTTGTCCAGGCCGACCTCGGGGGTGAACAGGATGCCGTAGTCGTCCTCCTTGCGGCGCATGGAGCGTTCCCGGCGCGGCGGGTCCTCCTTGAACAGCAGCTCGGTGGAGATGGTCTTGAGGATGGTGTCCATCTCCGCCGTGGAGGTGCCGGTCGCGTAGGAGGCGCCGACCAGGGCGCCCATACTGGTGCCGGCGATGCAGTCGACCGGCACGCGGTACTCCTCGAGCACCTTGATCACGCCGACGTGCGCCGCGCCCCGCGCGCCGCCGCCGGAAAGGACCAGGCAGATCCGGGGGCGTTTCGTGCTGCCTTCCGGCCGGGCGGTGGCGACGCTGTCCGCCGGCACGGCCAGGGCGGGCGGCATGGCGGCCAGCGTCAGGGCCAAGGCGACAAGGACGATCCGATCACGAAGTTGCATGCCCATTTTCCCCTGTTGCGCTGGTCCTGAGAGGTGGTTTCGCTCACTGTCCGGTGTCGATGTCGTCGTCCGCTACGCCGGCGGGTGAAGCCTGGCTCGGCTCGCGGATGCGCCTGGAGAAGTCTGCGGCGCTGTCCGCGGCCTGCGCCCGGGCGTTGACGTGGACCTGCTGCTGCAGTTCGGCGAACGGCAGGCCGCGGCTATCCAGGCGGCCCTGTTCGTAGAGGAACTCCGGCAGGTAGCCGCTGGCCAGGATCCTCCAGTCGAAGGGCAGGTGGCTGGGGTTGACCCGGGTGTTCATCCAGATGGTGGTGGTGCAGTTGGTGGTCAGGGTGTTGTAGAACTCGGGGCGCTCGTGCAGCTCGTTGATGCGCTGCATGTATTCGAGGAGCAGGCGCCGGCCGTTGTCGAGATCGCCCTTGAGGCGGTAGACGTAGACATCCTCCGGCGGGTCGTGCCGGTAGTTGGTGCGCAGGCGGATGACGTCGCGCTCGTCGGCCACCACGTAGTAGAGCTCGTACTGGCGGAAGAAACCCTTGAGGGTCGAGTAGCCTTCGCCCTTTTCCTTGCGCGTCTCGATGGACACTGCCAGGTGGTCGCCCTTGCCGAAGTCGAAGCTGAGGAAGATGTGGGCGATGGCCGGGCCCATCCAGTACACGGCGACCAGATCGACCCCCTGCAGCTGGCGCAGGTCGAAGCGCCGGTCGTACCAG
The DNA here is from genome assembly GCF_004801855.1 of Pseudomonas sp. A-1. Classification (GTDB taxonomy): domain Bacteria; phylum Pseudomonadota; class Gammaproteobacteria; order Pseudomonadales; family Pseudomonadaceae; genus Geopseudomonas. The sequence continues at coordinate 34,665 of NZ_SSTC01000010.1, read as the reverse complement.
GCGGGGGTGAAGTCGGTTTCGCTGCGATAGTCGAAGTTGCGGATGTCGTGCACGGTGACCATGTCGCCTTCGATGCTGGCATGGGGGAGCACGGCGACGTCCGCCAGCCAGTCGCGCTGGTTGGAGGGCTCGATGCCGTGCCACCAGACCAGCAGGACGACGAACAGGGCGAAGTAGCAGCCCAGCACCGTCCGCCGCCAGCGGTGCAGCGGCAGGGCGCCGAGGGCGAGCAGCGTAGCAAGGGCGACGCCGGCAGCCAGGGCATTGCGCAGGGGCTCGTCGCGCGGCCCCGCGTAGAGCAGGGCCAGCGCGCCCCAGGCGCCGGCGGCAAGAACCAGCAGGCCGAGCAGGAGCAGGCCGACAAAGGTGGCAATGCGGATCGGAGTCTTGCGCATGGGGCCTCCGCCCTGATCGTGAAGCATCTCCGCTGCTGCAGACCGGGCGCACCGCTGGCAGGTTGCCGCGCCGGGACAACGCGCGGCGGTGCAGGCCAGCAGGACAGGTCAGTGAAAGTGTGGCGGGTTTCCCCGGCCTGTCCACCCCGCAGGCTCGACCAGGGCCTGCGGGGCTGCGTTCAGGAGGCGGGGCGCTCGGCGTACTGCGGCAGGTCGTCGTGGATCTCGCACCACTCGGCCCTGGAGCCGACGAAGATGTGCGCGGTCGGCTTGCCGGCGATGGGCGTATCCAGCGTGCCGATGCGCAGGCGCAGCAGCTCCGGCTGCCCCGGGCGACGGCTGTACAGCGGCGAGCCGCACTTGCCGCAGAACACGCGGAACACGCCCGGCGAGGACTGGTATTCGGCCAGCGCTTCCTGCCCCTGGACGAGATGGAACGCGCTGGTGCTCACCGAGGCGTTGGTGGCGAATGCCGAGCCGTTGGCCTTGCGGCAGCGCGAGCAGTGGCACATGACGATGGGACCGAGTTCGCCGTGGATTTCGTAGCGGACCGCGTTGCACAGGCAGCTGCCTTCGAGCATGGGACTCTCCTTGTGGGTAGGGACAGGACGGGCGTTTGCGCCGTGCAGCTTACCGCGCTCCCGGCAGCCGGCGAAGATCGTCCGGAAGCCTTCCGGCTGCACGTTTTCTCATCTTGCCGACATCCGCCTCACGAAATCTTCACGCTCGCCTGCGTACGCTGAACGAACTGAGAGTTTCCCCTGTTTGCCCCGCCACCGAGCGGGGCTTTTTGTTTCCGGGCGTCCGGGTCAGGGCAGCACGGTCAGCTGCTCGACCCAGACTAGCTCGCAGGCGCCAGCGCCGGTGTCCTCCCGGCTCAGGGAGCTGACCCACTGGAAACCGTCATCGCCCTCGACACGCACCAGCTGGCCGGACAGGCGGATACGCGCGCCCGCCTGCAGCCAGTCCAGCGTGGCGGCTACCGCGGCACTGGCCGGGATCATGTGCATGTTGGCGCTGTGCCTCTCGATCTCCCGGCGGGGGATGGGCAGCTCGTCGGCTCGCCAGTAATACCAGCGGTTGCTCTGGCGGATCTCGATCTGCCCGGACAGGCCCGGATCGGCCATGGGGCCCCAGCCCAGCGCCAGGTCGGTGGGCGAGACCTGGGCGCCGCGGTCGAAGCGGTAGTCCTCGCGCCCCAGCACCAGCGCCTCCTCGAGCTGGAAGGGCTGCAGCGCTTCAACGCGATGATCGCCGATCCGCAACTGGCCGCCAGCCAGGTCGCCGCTCACCGGCGGCGCCTTGGAAGCCGGAGTCAGCACGATCCACGCCAGCCACAGGCCGGCCAGCCATACGGTCAGTTTGAAGAGGCGCTGCAGGTTCATGGCTCGCGGTGGGCGTGGAGGGGGAGGCGAGTTTAACCGCTGCGACGGAGCGAAAGCTGCGGCTTCGTGCTATGTTCCGCGCCTTGCAACGTGCTCTGGAATCACCATGAAATTCATCCATCAACGCGAACAGCTCAACGAGGACGACCTGGTCATCATCGAAAGCTCGCAGCCCTGCAACATCCGCCTGATGAACGACGCCAACTTCCGCGCCTTCAAGAACGGCGCCCGGCACAACTACATCGGCGGTCACTTCGACCGTTTCCCGGCGAAGATCCGCGTGCCGGGGGACGGCTTCTGGAACATCACCCTCGATACCGTCACCCGCCGCCCGATCAGCGTGACGCGCAAGCCGAAGCTGGAGTATTCGATCAGGATTCGACGGGCGAAGGGGGCGCATTGAGCTCCCGTCCGCGGTTCAATGTGCTGCTCCTGAATGCATGAGGCCCGCTTGCGCGGGCCTCATGGCTTCTACGGCGTAATCACTCAGGCGTCGTAACCCAGATTCGGCGCCAGCCAGCGCTCGGTCACGGCCAGCTCCTGGCCCTTACGCTTGCTGTAGCTCTCCACCTGGTCCCTGTCGACCTTGCCGACCGCGAAGTACTGCGCCTGCGGGTGGGCGAAGTACCAGCCGCTGACCGCGGCGGCGGGGAACATGGCGTAGTGCTCGGTGAGGAACACGCCGCTCTGGCCCGGCTTGCCGGTCTCGGCCTGCGGGTCGAGCAGGGCGAACAGGGTGCCCTTCTCGGTGTGATCCGGGCAGGCCGGATAACCCGGGGCCGGACGGATGCCCTGGTACTTCTCCTTGATCAGCGCCTCGTTGTCGAGGGCCTCGTCCCGGGCGTAGCCCCAGTAGTCCTTGCGCACCTGCTCGTGCAGCCACTCGGCGCAGGCTTCGGCGAGGCGGTCGGCCAGCGCCTTGACCATGATGCTGTTGTAGTCGTCACCCTTGGCCTCGTAGGCCTTGGCCAGTTCCTCGGCGCCGATGCCGGCGGTGACGATGAAGCCGCCGACGTAGTCGGTGACGCCGGAGTCCTTCGGCGCGACGAAGTCGGCCAGCGACAGGTTGGGCTTGCCGTCCGGCTTGATGGTCTGCTGGCGCAGGTGGTGCAGGGTGGCCAGTTGCTCGCCCTTGTCGCCGTAGACTTCCAGATCGTCGCCGTTGACCTGATTGGCCGGCCAGAAGCCGAGCACGGCGCGCGCCTTGATCAGTTTCTCGCCGATCAGCTTCTGCAGCATGGCCTGCGCATCGTTGTACAGGCTGGTGGCGGCCTCGCCGACCACCTCGTCGGTCAGGATGCGCGGGAACTTGCCGGCCAGGTCCCAGGAGATGAAGAACGGCGTCCAGTCGATGTATTGGCTGAGCACCTCGAGGTCGATGTCCTCCAGCACCTTGACGCCGGTGAAGGAGGGCACCGGCGGCTGGTAGCCGGCCCAGTCGAACTGCGGGCGGTTGGCCAGCGCGGCCTCGTAGCTGAGACGCTCGATGCGCGCGCTGCGGTTGGCGGTGCGCTCGCGCACCTCAGCGTACTCGGCCTTCAGCTTGGCGACGTAGTCGCTCTTCAGTTCCTTGGACAGCAGGGTGGTGGCCACGCCCACCGCGCGCGAGGCGTCGGTGACGTAGACCACCGCGTCGTTGCCGTACTGCGGCTCGATCTTCACCGCGGTGTGCGCCTTGGAGGTGGTGGCGCCGCCGATCATCAGCGGCAGGGTGAAGCCCTGGCGCTGCATTTCCTTGGCGACGTGGACCATCTCGTCCAGCGAGGGGGTGATCAGGCCGGACAGGCCGATGATGTCGCACTTCTCGGCGATGGCGGTCTGCAGGATCTTCTCCGCCGGCACCATCACCCCGAGGTCGACGATGTCGTAGCCGTTGCAGCCGAGCACCACGCCGACGATGTTCTTGCCGATGTCGTGGACGTCGCCCTTGACCGTGGCCATGAGGATCTTGCCCTTGGCCTCCGGCTTGTCGCCCTTCTCGGCCTCGATGAAGGGGATCAGGTGGGCTACCGCCTGCTTCATCACGCGGGCGGACTTCACCACCTGCGGCAGGAACATCTTGCCCGCGCCGAACAGGTCGCCGACCACGTTCATGCCGCTCATCAGCGGGCCTTCGATCACCTCGATCGGGCGGGCGCACTGCTGGCGGGCTTCCTCGGTGTCCTCGACGATGAAGGTGGTGATGCCCTTGACCAGCGCGTGTTCCAGACGCTTGTTGACGTCGTAGCTGCGCCATTCCTCGGTCTCGGCTTCCTTCACGCTGCCGTCGCCACGGTAGTTGTCGGCGATGGCCAGCAGCGCCTCGGTGGCGGACGGGCTGCGGTTGAGCACCACGTCCTCGACCTTCTCGCGCAGTTCGGCCGGGATCTCGTCGTAGATCTCCAGCTGGCCGGCGTTGACGATGCCCATGGTCAGGCCGTTCTGGATGGCGTGGAACAGGAATACCGAGTGGATCGCCTCGCGCACCGGGTTGTTGCCGCGGAACGAGAACGACACGTTGGACACCCCGCCCGAGGACAGGGCGTAGGGCAGGTGGTCGCGGATGTAGGCGCAGGCCTCGATGAAGTCGACCGCGTAGTTGTTGTGCTCCTCGATGCCGGTGGCCACGGCGAAGATGTTCGGGTCGAAGATGATGTCTTCCGGCGGGAAGCCGACTTCGTTGACCAGGATGTCGTAGCTGCGCTGGCAGATCTCGCGCTTGCGCGCGGCGGTGTCGGCCTGGCCGACCTCGTCGAAGGCCATCACCACCACGGCGGCGCCGTAGCGCTTGCACAGGTGGGCGTGGTGCTTGAACTGCTCGACGCCTTCCTTCATGGAGATCGAGTTGACGATGCCCTTGCCCTGGATGCACTTCAGGCCCGCCTCGATCACCTCCCACTTGGAGGAGTCGATCATGATCGGCACGCGGGAGATGTCCGGCTCGGAGGCGATCAGGTTGAGGAAGGTGACCATCGCCGCCTTCGAATCCAGCATGCCCTCGTCCATGTTGATGTCGATCACCTGGGCGCCGGCTTCCACCTGCTGGCGCGCGACGTCGAGGGCCTCGGCGTAGTTCTCCTCGCGGATCAGGCGGGCGAACTTGGCCGAGCCGGTGATGTTGGTGCGCTCGCCGACGTTGACGAACAGTGAGCTGCGGTCGATGGTGAACGGCTCGAGGCCGGACAGGCGGCAGGCCTTGGGGATGTCCGGGATGGCGCGCGGCGGGTACTTGGCGACCGCCTCGGCGATGGCCTGGATGTGCGCCGGGGTGGTGCCGCAGCAGCCGCCGACGATGTTCAGGAAGCCGCTGGCGGCGAATTCCTCGACCACCACGGCCATCTCGGCCGGGGTCTCGTCGTACTCGCCGAAGGCGTTGGGCAGGCCGGCGTTGGGGTGGGCGGAGACGTGGGTCTCGGCCTTGGTGGCCAGCTCTTCCAGATACGGGCGCAGGTCCTTGGCACCGAGGGCGCAGTTGAGGCCCACGGAGATCGGCTGGGCGTGGCGCACCGAGTTCCAGAACGCCTCGGTGGTCTGCCCGGACAGGGTGCGGCCGGAGGCGTCGGTGATGGTGCCGGAGATCATGATCGGCAGCGTGACGCCGTCCTCCTCGAACACCTGCTGCACGGCGAAGATCGCCGCCTTGGCGTTGAGAGTGTCGAAGATGGTCTCGATCAGGATCAGGTCGGCGCCGCCCTCGATCAGGCCGCGGGTGGCCTCGGTGTAGTTCTCCACCAGCTCGTCGAAGGTGACGTTGCGGTAGCCGGGGTTGTTGACGTCCGGGGAGATCGAGCAGGTGCGGCTGGTCGGGCCGAGCACGCCGGCGACGAAACGCGGCCTGTCCGGGGTCTCGGCGGTCTTGGCATCGGCCACCTGGCGGGCCAGGCGCGCACCAGCGACGTTCAGCTCATAGACCAGCTCCTCCATGCCGTAGTCGGCCTGGGAGACGCGGGTGGCGTTGAAGGTGTTGGTCTCGAGGATGTCGGCGCCGGCGTCCAGGTAGGCCTTCTCGATGGCGCCGATCACGTCCGGACGGGTCAGCAGCAGCAGGTCGTTGTTGCCCTTGACGTCCTGCGGCCAGTCGGCGAAGCGTTCGCCGCGGTAGTCCTCTTCTTCCAGCTTGTAGCTCTGGATCATGGTGCCCATGCCGCCGTCGAGGATCAGGATGCGTTCCTTGAGGGCTTGCTGGAGGGCCTGGAGGCGGGCGGCGCGGTCGGACATGGGGACTACCTGGAGAGGGTGGATCGTGAAGGCGGGCATGATAGCAAAGCTGCATGGTTCTGGAGCGGGGAGGGGGTGGCCATGAATTTTGTTCATGTTGTCGGGGTCGATGGTTCCCGCGTTCCACGTGGGAACCGGATCTCTGGACGCTCCGCGTCCATCGGCCGCCGGAGCGGCCGGGACTGCGTGTCCACGCGGAGCGTGGACACGATCATGGTGCCGCGGGCGTGGCCTGCCCGGTAGGCAAATGCTGCGCGAGTTGCCAACCCTACGGCTCGCGCACGCCAGTGCGTTGGGCAAACGGCTAGAATCCTCCATCGCCCGCCACGGACAGCCTCATGCCCATCTTCCTTCTGCTGCTGGCCAGCCTGCTGCTTAGCCTGCCCCTGTCCGCCGCGCCGCTGTCCTTCACTCGCGACGTGCAGCCGATCCTCACGCAGAAGTGCGTGGCCTGCCATGCCTGCTACGACGCGCCCTGCCAGCTCAACCTCGGCAGCGCTGCCGGCATCCAGCGCGGCGCCTCGAAGGTGCCGGTGTACAACGGCAAGCGCATCGAGGCCGACGCCACCACGCGGCTGTTCGTCGATGCGCAGACGGAGGCCGGCTGGCGGGCGCAGGGCTTCCATTCGGTGCTGGGCGGCGGCGCTGCCGCACTGGTGGCGCGCATGCTGGAGCTGGGCCGCACCCATGCGCCCTTGCCCGGTGCGAAGCTGCCGGAGGATCTGGAGATCGGCATCTACCGCGACAACCAGTGCCCGAAGCCCGAGCAGTTCGACGACTTCGCGCGCAGGAACCCCGGTGCCGGCATGCCCTTCGCGGTCAGCGGCCTGAGCGATGGCGAGTACGCCACCCTGCGCCGCTGGCTGGCCGAAGGCGCGCCCCTGGATGGCGAACCGGTGGTCGCCAGCGCTTCCGAGGCGGCGCAGGTCGCCGCGTGGGAGGCGCTGCTCAACCGCCCCGGCGCCCGCGAGCAGCTGGTGGCGCGCTGGCTGTACGAGCACCTGTTCCTCGCCCACCTGTACTTCGACCAGGGGAAAAGCGGGCGCTTCTTCGAGCTGGTGCGCTCGCGTACCCCCAGTGGCGAGGCGGTGGACGTGATCGCCACCCGGCGTCCCAACGATGACCCCGGCACCAGCTTTCACTACCGCCTGCGGCCGATCCAGGGCGTGATCGTGCACAAGACCCACATCACCTATCCGTTGAGTCGCGCCAGACTGGAACGAGTCGAGGAGCTGTTCTTTTCCGGCGACTGGCAGGCGGACGCGGTGCCCGGCTACGGCCCGCAGCGCCGCGCCAATCCGTTCGAGACCTTCGCCGCCATTCCCGCCGGTGCGCGCTACCAGTTCATGCTCGACAACGCCGAATACATCGTGCGTACCTTCATCCGCGGCCCGGTATGTCGCGGGCAGATCGCCACCGATGTGATCCGCGACCACTTCTGGACCCTGTTCCAGGCTCCGGCCCACGACCTCTATCTGACCGATGCCGCCTACCGCGAGCGGGTCACGCCGCTGCTGGCGCTGCCCGGCGTGCAGGACGACCTGGCGCAGCTGCCGCTGCTCTGGCGTGAATTCCGTGCCAATCGCAATGCCTACGAGGCGGCACGCCGCGAGGCCTACTCGCACCAGCCCTATCCAAGCTGGTCGCATATCTGGGCCGGCAACGACAACGCGCTGCTGAGCATCTTCCGCCAGCAGGACAGCGCCTCGGTGCGCAAGGGCCTGATCGGCGCCGTGCCGCAGACCCTGTGGTGGCTGGACTTCCCGTTGCTGGAGCGCACCTACTACCAGTTGGTGGTCAACTTCGACGTGTTCGGCAACGTCTCGCACCAGGCGCAGACCCGTCTGTACTTCGACCTGATCCGCAACGGCGCCGAACAGAACTTCCTGCGCCTGATGCCCGCCGGACAACGCGAGGCCATGCTTGGCGACTGGTACCAGGACGGCGGCAAGCTCAGGCTGTGGCTGGACTACGAAGGCATCGACCATGAAACGCCCAGCGGCCTGCGCCTGCCGGAGGACGAGCCGAAGCGGGCCTTCGTCGAACGCCTGCTGGAGCGCTACGGCACCCTCAATGCGCGGCCGGATCCGTTCAACCGTTGCCAAGAGGGGCGCTGTTTCCGCCCCGAGGCGGTCCCGGCGCTGCAGCACATCGATCAGCGCCTGAGCGCCCTGGCCGCGCGCCCGCTGAGCGATCTGCCAGTCATCGAGTACCTGCCGGAGGCAACCCTGCTGCGTGTCGAGCTGGATGGCGGCGGGCGCGAGGTCTACAGCCTGCTGCGCAACCGCGCGCACAGCAACGTGGCCTTCATGCTCGGCGAGTCGCTGCGCTACCAGCCGGAAAAGGACAGCCTGACCCTCTACCCGGAGGTGCTGACCAGCTACCCGAACTTCCTGTTCAGCCTGCGCGAAGGGGAGGTGGGCGCCTTCGTCGCCTCGTTGCAGCAGGCCGACGCGGTGGAGGATTTCGAGCGCATCGTGCAGCGTTGGGGCGTGCGCCGCAGCGATCCGCGCTTCTGGAGGCTGTTCCACGACCTGGCCGCGCACATCCGCGAAACCCAGCCGGTGGAGGCGGGGGTGCTGGACATGAATCGCTATCAGAACCTGTGAGGGCGTCGGGAGAAAGGCGCTGCCGGCCCTATTCCTACCAAAATGCTGGGACTTTATCCGCGCCCCGGCATGGCGTACACTGCGCGCATACCTGCAAGGAGTTCCCATGAGCGCCATCACCTTCACCGAATCCGCCCAGGCTTACCTGGCCGAGCTGCTGGAGAAGCAGAACACCCCGGGCATCGGCATCCGCGTGTTCATCACCCAGCCGGGCACCCAGTACGCCGAGACCTGCATCGCCTACTGCAAGCCGCACGAGCAGAAGCCCGAGGATACCGCCCTGGCGCTGAAGGACTTCACCGCCTGGCTGGATGCGGTCAGCGTGCCCTTCCTCGAGGACGCCGTGGTCGACTACGCCACCGACCGCATGGGTGGCCAGCTGACCATCAAGGCGCCGAACGCCAAGGTGCCGATGGTCAACGAGGACAGCCCGCTGCCCGAGCGCATCAACTACTACCTGCAGACCGAGGTCAATCCGGGGCTGGCCAGCCACGGCGGCATGGTTTCGCTGGTCGACATCGACGACGAAGGCGTCGCCATCCTGCGCTTCGGCGGCGGCTGCCAGGGTTGCGGCATGGTCGACATGACCCTCAAGGACGGCGTCGAGAAGACCCTGATGGAACGCATCCCCGAACTGAAGGGCGTGCGCGATGTCACCGACCACACCAATAAGGAAAATGCCTACTACTGAGTAGCCCATTTTCCGGATATTGCAGTGAAAAATCACAAAGGGCGGATATCCGCCCTTTGTAATTTCGATTATCACAAAACCATCTAAGCTCCCGTCTTCCCCTTTGCTAGTTTCATTCCAGCAGCGCCGATGTCTCTTCAGAGATTATTAGCGAATAACCAGGATGGAACATGCACAATCAAATGCTTCGTCGACTCCTCGTTGTCGACACTTCGAACGAATTCAAGCCCCTTGTTTCCAAACTGCAGCATGCCGGCTGGGAGGTAACGGTCTGTTCATTCGATGAAGCCTTCGAGCAGCGGGCGGAGGTCGGGATCATCCGTCTCGACCTTGCGCTCGATGATCTGGAGGAGGTGCGTGACCTGGTCAGCCACAACCCCGCCCTGTGGGTTGCCGTGCTGGCGCCGGGGGTGCCGCTGGATGGGAGCCTTGGCTCCCTCATCGGCGAATGGTTCTTCGACTACTACACCCTGCCGCTCGATCTGGACCTGTTCCAGGCCACGCTGGGGCACGCCCTGGGCATGGCCATGCTGCGCAGGCCCGAGAAGCTCAGGGCCGATGACGACCGGCTGCTGGGCAACACGGCGACCATGCGCGAACTGCGCACGCTGCTGACCAAGCTGGGCCCCACCGACTCGCCGGTGCTGATCCGCGGCGAGAGCGGCACCGGCAAGGAGCTGGTGGCTCATGCCCTGCACCGGCTTTCGCGACGGGCCAGGGAGCCCTTCGTGGCGATCAACTGCGGGGCCATTCCCGAACAGCTGATCCAGTCCGAACTGTTCGGCCACGAGAAGGGGGCCTTCACCGGTGCCCATCAGCGCAAGATCGGCCGGATCGAGTCGGCGGATGGCGGCACGCTGTTCCTCGACGAGATCGGCGACCTGCCGATGGACCTGCAGGCCAACCTGCTGCGCTTCCTGCAGGAAGGGCAGATCGAGCGGGTCGGCGGCAGCCAGCCGATCAAGGTGAATGTCCGCGTGCTGGCGGCCACCCACGTCGACCTGGAGCAAGCCGTGGAGCGTGGGCGTTTCCGCGAGGACCTCTACTATCGCCTGAACGTCCTGCAGGTGCGCACCAGCCCGCTGCGCGAGCGTCTGGAGGACGTGCCGGCGCTGGCCCGGCATTTCGCCAGGCTGTATGCCGAGGAGGTCGGTCGGCGTCCTCGGCCCTTCAGCGATGCGGCATTGAAGGCGCTGTGTGACTACGACTGGCCGGGCAACGTGCGCGAACTGGCCAACCGGGTGCGGCGTGGCCTGGTCCTCGCCGAGGGCAATCTGATCGAGGCGGAGGATCTGGGCTTCCAGCGCGCGGTCGCGGCGCACAAGGCCGACATCAGCCTGGAAGACTACAAGCTGCAGGCCGAGAAGCAGGCGCTCAGCGATGTGCTGCTGCAGTACTCGCAGAACCTCAGCCGCGCCGCCAAGGCGCTCGGCGTGTCCCGTCCCACCTTCTATCGCCTGCTGAGCAAGCACGGCATCCGCTGACTGCCACCATGTAAAGCCCCGGCCGGAGGAACATCCGGCCGGGGCTTTTGCGCAGGGTCAGAAGTAGTAGGGGAACTTGAGGCTGAAGGAAAAATCCGGCGCATCCGGGGTCAGGCCGATCGACAGGTTGGGCACCATGGTCAGCTTGTCGGTCAGGGCGAAGGTCATGCCGACGTTGAAGTAGGCCGCATTGGCGTCGCTGCTGTCGACGGTCTGCCAGTCGCCGCCGTCGGGCTTGATCTCGCTTTTCCGGCCGATCAGCTGCGAGTAGGAGAAGGACAGGCTCATGCGGTCGTTGAGGGCGAAGGCAGTGCCCAGGCCGTACTGGAACCAGTCGCCCAGCTTGACCTTGCCGCCGAGCTTCTGGCCGGGCGTGGAGCTGATGTCGTCGAAGGACTCCTCGAAGTTGTGGGTATAGGAGAGGTTGGCGAACAGCACGGCCGGATCGACGGTCTTCACCAGGGCGATGCCCGGGGTGACCGACCACACGCCGTTGCCGGTGGGCAGCTCCTCGGGCACTGTGAGGTTGGTGTTGGTGGGCGACTGGACCAGCTTGATGCCATAGGGCTCATCGCCGGTCGGTGCCTTGACCCGCAGGCTGAAGACCGCATCCGGCCGTCCTGGCGCCTCGTCGAGGAACTTGTAGGACACGCCCATGCTGACATCGCCGATGGCCGGGTCGCGGGTGACGGTTTCCGAGGAGAAGGTGTTGGTGCCACCCCCGGCCCCTCCGCCGGCACCGGTTGCACCGGCCGATTCGTAGGTCGTCTCGCGGTAGGTGACCGGCACGTTGAGGTCGAACTGCCAGCGGTTGCCCAGGTTGTAGCGGCCAGTCAGGTCGAAGGTGAAGTTGTCCGACTCGATCTGGTCGACGCCGATGTTGCCGAGGAAGATGGCGTCCAGGGCGAGGAAGCCGTTGAGGAACATCTGCCGGGCATCGTAGTGGCTGTAGGTCAGGCCGGTTTCCAGGCTGAACCTGCCTTCGCCGAAGAAGCCGCTGGCCTTGTCGTAGATGTCCCCGACGCTGCGGGATGGCGAGTTGTCTTCGCGCAGGCTTTCTCCATAGCCTGTCGCTTGCGTGCCGGAGGAAGGAGAGCGTGCCAGGCGCTGGGGCTGGGGGACCCCAGGCTGCGCTTCCACTTCGCGCACGCGCTGTTCCAGTACCATCAGGGCTTTCTGTTGCGCGTCGTATCGCTGGCGCAGTTCGAGCAGTTGCTGTTGCAGGGCCGCTACATCTGCCTCTGTAGCTGCATGCAGGAAGGTGGATGGAAGAAGGGCAGCGACACCTATTGCAATCTGAAGCGGATATGAACGAGACATGAGCGAAGTCCCTATCGGTTGGATGGTGCTTCAAGCGTAGATCAGTAGCCCACCGGCCGTAGGTCGCGCAGCTGGTTCCAGTTGAGTTGCAACTGATCGCTGTTCAGGCCGCGATCGCGCAGTACCACATCCAGGGTCGCCAGGTTGGTGACCGTGTTGCTGGATCCACCGATAACGGTGTGCTGCTGCAGGCCGCCGCTGCCCATCTGCTGCAGGCTGTTGCCCTGACCCAGCGCCTGGATCGCGATCTGCAGGCCGCCGGCATTGGGGCTGATGCGCACGCTGCCGGCGCTGGAGCTGCCTTCGATGACGCCGCTGAAGCCCTGGCTCCCGCCGCTCGCCGTCGGCGCCGAACTGCCCCGGCTGATGTTGATGGAGACACCGTTGAGGGCGGTGTTGAAGTCGCCGGCAGCCCGTACGCTCTGGCTGACACCCTGCACTTCGGAGAGTCCGGCGCCGCCGGTGACCTGGCCGTTGCCGGCGGTCGGTGCGCCCTGTCCGTTGTCGTTGGTCAGGAGCGAGACGGTGAACTGCGGCTCAAACATGTTCTCGTTGACCTGCATGCTGACGCTGCCGCCCAGTACCTGGCCACTGGCGTTCTGCCACTGGCTGGACATGGTCACGCCGAAGTGAACGATGCGTCCTGGCATCACGAAACGGCCGCGCAGTTGGGAGAGTTCCTGGTCGCTCAGTTCGACCGCTTCGAACGGATTGCTGGCGTGAGCCGAGATGCTGGCGGCAATGCAACTGGCAGCCAGTAGGACATGAAGCTTCATGGTGACCTCCGCAGGCGTTCTGCCAATGTCCTTGCCACTGGCAGGGGGTTGCAGTACGTCGCTATCAGAAAAAATCGCTCTGGATGAAGCCGTGCTCCATCAGTTCGGCGTCCTGGACCGGCTGGAAGCCATCGAGGTGCTTCCGGGCGGTGAGGGGCTCCGGGGGACTCAGCAGGGCGTTGGCCCTGTCATATTCAGGGCCGATCACGGCGAACACGATGCCGTTCCAGCCTTTGGTGAAGTCTTCGAGGCTGTAGCGCTTGTGGCCGAGCACCGGATCGCCGATGTAGACGAATCCATCCTGGGTGCGCTGCAGGACCACGAAATGCTTGTAGCCGCGGATCTCCTGCAGGACGACGACGGGTATCTTGAGTCGCTCCAGTCCATCGGCTTCGATTCGATAGCCGCGGGCGCGCATGCCGAGATTTTCGATGTAGCGCTTCATGTCCAGCATGGAGAAGCCCTGGTTGCGCACCAGTTCGTGGTCGGCGCCGAGGAGCATGCCGTTGATCACGAAGGTCTCGTCCACATCGAAGCGGTAGGCCTGGCGCAGGATGGTGGCCAGGGCGGCAGCGCCGCAGCTGAAATCGGTTTTCTGTTCCACCAGGTTGCTGAAGCGCTGTTCGCGCATGCTCTCGACCTGCTTGAAAGCCAGTGCGCCGCCCGGGAGGACGGCCATCGGGACTTGAGCGGCCTGGAGGGCGCCACTCAGACAGCACAGAACAGGCAGGATGACCAGACGCATTGCACACCTCCCTATGAAAGAAGGGGAGCCCTGCGGGCGCAGGGCTCCCTTCGTGCATGGTGATTAGAGGTCGCCGTTGCCGTTGCTGCAGGCGTTGCAGCCGGCGGCGATGGTCATGGTGTTCAGCTGCTGGTTGTTGGAACCGGCGGCCACGTTCACGCCCAGGTTGCCGCTGGCACCGTTCAGCGAGTTATCCAGGCTGATGGTGTTGGTAACCGGGTCGATGAACACGCGAGTCTTGGTGAAGGTAGCCGTGGCTGCCAGGCTGCTGTTGCTGGCCTCCTCGTAGGCCTTCTCGAACTGACCGCTGGCGCTGCCGCTGGCGCTGGCCGAGTGGCTGGACTCCTCGGAGGCGCTGAAGTCGGACTCGAAGTTCTTGTTGACGTCGTGGGTCTCGGAGGAGGAGTACGACGAGGTCTTGTCGAGGCTGGCCACTACGCTGCCGGACGACTCGGATTGCCAGTCCTTGCCCCAGGAGCCGCTGGCGTCGACGCTTACATCCACCTCTGCATCGGCGTGGAAGTCCGGGCCGCGTCCGCGGTTGCGGTCGACATCCACCAGCACATGAGCGTCGGCATCGATGTCGAGGGTCTTGGTCCAGGAGGCCGAGGCGCTGCCCGAGTGGTTCTTCTCGATGGAAGCATCCAGGCTGGCGCTGTAGTCATGATCGGCGGTAGAGGACGAGTCATGATGGGCGCTGAAGGAGCCCGAGGCGTTCTTGGAGTACGAGCTGCTTTCGTCGTTGGCCTTGGCCCACTCGTAGCTCGAGCTCGCGGAGCCGCTCGCGCTGTGGGACTTGCTGGAGTCCTTGGTGACCGAGAGCGAGGTGGTGTAGGTCACGCCGGCGGCTTCGTTGTACACGGCGGCGCCGCTCAGGCTCTGATCGCCTTCGACTTCGGCGGTGGCAGACCAGCCCCGGGCGGTGGCGATGGCCAGAGCGTTGGCCTGCTGGTTGAGGTTGCCGGAGGCCACGTTGATGCCGACGGCGCCGGAGGCGTTGTTGCCGAAGCCGCTGGTGGTGACGGCGTTCGAGCCACTGAACTTGACGATGCCGTCGCGGTTTTCCTGGTCGACGTCGATCTCGGCGCGTGCCGAGCCGAACACGAAGGCTTCGTCGGCGGTAGCGATGGCCACGTCGTTGACCTGCTGGTTCATGCTGCCCGCGGCGATGTTGGCGCCGACGTTACCCTCGTTGTCGCTCAGGGTGTCGGTCATGTCGACGCTGTTCTGGGTGCCCTCGTCGGTCACGTGGGTGCCACGGCCGATGTACTGATCGCGTTTCACCTCGGCGGTGGCGTCACCGGCATTGCGGTCGAGCAGGTAGGACTGGTGCTGATGGTGGTGGCGTTGGCCGGCCTGTGCCGAGATGGCCATTGCGGCGGCAATGGCGAACACCAGCGGTTTCAGGGTCATCGATGCTTTCATGGTGGTTCTCCTTGCAGTTTTTTTATGCAACACGTGTTGGACTTGCGTTGGTTTCAGGTCAATCCATGACCCTTATGCTGAGGCTGTTTACCGTCCGGTTGCCCACCCCAGCGCTCTGGCTCAGCTGAACTACACCACTGCTGCCGGCGAAGGCCCGGTCGTCGGTACCGACGACCCGGGCTCCCGGCCCCGACTCAGCTGCTCCTGAGTCCTGCGAAAGCACCACGCTCTGCTGAGCGAGAATGCTGTCGTCCAGACTTTCCACGGGCGAGCCCACGCTCGTGCGGAAAGAATTGATCTGCTGGCTGCCGGCGCCGCTCGACTGGTTGACGCCGAGTACGCCGTTGCCGTTGCTGAAGGCATTGCCCTCGATGCTCGACTGCATGTTCCGGGAAAGATCGGGGTTCTCCAGAACCTGCTGCTGCCGCAAGTTGGTCGTCGCGGACGCGCCGCTGCCGATAGCCAGGGCGCGTGCGTTGATCTGCTGATGCTGATCGCCTGCCGCCTGGTTGATCGACAGCACGCCCTGGTAGCTGCGTCCGCTGTCTTCGATCAGGGCCTGGCTGTGCGGAGGAACCTGCTCGGCCAGAGCCAGAGCCGGCAAGGCGAGGCCGATGAACAGACTGATGCGGCGCATGTCAGCGATCTCCGGTGATGGCTTTCAGTGGGGCCAGGCCCTGCTGCAGACTGCGGTTGACCTGGTTGGAGATGCTGGCGCCGACGCCCCCCGAGTGACCCGCCCGCATGTTGGGCAGGCCCCGGCCGGCTTCGCCGCTCGATGCGCCGAGGCCGGGGAGCTGACCGCTCGGCATCGCCTGGCGCTGCAGGCCCGCACCGCTGGAGATGCTGGCGAAGTCGCCATCGCTCAGCTCGGTCGCGGCCATGGTGCGATTGCCCATGGCTGCCTTGGCGCTGACCGTGTTCGGATTCGGATCGGGAGCCAGCGGGGCTCGGGTTGCGACCCGCGGCTGCACGTCGCGGGTGATGACGATGACACCGTCGGCGCTGAGCGCAGGAGTGACTGTTCCTGCACCTGTCAGTGCGATCGTCAGCAGCATTGCCGAGCGAGAGATCCTTGAAGCTTTTCGATCCATGGCAGCGTTTCCTGCACGTTCAGACCCTGTTGCGTGCTGTCTGTATCGCAGGTGTCGTGCCAGTTCTCGAAAACCCAATCAGATCAGTGGCTTGGCGGATACGGCGGGAAACCGGCGGGGAAAGGTGTTAACCCGCTGAAACACCCGAATGAGCCGCTCAGGTCTCGGGGCCAGCAAATCCGCGGCCTGCAGGGAAATTGCGGGTGTTGCAGGATTGATACAGTCCCCCCGCAAGGGCGGCCGGGCCGCAGGAACGCGCTATTTGCCGGCCCCGATCTGTATCATGCGTGCAACACAGTCCGCTGTTGCAGCGGCATGCCAGCCATTCGCCGAGCGCAAGGAGAAAACATGCATCCCTTCACTGCCACCCGCCCCCCGCATCTGGCCTGGCTGCTCGGCCTGGCCGGGCTGATCCCGTTCATCAGCGGCGCCCTGGGCATCTGGCTCACCCCGGTCGGCTGGCGCCCGCTGGTACTGACCGCGCTGCTCGACTACTCGGCAGTGATCCTGGCCTTCATGGGAGCCATCCACTGGGGCCTGGCGATGCGCGCCGAGGAAGACAGCCTGAATGCCCAGATGCAGCTGGGCCTGTCGGTGATACCGCCGCTGATCGGCTGGGCGGCGGTTTCCTTCGGCATGCCGGTGGCGCTGGCGATTCCCGTGTTCATCCTGGCCTTCATCGGCCTGTACCTGGCCGACCTGCGTGCCGTGCGCCTGGGGCTGGCGCCGATCTGGTACAAGCCGTTGCGCAAGCCGCTGACCGTGGCGGTCAGCATCAGCCTGCTGGTGGCCTGGGGCGGTGTGCTGCTGGCCTGAGCCGCTCAGCAGCTCAACTGGTCGGCCTCGCGGCAGAGCTTCAGCAGCTTGTCGGTCACGGTCCGTTGCAGTTCGTTGCGCTCGAAGGCCGACAGGTGCGGCAGGTCGCACAGCTGCAGGCGGTGCAGGTGCAGGCAGGGGATGCGCTGGTCGAGTTCGCGCAGGTCGCCCTTGACCAGTACCGGCAGGAAAGCCTCGCCGCGGGCCTTGAGCCTGCTGATGATCAGGGCCAGGGCGCTCTTGAGCGGGCGCGCCTGCAGCGGTTCGCCGTTGCTGCCCATGAGGGCCAGCAGCAGGCCCCGCTGGTTCTGGAAGTGCCCCGGCAGCACGCACAGGCCGGTCTTGACCACCGCCAGCGGTGAAATGTGGTGGATCGTGTCGAGGATGGCGTGGGTGCTGGGCTGGACCACCATCTTGTGGCTGCCACCGGCGGGGAAGTACAGGCTGTAGTCGGTGTACAGCTGGTTCACCGAGCCGGCATGGATGCACAGGCGGTTCTCGAACAGCCGGATCAGGCGCTCCGCCTGGGCGCGGTCGTGTAGTCCGTCAAGATCCCAGATCAGGTCGGGGTTCGGCTTCCTGCTCAGGTCGATTCCCTTGGGGCTCATGAATGTAGTCACTGCGATGACACCATGACGAGGGGATGCTGCCCGGGGCGGGCGTGGGTTCGGGGGCGCAGTATGCGCAGGCAGGATATCGGCAGACCAGATGCGCTGCGCGGATTTGCGACGGACGTCGGTCATCTGCGAGGGCGGAGTGGCAAAGTGCTACTTCGCCTTGATTCCGGTCAATGCGCGATGCCGGAACCTGCACCCCGGATCGCGCTCTGGTAGGATGCCGCCCGGCCGTCAGCCATGCAGCGCAGGGCTGCGGCCAGGCAGCTATCAATCACGGAAATGGACGCGCCAGGGGCGCGTGACGGGAGTTCTTGCATGGAATTGTGGACCGCCATCCAGGCGCTGATCCTGGGAATCGTCGAGGGACTGACCGAGTTCCTGCCGATCTCCAGCACCGGTCACCAGATCATAGTCGCGGACCTGATCGGCTTCGGCGGCGACCGCGCCAAGGCGTTCAACATCATCATCCAGCTCGGCGCGATCCTCGCCGTGGTCTGGGAGTTCCGCCAGCGCATCTTCGACGTGGTGCTCGGCCTGCCGCGCGAGCGCCAGGCGCAGCGGTTCACCTGCAACCTGCTGATCGCCTTCTTCCCGGCGGTGATCCTCGGCGTGGCCTTCGCCGACCTGATCGAACACTGGCTGTTCAACCCGATCACCGTGGCCAGCGCGCTGGTCATCGGCGGGCTGGTCATGCTGTGGGCCGAGAAGCGTCAGCATGCCATCGAGGTGCATGCGGTGGACGACATGAGCTGGAAGCATGCCCTGAAGATCGGCTGCGCCCAGTGCCTGGCGATGATCCCCGGCACCTCGCGCTCGGCCTCGACCATCATCGGCGGGCTGATCTTCGGCCTGTCGCGCAAGGCGGCCACCGAGTTCTCCTTCTTCCTCGCCATGCCGACCATGGTCGGTGCCGCGGTCTATTCCGGCTACAAGCATCGCGCCCTGTTCGAGAACGGCGGCGACCTGCCGGTGTTCGCCCTCGGCTTCGTCACCTCGTTCATCTTCGCCATGCTGGCGGTGCGGGCGTTGCTCAAGTTCATCGCCAACCACAGCTATGCGGTATTCGCCTGGTACCGCATCGGTTTCGGCCTGCTGATCCTCGCCACCTGGCAGCTGGGCATGATCGACTGGAGCACGGCGCAGGGCTGAGCGAGCGTTCAGAATGAAAAACGCCCCGCAAGTGCGGGGCGTTTTTCATCGGGGGCAGATCAGGCCGCGACGCCCTGGCTGCGCAGGTAGTCGTCGTAGGTGCCGCTGAAGTCGGTCACGCCGTTCTCCGACAGCTCGATGATGCGGGTAGCCAGGGAGCTGACGAACTCGCGGTCGTGGCTGACGAAGATCAGCGTGCCCGGGTAGTTCTCCAGCGCCAGGTTGAGCGCCTCGATCGATTCCATGTCCAGGTGGTTGGTCGGTTCGTCCATCACCAGCACGTTGGGCTTCTTGAGGATCAGCTTGCCGAACAGCATGCGGCCCTGCTCGCCACCGGAGATCACCTTCACCGACTTCTTGATCTCGTCGTTGCTGAACAGCATGCGGCCGAGGGTGCCGCGCACCAGCTGCTCGCCGCCCTGGGTCCACTGGGCCATCCAGTCGAACAGGGTGACATCGTCGGCGAAGTCGTCGGCGTGGTCCTGGGCGAAGTAGCCGACCTCGGCGCTCTCGGTCCACTTCACCTCGCCGTCCATCGGCGCCATCTCGCCGACCAGGGTGCGCAGCAGGGTGGTCTTGCCGATGCCGTTGGGGCCGATGATGGCCACGCGCTCGCCGGCCTCGATCTGCATGGAGAGGTTCTTGAACAGCGGCACGCCGTCGAAGCCCTGGCTGACGTGCTCCAGGGTCACCGCCTGGCGGTGCAGCTTCTTGGTCTGCTCGAAGCGGATGAACGGGCTGACGCGGCTGGACGGCTTGACCTCTTCCAGCTGGATCTTGTCGATCTGCTTGGCGCGGCTGGTGGCCTGCTTGGCCTTAGAGGCGTTGGCCGAGAAGCGGCTGACGAAGGTCTGCAGTTCGGCGATCTGCGCCTTCTTCTTGGCGTTGTCGGACAGCAGGCGCTCGCGCGCCTGGGTGGCGGCGATCATGTACTCGTCGTAGTTGCCCGGGAACAGGCGCAGCTCGCCGTAGTCCAGGTCAGCCATGTGGGTGCACACGCTGTTCAGGAAGTGGCGGTCGTGGGAAATGATGATCATGGTGGAGTTGCGCGCGGTCAGCACGCCTTCCAGCCAGCGGATGGTGTTGATGTCCAGGTGGTTGGTCGGCTCGTCGAGCAGCAGCACGTCCGGATTGGCGAACAGCGCCTGGGCCAGCAGCACGCGCAGCTTCCAGCCGGGCGCCACGGCGCTCATCGGGCCGAAGTGCTGGTCCAGCGGAATGCCCACGCCGAGCAGCAGCTCGCCGGCACGGGATTCGGCGGTGTAGCCGTCCATCTCGGCGAACTGCACCTCGAGGTCGGCGACCTTCATGCCGTCTTCTTCGGTCATCTCGGGCAGCGAGTAGATGCGGTCGCGCTCGGCCTTGACCTGCCACAGTTCCTCGTGGCCCATGATCACGGTGTCGATCACCGTGCAGTCCTCGTAGGCGAACTGGTCCTGGCGCAGCTTGCCGAGGCGCACGTTGGGCTCGAGCATGACCTGTCCGGCGGACGGCTCGAGGTCGCCACCGAGGATCTTCATGAAGGTCGACTTGCCGCAGCCGTTGGCGCCGATCAGGCCGTAGCGGTTGCCGTTGCCGAACTTGACGGAAACGTTCTCGAACAGCGGCTTTGCGCCGAACTGCATGGTGATGTTAGCGGTGGAAATCAAGAGGCTCTATCTCGCGGGTTGTAGCTGGGTGTCGTTGTGAGCTGTACCACTTTCGTACCATCCGGCGCTTTATCAGTGGGCTTGGCCGGTTCCGTATCGAGCTTGTCGAGCTCATGCCAGTCGGTCGTGGAGTCGATCCAGTGGGCGTAGGTGGACAGCAGCATCTGGACGCTGTGCCCGAGCTGGAACACGATGAACGCGGGGCTCATCCCGCTCATCAGGCACATGGTCGCGTAGGTGTGGCGAGCATTGTACTGCGGTCGGTCCCGAATCCCTAATTTGGCCAGAGCCTGCTTGAAATAGCGATCAGTCGTCGACGACTGGGTGATGAGCTCGGCGATCTTCGCGGGCGGGAAGGCGTAGCGCGACTCCGGGAACGCCAGGTCGCGCTCCGGCTAGCGGCTGGGGAGCGACGGCAACCATGCTGAGCACCATGAGGATGGCGCTGCTGTCGACCTTGAGCGCGGGAAGTCTCCTGCTGGCGATGCGATGGCTGGGGGAGGATAGGCAGGGCCGCGGGCGATATGCCGGGGCCTGATTTCGGCGCCGGCGAAGAGCTGCAGGGCGAAGGGTGACGCCCCAAGTTCGGGCAAAAAAGGCCCCGCACGATGGCGGGGCATGAAGTGACATACAAGGACCTCGTTATCGTCGTAACGAACTGATCGGTGAATGTCTTCTGATATGAGTCGTGTAGAGGCGCGGTGAGCGCAGTCAGTCGCTGGACACCTTCAATTTGGTCCATCCTCGAGAGCTGAAGAATCGCCCGCTGCTGCCGAAGAGTGCGAAGCGGGTCGCATGCCAGGCTGACGATGCGCTGCGGCAGCCAAGGCTGCGGATCTTGCGGTATGCCCACTTCCATCGCTTGAGCAGCGAGGAAGAGTGCTGGGTAGAGGGTGACTGCGTTTCGGTTTTCCTGGTGTTATTGCTCAGCATGGTAGTCCCTGAAGTTCCATTTGCGGGATTCATGAAGCGTGACGAACATCCGTTCGCAACCAAGAACTATGTCACGATATCCGTTGGCGTGATGCTGACGTAGATCATGGATTCTCAAACCTATCGATGTGTTGCTGCAGGTATTGCCCGAGTGGCGTGGACCAGTGCAGAGTGCGACTCACGGCGCTTCAGGGGAGCGAGGGAGGCGCAGGCGGAGTGGTCCAGCCTTGCCCGCCGGCGCAAGTCACATAGCGTCGGCGGGATGAACTGCCAACCAATCGAGGTGGAGTATGAGCAACGATCATTCCGGTATCGATCTGGACAGCCTGCTGGAGAACAAGGCGTTCCTCGAGCGCCTTTTCGAAAGGCTGCTGCCCATGATCGAGGCTCGTGAGCAGGCGTCAGCCGAACACGATGCCGTGAAGCTCAGGGAGTTTTCTGGGCAGATGCGCGCATTGCGTCAACTAGACCCAGGCAGGTCTCAATAACCGCATCCGAGGCGACTGATGGGCCCAGCACGGCCTCAATGCGAAGCCGGTAATCTGCCAGGAGGGCATCGACCTTCTGGCGATCAGGATGGGTTTCGATGAGGACATGTAGGACGTTGCGCATCCCTACGATCTGGGCATGAAGGTCCAGGAGAAGTGGGGCGAGGTCTTCGGTGTGGTTGGACATTTGTGCTCTTCCTTGAGTAGTGGCTGCGGCCAGCTTGCGTTACGGCGAAATGATCGAGATGTATGCCTTCATGATCCGCTCCTCAGCGGTGGTGGACGGCGAGATCCGCACCCAGTCGCCGAGAGCCTCATGGATCGTGACCAGCTCATTCATCTTGAGTCGCCGAATTCTTCCAGCGCTCTGCGATGGAAGATCCATGCCATAGGCGGCATCGGTCAGCGCATTGGCAGTCCGAAGCTGTTCGATGGCCAGAGTAGCAGTGCCAGGGGACGGGCTTGGGGTGTCGTCAGCGAAAGCTGATCCGACAACGGCACCGGCGCCCACTGCAGCCGTCGTCGCTGCGGCCGTCCCGCTGTACTGCGCATGGCTGATATGCCGCAATTGTCGCACAGGTGCATCGGCAGTTGTACGCGGGCCGATAGGGGGCGTCCGAGCAGACAAGGCTGCGCCGCAGCGGTAGCGTGAGCCGGATGTGCTGGCGAGGCAGGGAAGGCGGGGTGCGGCCCGGAGCGGGCCGGCACCTCGCCAGATATCCTTCAGCAAGAAAGGACTGCTGCCGAATCGATGAAGTAGCCCGCATGACCGACATGCAATCCCTTGTCTATCGGTTCGCCGGACCGGCCGAGGAGAAGCGGCGCGCTACTTCGCGGCATCTTCAGAAGGATATGACCTTATAGACGATTTCGGCGAGCAGGCGATATCCGGGTGAGTCACTCTCGTACATGTCGATGAGTTTCTCGCCGTCGGTACTGAGGATCTGCCCGTCCGCATTGATGAATGCCTCGCAGACGAGGGTCTTGGGCTTGCCGGTGTGATCGAGGAGGCTGGCGGTTATTCGGCCGCAGATATCCCCATTGAGCACTCTGGAAGTCAGCCCGATGGCGAACTCCTTGTTGCCCAGCGTGGTGGCGAACAGGCGCGTATCGCCAGGCTTGGCGGGGGTGATGGCGAGCATTCCCGAGAAGTGCTGCGGTGCAATCTTGTGCCAGAGTTCGGCGTTCTCCTGAAATATCTGTGAGATGCGATTCCACTTTCGCTTGAATTGATCCAGCTCTTTAGCAATTTCAATGGCTGACGAGTGCCTGAGTGATTGCATAAAAGTCCCTTTCGTCTGTTTTGTCTGGTTGGAATGGCGCATTTTCAGCGCGCGCAAACTCATAGCATGGATCCAACTTTCCCCGGTATTGATCTGGGTCAGTGGGTTTCCGGTTTTTCCGGGAGGCCGTCAAGCGCGGGCTTTCCATGACCTGCCCGCTTGCGGCGGAAGGCTCGACAGGCAGGTTGTCGACTGCAGGGTCTGCAGGCTTCTGCACGGGGCGGGCGGCGGCGAATACCGCCAAAGGATCGACGGCTTCTCAATCCCGACATCTGTGACGAGAGTCACGCATTCACTTGATGCAGAATGATGGCCTTTTCAGATCAATCGGTTATGGCGGTTTTCTCGATGGACATCACGGCAATGCTGCGCATCCTGGCCAGCCAGGATGGATCGGACCTCTACCTGTCGACCGGCGCGCCGCCCTGCGCCAAGTTCAACGGAGTGCTGCGCGCCCTGAACAAGGACGTGATGGCACCCGGCGATGTGGCGAAGATTGCCCACGAACTGATGGACGCCGAGCAGCGGGCGGACTTCGAACGCGAGCTGGAGATGAACCTGGCGATCTCGCTGCCCAACGTCGGGCGCTTCCGGGTCAACATCTTCAAGCAGCGCAACGAGGTGTCGATAGTCGCGCGCAACATCAAGCTCGACATCCCGCGCTTCGAGGATCTCAAACTGCCGCCGGTGCTGCTCGACGTGATCCTCGAGAAGCGCGGCCTGGTGCTGTTCGTCGGGGGTACCGGCTCGGGCAAGTCGACTTCGCTGGCGGCGCTGATCGACCACCGCAACCGCAACCACAGCGGCCACATCATCACCATCGAGGACCCGGTGGAGTACGTGCACCGGCACAAGAAGTCGATCATCAACCAGCGCGAGGTGGGGGTGGATACCCGCAGCTTCCAGGCCGCGCTGAAGAACACCCTGCGCCAGGCGCCGGACGTGATCCTGATCGGCGAGATCCGCGACCGCGAGACCATGGAGCACGCCCTGGCCTTCGCCGAGACCGGACACCTGGCTATCTCCACCCTGCACGCCAACAACGCCAACCAGGCGCTGGACCGCATCATCAACTTCTTCCCCGAGGAACGTCGCCCGCAGCTGCTCAACGACCTCGGCAACAACCTCAAGGCGTTCGTTTCCCAGCGCCTGGTCAAGACCGTCGACGGCAAGCGCCGCGCGGCGGTGGAGGTGCTGCTGGGCACCGCGACCATCCGCGATCTGGTCAAGCGCGGCGAGTTCAGTCTGATCAAGGAGGTCATGGAGAAGTCGCGGCCGCTGGGCATGCAGACCTTCGACCAGGCGCTGATCGATCTGGTCAACGAGGGCGCGATCGACGAGGAGGAAGCGGTGAAGAACGCCGACTCGGCGAACAACGTGCGCCTCAAGCTCAAGCTGCACCGCGACGGCGAGGGCAGCCAGGCCAGGCCCGACGATACCTCGACCTGGAGCCTGGCGCCGACGGCGGACGAGGAAGAAGAGCCGCAGTTCTTCTGAGCCGCGGCGGGGGGGACAGCGCAGGGCCGGAACCGGGAAACCGCTTCCGGCCCTGTCGTTTCAGCTGCGGAAGTACACCAGCACCAGGTGCCAGCCGAACTGGGTCTTCAGCGGTCCCTGCACCTGGTGCAGCGGCTTGCGGAACACCACGTTCTCGAACGGCTTGACCATCTGCCCCGGGCGGATCTCGCCGAGGTCGCCGCCGCGCTTGCGCGAGGGGCAGAACGAGTGGCGTCGCGCCAGGGTGGCGAAGTCCTCGCCCTTGGCCAGGCGCAGCTTGAGCTGCTCGGCCTCGGCGGCGGTCTTGACCAGGATATGGCGAGCCATGGCGATGGCCATCGGGGGACTCCTCGGGATGCTTGCGGGGCGCGCAGTGTAGCGCGGCCGCCCCGGCCGGTCATGTCAGCCGGACGGAAAGAGGCCGCTGGCACCGGCGGTGGCAGCGGCCTCTGCGGCGCAGCAGCGATCAGTACACCCAGACTTCCACGCGGCGGTTCTTGCGGCGGCCGTCCTCGCCGTCGTTGGCGGCCACCGGCAGGGCGTCGCCCAGGCCGTCGATCGAGCGCACCAGCACGCCGCCCTTGACCAGCTCGCGCTGTACGGCCATGGCGCGCAGCTTGGACAGCAGCAGGGTGCGGTCGCGGTCCTCGTGCTTCGGATCGCCGAAGCCGACCAGCGCCACCTGGCTCATCAGCTTGTCGTTGTCGCGCAGATAGCGCAGCACCCGGCGCAGGTCGCGCAGCGCCTTGTTGTCGAGCTCGGCGCTGCCCTCGGCGAAGCGGAAGTTGACCGCCAGGCGCTGGGCGTTGCTCACCAGTTCGCGGTAGCTGTCCGGCATCTCGCCATGGGCCTCGACCTTCATGGCCTTGACGGTCTGGGCGATGAAGCCGCTCTGGGCGACGATTTCCTGGCCGCGCGGGCTGTGGGCGAAGCGCACCAGCTCCTGGGCCCAGGGGTTGCCTTCGCCCGGCTTCATGTAGAGGAACAGGCGCCGCGACAGCGGGTAGTCTTCGGTGGCCACCAGTTCGGTGCTCGGCAGCATCGGCTGCGAGTCGCCGGCGCTGATCGCCAGTGGCTTGGCCTGGCGGATGTAGGGCAGGCCGATGAAGCCGATGCCCTGCGGGTCCTGGCTGACCGCGTCGGACAGCTTGACGCTCGACTCGAAGCGCTGGGCGCCGGCGGCCAGGCTCTTGCCCTGGCTGGCCAGCACCAGCTCCTTGAAGGTGTCCCAGGTGCCGGAGTTGTCGTCGCGGGCGTACAGGTGGATCGCGCCGCCGCGGCCGCCCAGTTCCTCCCAGGTCTTCACCTCGCCGGCGAACACCCGGGCCAGCTGCGCCACCGACAGGGCGGCCAGCGGGTTGGACGGATGGAGGATCACCGCCAGGCCGTCGATGGCGATCACCTGCTCGCCCTCGGGGCTCTTCAGGTCGCCGAGGCTGGCGAGGCTGGCGGCCTCGCTGTCCTTGATCGGACGCGACGAGGCGGCCAGTTCGGCGCTGTCGTTACCCAGGGCGACGAAGCCGGTGCCCGAGCCGTGGGCGGCCACCTCGATGCTGACCAGACGGCCCTTGGCATCGAAGCCGGTGACGCGCTGCTCGTTCTCGCCGCTGTTCTCGATGCGGACCTTGCTGAAGCCTTCCTTCTCCAGCAGGCCGCTCACCAGCGCCGGCCCCAGCTTGTCGCCGATGGTGTTGGAGCCCTGCATGTGCAGGGCCGCCTTGCCGTCGGCGGGCAGTGGCAGGGCGGCGAGGCTGGTGGCCGGCAGGGACAGGGCCAGCAGCCCGCCGAACAGCAGGCGGGCTGGAGAAGTGAACGGGCGGGAGAAGCACGACATGGCGGCAGGAAACCTTGTTGGTCAGGTCTGGAATGCCGCGCAGATTAAGTCAGTACGATGACCGTTCTGTTACGCGGTGGCGGAATGAGCGTGAACTGCGTCACATCAGCTCGAGCCACACCGGCGCGTGGTCGGAGGGCTTTTCCATGCCGCGCAGGTCGTAGTCGATGCCGGCTGCCTTGAGGCGCGGGGTCAGGCCGGCCGAGGTCATGATCAGGTCGATGCGCAGGCCGCGCTTGGGCTGGTCCTCGAAGCCGCGGCTGCGGTAGTCGAACCAGCTGAAGCGGTCGTTCACCTGCGGGTGCAGGGCGCGGAAGCTGTCGACCAGGCCCCAGGCGTACAGGCGCTCCATCCACTCGCGCTCCTCGGGCAGGAAGCTGCACTTGCCGCTGCGCAGCCAGCGCCTGGCGTTTTCCGCACCTATGCCGATATCGAGATCCTTCGGCGAAATGTTGAAGTCGCCCATCACCACCAGGGCCTGCTCGGGGCTGAACTGTTCCTCCAGCAGGCGCTGCAGGTCGGCGTAGAACTGCGTCTTGGCCGGGAACTTGACCGCGTGGCTGCGGCTCTCGCCCTGCGGGAAGTAGCCGTTGAACACGTGCAGCGGCTGGCCCTGTGCGTCGAGGAAGGTGGCGCCGATGAAGCGGCGCTGCGATTCCTCGCCATCCCACGGGAAGCCCTTGACCAGGTTCTGCGGCGCCTGGCGCGACATCAGGGCGACGCCGTAGTGACCCTTCTGGCCGTGGTACTCGACGTGGTAGCCCAGCGCCTCGACTTCGGCACGGGGGAACTGCTCGTCCGCCACCTTGGTTTCCTGCAGGCCGATGATGTCCGGCTGGTGGCGCTCGATCAGTTCAGCCAGTTGATGAGGTCGTGCGCGCAAGCCATTGATATTGAAGGAAACAAGTTTCATGCGGTGCGGGTTCCGTGCGAGGTGTACGGCGGCGATGCTAGCCGATCCGGCGTGCGGGCGGCCACCGCCGGTACCTGCGCAAACTGCATGGATTTGCCTGCGCTGCCGCGTGCTAGGCTTTGCCGGCACACCGCCGGCGCGCCGGGGTGAGGTATGAATTCTCGTGCGGCACTTCAGGTTCCGCGCTTAACTCTTTGAAGATAAAGGATAAAAGCAATGTCCCAAGTGACCCTCAAAGGCAACCCGGTACGTGTCGACGGCAACCTGCCGCAGGTCGGCAGCCAGGCCCCGGCCTTCCGCCTGGTGGGCTCCGATCTGTCCGACCGCACCCTGGCCGACTTCGCCGGCAAGCGTAAGGTGCTCAACATCTTCCCGAGCGTGGACACTCCCACCTGCGCCACCTCGGTGCGCAAGTTCAACCAGGAGGCGGGCAACCTGGACAACACCGTGGTGCTGTGCGTCTCCGCCGACCTGCCGTTCGCCCAGAAGCGCTTCTGCGCCAGCGAAGGCCTGGACAACGTGGTCAACCTGTCCATGCTGCGTGGCCGCGAATTCCTCGAGGACTACGGCGTGGCCATCGCCGAAGGCCCGCTGGCCGGCCTGGCCGCCCGTGCCGTGGTGGTGCTCGACGAGCACGACAAGGTCCTGCACCGCGAACTGGTCGCCGAGATCGCCGACGAGCCGGATTACGCGGCGGCGCTGGCCGTGCTCTGATCCGCCTTCTCCCGATGGGCTGCCTGGCGGCCCATCGGTTTGCGCTGCCGGGCATCCGCGATCGGCGCCTGTCGCCGGCCCCGTGCAGCCGCCGATCCATCAGCTAGCGTTTAGAGGAAAGTTCAAGCTGAAGGGGCGGAGAGAATGGCCAAGGGCAAGAAGAAGGATGCGGCGTCTATCCCGGCGGAGCGGGAAAGACTGGGTCGCAAGGAATACGAGGAAGAGCTGCGCAAGCTTCATGTCGAGCTGGTCAGGCTGCAGCAGTGGGTGGTGGCCAAGGGCCTCAAGGTCTGCATCGTCTTCGAGGGGCGTGATGGTGCCGGCAAGGGCGGCACGATCAAGGCGCTCACCGAGCGGGTCAGTCCGCGGGTGTTCCGTGTGGTGGCGCTGCCGGCGCCCAGCGACCGGGAAAAGACCCAGATGTACGGCCAGCGTTACCTGGCGCACCTGCCGGCGGCCGGCGAGGTGGTGATCTTCGACCGCAGCTGGTACAACCGCGCCGGCGTCGAGCGGGTGATGGGCTTCTGCAGCGAGGAGCAGGCGCAACGCTTCCTCAACGTCGTCCCGCTGTTCGAGAAGATGATGATCGAGTCCGGGATCATCCTCATCAAGTACTGGCTGGAGGTCAGCGCCGAGGAGCAGGAGCGCCGCCTCGCCGACCGCATCCACGACGGGCGCAAGATCTGGAAACTGTCGCCCATGGACCTCAAGTCGTTCAGCCGCTGGGACGACTACACCCGTGCCCGCGACGAGATGTTCGCCGCCACCGACACCTCCTGGGCGCCTTGGTACGTGGCCCGCTCCGAGGAGAAGCGCCGGGTGCGCCTGAACATCATCAGCCACCTGCTCCAGCACGTTCCCTACAAGGACATCACCCAGGAAGAGAAGGTCAAGCTGCCCAAGCGCAAGGTCGGCCATTACCAGGGCGCGTCCTATCCGTTCCGGCTGGTCGACGAGCGTTTCTGAGGCGCCGGCGTGAGACGGAAAAGGCCCGCGGGCTGATGCCGGCGGGCCTTCTTCGTGCACTGACGCTCAGCGGAACGTCACGCCGGCGTGCTCGGTGCTGACGCGGGTGCCGGCGCGGCCCTGGACGATGGGCTCGATCTGGGCCAGCGAGCCGATCACCGCTACCCGGCCGGTGAGGCGGGCGAACTCGCAGGCGGCCTGCACCTTGGGCCCCATGGAGCCGGCGGCGAAGCCGAGGCGCTCCAGCTCGTCCGGATGGGCCTCGGCGATGGCCTTCTGGGTCGGCTGGCCCCAGTCGACATAGGCCGCGTCGACGTCGGTGGCGATCACCAGCAGGTCGCAGTCCAGCTGCCGGGCCAGCAGGGCCGAGCAGAGGTCCTTGTCGATCACCGCCTCCACACCGTGCAGCTTGCCGTCCCGGTACAGGGTCGGGATGCCGCCGCCGCCGGCGCAGATCACCACCGAGCCCTTCTCCAGCAGCCATTGGATCGGGCGGATCTCGATGATCCGCTGCGGGCGCGGGCTGGGCACCACGCGGCGGAACTTGTCGCCATCGGGGGCGATGCTCCAGCCCTTGTCGCGGGCCAGGCGCTCGGCTTCCTCCTTCGAGTAGACCGGCCCGATCGGCTTGCTCGGCTTGTGGAAGGCCGGGTCAGCGCCGTCCACCACCACCTGGGTGAGGATGGTGGCGAAGGGCACCTCGGCCGGCAGCAGGTTGCCCAGTTCCTGCTCGATCATGTAGCCGATCATGCCTTCGGTCTCGGCGCCGAGCACGTCGAGCGGGTAGGGGTTGGCGGCATCGTAGGCCGCGCCCTGCAGGGCCAGCAGGCCGACCTGCGGGCCGTTGCCGTGGGCGATCACCAGCTGGTTGCCGGTGGCCACCCTGGCGATCTGCGTGCAGGCGATGCGCACGTTGTCGCGCTGGTTCTCCGCGGTCATGGCCTCGCCGCGACGCAGCAGGGCGTTGCCGCCCAGGGCGATGACTAGTCGCATGCGGCTTCTCCTCTCAGACGTCGGCCAGGGTCGCGACCAGGATCGCCTTGATGGTATGCATGCGGTTCTCCGCCTGCTCGAAGGCGATGCACCAGGGCGACTCGAAGACGTCCTCGGTCACCTCGATGCCGTTGGCCAGCTGCGGGTACTGCGCGGCGATCTGCTTGCCGACCTTGGTCTCGCTGTTGTGGAAGGCCGGCAGGCAGTGCATGAACTTGACCCGCGGGTTGCCGGCGGCCCTCATCAGCTCCGCGCTGACCTGGTAGGGCAGCAGCAGCTTGATGCGCTCGCCCCAGGCTTCCACCGGCTCGCCCATCGACACCCAGACGTCGGTATGCACGAAGTCCACGCCCTTGACCGCAGCTTTGGCATCTTCGGTGAGCGTGATGCGGGCGCCGGTCTCCTCGGCGAACCGGCGGCAGGCGGCGACGTGCTCGTCGCTCGGCCACAGCGCCCTGGGCGCGGCGATGCGCACGTCCATGCCCAGCTTGGCGCCGATCAGCAGCAGCGAGTTGCCCATGTTGTTGCGCGCATCGCCCAGGTAGGCGTAGCTGATGTCGTGCAGCGGCTTGTCGCTGTGCTCGCGCATGGTCAGCACGTCGGCGAGCATCTGGGTCGGGTGGTATTCGTCGGTCAGGCCGTTGAACACCGGAACGCCGGCGTACTGCGCCAGTTCCTCGACGATTTCCTGCCTGAAGCCGCGGTACTCGATGGCATCGTACATGCGCCCCAGCACGCGGGCGGTATCCTTCATGCTCTCCTTGTGGCCGATCTGCGAGGAGGTGGGGTCGATGTAGGTGACGTTGGCGCCCTGGTCGTAGGCGGCCACCTCGAAGGCGCAGCGGGTGCGGGTCGAGGTCTTCTCGAAGATCAGCGCGATGTTCTTGCGCCTGAGGTGCTGCTGTTCGGTGCCGGTGTACTTGGCGCGCTTCAGATCGCGCGACAGGTCCAGCAGGTAGCGCAGCTCGCGGCTGCTGTGGTGCATCAGGCTGAGCAGGTGGCGGTTGTGCATGTTGAACGCCATGACGGATCACCTCGTGAGAAAGCGGGAGAGGACCGGTAGGGGCTCGGAGTGGCGCGGCGGCCGGCGGGGGCCGCCACGCCGCTCCCTCAGTAGTCGACCGCGTCGCGGATGATCGGGCAGGTCATGCAGTGGCCGCCGCCGCGGCCGCGGCCCAGTTCGCTGGCGCTGATGGTGACCACCTCCACCCCGGCCTTGCGCAGCAGGGTGTTGGTATAGGTGTTGCGGTCGTAGCCGACCACCACGCCGGGGGACAGGCAGACCACGTTGTTGCCGTCGTCCCACTGCTCGCGTTCGGCCTCGTAGGCGTCGCCGCCGGTCTCGACCACGCGCAGCTGCTTGAGGCCGAGGGCCTCGGCGACCACCGCGATGAAGTGCCGGTCCTCGCGGCGGATATCCATCCCGCCCGGCTTGCCGGGGTCGGGGCGGATGCTGAACGGCACGATCTGGTTGACCACTTCGGGGAAGACGGTGACCAGGTCGCGGTCGCAGAAGGTGAACACGGTGTCCAGGTGCATGGCGGCGCGCGACCTGGGCATGCCGGTGACCACCACCCGCTGGGCCGCGCCCTTGGCGAACAGCGCCTGGGCCACCTGGCCGATGGCCTGGCGCGAGGTGCGCTCGCCCATGCCGATCAGCACCACGCCGTTGCCCACCGGCATCACGTCGCCGCCCTCCAGCGTGGCGGCGCCATGGTCCTCGTCCGGGTTGCCCCACCAGATGTCGAACTCGGCCTTGGCGAAGTCCGGGTGGAACCGGTAGAT
This sequence comes from Pseudomonas sp. A-1, assembly GCF_004801855.1. Taxonomy (GTDB): domain Bacteria; phylum Pseudomonadota; class Gammaproteobacteria; order Pseudomonadales; family Pseudomonadaceae; genus Geopseudomonas. The sequence goes on along the minus strand of NZ_SSTC01000010.1, from coordinate 2,907 downwards.
CGCCGTGGTCAGCAGGGTTTCCTGGCGGCGCGCCGGCCAGTACATCGGGTTGAGGGTCACCCCGCCGTAGATCCAGCAGGTGGTGTCGCGGGTGAACTGGGTGTTGGGCAGCGGCGGCAGGATGAAGCTGGTGTGGCCGAGGAAGTCGCAGAGCATCTTCACCACGCTGCTGGCGCCGAGGCCCTTCTGCAGGTCGGCGGCCGAGACGCCGCCGATCAGGAAGTCGGCCAGCTGGCGGGCTTCCAGGCCTTCCAGCCAGCTGCGCATTTCCTCGCCGAAACCGACGCCGACCTGGTTGGCCGACAGCTTGCGGTCGAGGATCCACTTCAGCGCCTCCTTGTCCTGCAGGGTTTCTGCCAGCAGGTTGTGCATCTCCACCACTTCGACGCCGCGGTCCTGCATCTTGGCGGCGAAGTCGAAGTGGTCGCGCTTGGCCTGGGACACCCAGATCACGTCGTCGAACAGCAGTTCGTCGCAGTTGTTCGGGGTCAGGCGCAGGTGCGCCAGGCCCGGCGAGCAGACCATCACCTTGTGCAGCTTGCCGGCTTCGGAATGAACGCCGAGTTTTCGCCTGGACATCGAGATCCCCTCTTCGCGTGGAGCTGATGAAGAGCAAGCGTAGAGAGGGCTGGCGACAATGCCAGCAGCCACGCCACGCGGCTGACGATCGGCCCTGCCACGCCGGCAGGATGCGCGCAGGCGTGCCGGTTCAGGGCGTCCAGTCCACCCCGTGATCGGCCAGATAGTCGTCCACGCCGGCGCCCACGGTGGGCTGGAAGACGTTGTCGCCGAACACTTCCAGCAGCCCGAAGCGCTTGAACTTGTCCTTGACCGGGTCCTTCATCTCGGCGAAGTGCAGTTCGATGCGGCGCTCGCGCAGCGTCTGGCACAGCTCGGCGAGCATGTCGGCTGAGGTGACGTCGATGCTGGTGACCGGCTCGGCGGTCACTACCACCCGCCTTACCGCGGTGGGCGACTCCTTGATGGCCTCCATCAGGCACTCGCGGAACAGCTCGGCGTTGGCGAAGAACAGCGGCGCGTCCCAGCGGAACAGCACCAGGCCAGGTACGCGGCGGGCTTCCGGATAGCGCTTGACGTCGTGATAGCCGCGGATGCCGGTGACCCGGCCGAGGATGGCGTAGTGCGGGCGCCAGCCGTCCCACAGGTACTCGAGTACGGCGATCCCCACGGCCAGGCAGATGCCGGGAATGGCGCCGAACACGGCGACTCCGGCGAAGCAGGCCATCGATAGCCAGAACTCCCAGCGCTGGATGCGAAAGATCCGCTTGAGATCGGCGAACTCGAACAGGCCGAGCACCGCGGCGATCACCACCGCGGCCAGGGCGCTGCTCGGCAGGTAGCGCATCAGCTGCGGAGCGACCAGAAGCAGCGCCGCCACGGCGAGGGCGCCGACCACGCCGGTCAGCTGGGTCTGCGAGCCGGCCGCCTCGGCCACCGGCGTGCGCGAGGAGCTGCTGCTGATCGGGAAGCCCTGGAACAGCCCGGCGGCGAGGTTGGCGGCCCCCAGGCCGACCATCTCCTGGTTGGGATCGACCGGGGTTTGCGTGCGCGCGGCGTAGGTGCGCGACAGCACGCTGGTGTCGGCGAAGGAGACGATGGCCACGGCGCAGCCGCCGAGCACCACGGTGGCGATGTCCACGCCGCTGAGCCAGGGCAGGACGAAGCTGGGCAGGCCCTGGGGCAGGTCACCCAGCACCTTGACGCCGTGCTTGTCGAGATCGAGGAGGCCGACCGCCACGGTGGCGAGGATCACCACGATGAGGATGCCCGGCAGCTGCTTGAACGGCTTGAGCAGCAGGATCAGCGCCAGGCTGCCGCCGCCGACGGCAAAGCTGTACCAGTTGGCCTGGCCGGCGGCGATGGCTTCGACCAGGTGCCAGAGGTCGAGCAGGGGGCCTTCGCCCTCGATGGAAATGCCGAACAGCTTGGGCGTCTGGGCGATCAGCACGACCAGGGCGATGCCGTTCATGTAGCCGTAGCGGATCGGCTTGGACAGCAGCTCGGTGATGAAGCCCAGGCGCAGCAGACCGACGGCGATGCACACCACGCCGGAGACCACCGCCATCATGCTGGCCAGGGTGATGGCGCGCATCGGGTCGCCGCCGGAGAGCGGCAGCACCACGGCGAGGATGGGCGCGGCCAGCGAGGAGTCGGGGCCGAGCACCAGGATGCGGCTGGGGCCGAACAGGGCGTAGGCCAGCAGCGGCACAATGGTGGCGTACAGGCCGTAGATGCCCGGCACCCCGGAGGCCTCGGCGTAGGCGATGCCGACCGGCACCAGCATCGAGGTCAGCACCAGGCCGGCGGCCAGGTCCTTGGGCAGCCATTCCGGCTGGTATTGCCTGAGCATCAGCAGGCCGGGCAGCCAGCGCAGCCAGGAGCTGGGGGTGGAGCGGGGCGATGGCAACGGAGGCGGGGAGCGCATGACGGAAGCGTCCTTGGCGAGCACAGGGAGCCGGCTCGAGGGGCTTGGCGGTTGGGCATAGAGAAGAAGGCTAGGCGGAGTTTCGCCGTCATGCCGGCTCGCCGCCCCGTGGCAGCACGGGTTCGCAGTCGTTCAGGGGAGCGCAATGACAAACGCCCCGAACTCGGTCGGGGCGTTTGCTGGTGGTCAGCCCTTCGGGGCTTTCACACGGCTTGTGGCGTCGGGCGATGAGCCCGGGGCGTTGCTCAACGGCCCATCTTGTTGCCGAGAGCGCCGCCGGCCGCGCCGCCGAGGCCTGCGCCGATGGCGCCGCCGGTGCTGCCGCCGATGGTGTTGCCGAGCAGCGAGCCGCCGGCCGCGCCAAGGCCGCTGCCTACGGCTGCCTCGGTCTTGCGGCCCTTCTTGGCGGTCACCGCGCCGCCGGCGGCGGCGCCCAGGCCGGCGCCGACCGCGGCGCCGGT